>CAZINL010000031.1:18453-23027 GCA_964540595.1 uncultured Clostridia bacterium
CAAGGATATAGAGCTGGCTCTTCTCCCCACGGGAGCTGAGGAAGGCTAGCCGCTGACCATCAGGGGCAAAGCGGGGGGTGTCGTTGTTACCGGTGGTGGTGAGACGGCGGGTCTGACCGGTGGTCAGATCCACGAGATAAAGATCAGTCTCACTCTTCTCCTTCTCACCGTCATGCTTCTGGATGACGTAGACCGCGCTCTTCCCATCCGGGGAGAGTTGCGCGTCACCAGCGGCCTTGAAGAGAAACATATCCTCTGGTCGCAGGGGTCGACGGCTCATGGGATCACTCCTTGCTGATCTGAATTGGTAGCCTTTTCGTCTTGGATGAGTATGTTTCCTGCTGTCTCTCGAGAGTATGAGGCGGGGATGCCTGGCAGCACCCCCGCAAATCCTCCCTATCCTTGTTGGAGCTTATGGATGAAATCTGCTAGCCTACGCTCACGTGTCGCGGCGGTCTTGGCGCTGATGATCTTGTTGATCTCTTCGCGTTGCAGATAATAGGGCAGTACCTGATACTTGGAGAATGACGTTTGGTCACACTCAAGGGCTACCCTAATATCTTCTGGTAGCTCTACCGTACGCGGACGATCGTCAATCTCCATGATGACATGTAGAGTCTCGCCGAGTTCTTTCTGGCAGTGCTCCTTCATCTCGCGGTTGTAGACCAGATAGTGTCCATTGCGGCTGGGAAGCAGCGTACCTAGGAACTCGCGGCCATCGACGACCACGCGGACGTTGCGTCGGCCGCTGATCCTCTGCCCTTGGATCCACTCGGTAGGTGCATAGAACACCGGCCAGGCCATCTTTCCTTCCAGCCTCTTCAGTTGAGCATCGAATTCACATGGCATAGGTTACTCCTCCTAACTAGTAATTGGAGTATATGACCTAAGACAAGGGGCTACAAAGCGGAACTAGGGACACTCTTACTCCCACCTTATCTCCACCTGGTCACCCGCCGCCACTGGCGTCTCGAGAGCCGCCTCACTGCCATTGACTGTCATCACCAGTTCGCCCATGGCCATGCGCTCGCTCATGGGGATATGGTCGAAGAGGTCGGCCACGATCAGGCGCTTGTCCAGCGGGTAGGGATAGCTCCGCCCATTGAGCATCACCGTCGCGGGGCGGCTGATCGGCTGCCAAAGCAGCTGGCTCCCTGATACAAGCGGTTGGTCAAGGCTGACCGCTCGCCCGTCCAGCGTCAGCTGTCCCTGGTCAGGTGCGAGGCGCGCCAAGGCCAACAGCTCTCTGCCGCTCAGCACCTGGGGATACGTAATCACCGCGCCATCGGATACGCTAGCGTCCAGCGATCTGGGCTTTCCCCCCACCAAGACGGGGGCGCTTAACTCGCGGAGGCCTTCGGGGGTAGCTAGGCGATAGCGTGGCGGAGCGACTAGATCCGCCAGCACGGCTGAAGCATCGCGACCGTCATGCGCTTGATCCAGTTCGATACGGTCGCCATGGCTGACCTTGCTCTCCAGGCTGGCCTCCTGGCCATTGAGCGAGACACGGGCGGGTTGTCCCATCTCGCCGCGGATCACTCTTAGCTCACCGTTAACCGTAGCGGTCAGCGCCAGCCCCGGCCGACCGTAGAGCCGCCGTAGATTGCAGCCGCTGGCCAAGAGCGCATCCCGCAGCGTGGTCTGCTGATAGTGAAAGAGGCGTACGGGCTTGCCGCTGACCTGGACGGTGAAGGAGCCCAGCCCGCGCTGATCGCGGGCGATGATCCCTATTCCTAGGGGCGTGACCGCCTCGGGACCGCTAAAGCTCTTTGGCAACTTGATGCTGAGCACCTGTCCCGCGGGACGAACGCCAACACGTTGCTCCGGCAAGCCCAGTGCCTCGGCCAAGTGGTGGCTTAGGCGAGGTGTCTGGCTACCACCGCCGATCAAGAGCACCGCGTAGGGTGCACCTTGGTTGTAGTCCATGATCGGCTTGGCGATGGCCTCGGCTAGGCGCTTGACCTCCGGCTCGATCCCCTGCAGGATCTGGTCTGCCGCGATCGTCTGCTTCTCACCCAATACGTTGGCAAAGGTGATACTCTCTTTGCTCGCGAGTTCGCGCTTCACGCGTTCGCCAGTGGGAAAGTCCAGTACCCACTCGCGGCAGAGCTGCTCGGTGATCTCGTCACCGGCCATGGCCACCATGCCATAGGCCACAATCGCCCCATTTTGGACAATAGCGATATCCGATGTCCCGGCACCGATATCCACCAGTGCCAGGTTGAGGTGGCGCATGGTCGGGGGGACCGCCACATGAACGGCGGCGATCGGCTCCAGGGTCAGATTGTAAAGTTCGAGGCCGGTCTCTCCCAGCACACCAAGCAGGCTGTCCACCACTACTTGGGGCAGGAAGGTCGCTAGCACATGAACGCCCATGGTACGCCCACGCTGGCCGAGCAGGTTGATGATCCGGTCGCCATCCAGTTGGTATTGCATCACAGAGTAGCCCACGCAGTAGTAGCGATGCGAATCTTGGTCGCCGCTGACCACAGCCGCCTGGGCGGCGGCTACGGCTTCCATCTCCAGCGCCAGGATATCGGCACTGGTCACGGCCGTCCCCAAGGCGATGGGTCGCTGGGCCTCAGACTGGATGGTATGGAGCGCACGACCCGCCGCCGCGATGGCGGCGTGGGTGATCGGTCGCTTGGCCTTCTTCTCCAGCTCGGCCTTAACCGTCAGTACGGTGCCCGCCACTTGGCCGATATCCTGGATCTGGCCGTCGATCATGGCGCGGCTGGTATGCTCGCGCATGCAGGCCGCGATCACCTTCAGCCTATCGCCGCTGGTATCCAAAAGTACCCCGGCCACCTTGCGCGTCCCAATATCCAGAGCACAGATCATCTGCTCCATATCATCATCCTCCAGCCACCTGAGCGCCGCATTTTTCCCTAAAATTCGCCACCGCGAACCGCTAATCCTCTTCCCCGTACACCAAGACAGCCGCCCTCTTCGGCAGCTGTCTCAATAGGAAGCATCATCCAATACGACAACATTTTAAAAAACGGTTCCTGGCAACTCTTTTTAAAATGTTGTCCTCTTACGGTAAACTGGTCCCGTCACCTAGGGTTCCCGTGCTCATCGAATCTCTTCTTCAGAGCGATCTCGGTAGGGATGATCGGCAACAACATGACCGCTACCTGGGCGCAGGTGATGATGACTACCACTAGGTCCAGTACGTCCTGGTTGGAGTTTTTGAACGCGAAGACAAGTGCTAGAGATACCAGCCCCATCGGGGCGCCCAGGGCAAACCAGATGGCGCCGAAATACTGGTGGGCGAAGTCCCAAGTGGCTTGGCTTCTCATGGACCCGGGCGTTCGGTAGCCCATGATGGGGTTGACCTTCTTGGGCGAGCGCTTCTGTCTCCACAGTAGCCCAATCCCGATCATGGACAGCGGGAGCAGCGACAACATGAACGAGTAAAAGGCTAGCATGGCAGCACACTCCTCTCTCAATAGGGATCACAATCCAAACCTACAGCTTCTTAAAGAAATGATGCGGCAGAGCCGCGAAGACAGATGAAGCGGATCGCCGCCAGAGGTGTGCGACCGCGAGTAGCCTGCCACCTTTTTTAAGAAGCGGTTCACTTATGGTAAACCGTCACCATGAGTAGACCGGAAGCGCAGCGGATGGCAGCTTGAGGGCCGAGGAGCTCGTTGCTCAGGCCCCAGGTGGAGCCGAGCTGTAAAGTGGCATCGTGGAGCGGGTATTTGAGGCCGGAGGTGGTAACACCGGCCACCTCTGGCGAGAGGGGGATCAGGGAGACGTAGTCGCCGGGGTTACCGTGGACCATGATCGCCTCGTCACTGATCACCTGCGCACTGTTATCCTGGTGGATGAGGGTCAGACGACAGCCCTTTGCCCGCCAGCGGGACAGCAGGAGCAGATTCGCGAGGCCGTGGTCCAGGCGGCGACCGCCCAGGGCTCCGAGGACAATGGCTTCGCTGTAGCCGCGCCGATGAGCGATATCCAGGGCCAGATCGGAGTCGGTCATATCCTTTTCGGCGGGATAGGTGACGATCTCCACGCCGTGCTCGCGAGCGGTGGCTAAGAACTCAGGGCGGATGGAGTCCATATCGCCCAAGAGCAGATGTGGTCTTACGCCGAGCCGCACGGCATGGTCGAACCCGCCATCGGCACAGATGATCAGGTCATCGCCATGGATAGTAAGATCATCCGGCCAAGACGGCAGTTCGCCGGCCAACAGGATGATGGCACGTTTGGACACGATGTACTACCTCCATATAAGACAACGCTGGCTTAGCATCCGCCAAGCCAGCGTTCTACGTTGCTACTCGGGCGCGGCTGAGCGGCGCCCCTACAGGCCTTGGCCTTGGACTATCTTGTGGTGTGCCTCTCCCAGACCATCATCTCTTCCACTGCCTTGTCCAGGGCTCCTAGCTCATTGGTCAGGAGCTCGAGATCATCGGTAAACGCGTCGATACCCAGAACCGACGTGTTGACCATCCGTGTGCGCAGGGTGCCAAGGGCACTCTCGAGGGTATCGAGGTGGGCGTTGAAGAGCGTCAGCATCTCCACCGCTTTTTCCATGGCCCTCAGTTCCTGTTCCTTAAAGC
>CAZINL010000032.1:0-4559 GCA_964540595.1 uncultured Clostridia bacterium
GTCCCTTCTTGAGGATTTGAGCATGGAGACCATCCTTGCCGACGATCCCGATTTCATCTTTGTGGTCACCATGGGTAACTCCGAAAAAGCGCTGCAATCCCTGCGCGAAGGTATTCAGTCCAATCCCGCGTGGGGGAGCCTCTCTGCTGTGAAGAACCACCGTTATGTGGTTCTTCCAGTGGACCTCTTCCATTACAAGCCAAATGCCCGATGGGGAGAAAGCTATGCCTATCTCGCGAAAATTCTCTACCCTGATCAGTTCCCTTCAGGAGAGGGTGGGCTATAAGACAGCCATCCTCGTAGCTACCGCAGCCTCTCTGGTGCTGCTGGCGGCGGTGAGCATCTGTGTGGGCGCTGTCCGCATCCCTCCTGGGCAACTTCTCGCAATACTGTCCGGGACGGATGCTTCCTCGAGATACCACCAGATCATCTCCTTGGTTCGTTTGCCACGGACCCTGGCCGCTATCCTGGCTGGTTGTGCCCTTGCGGTAGCTGGCGCTGTTTTGCAGACCGTGCTGGACAATTCGCTTGCTAGCCCAAGCGTCATCGGGGTCAATGCAGGTTCTGGGCTCTTTACCATTGCCCTGGCGGCTTTTTTCCCGTCCATGCTACGATACCTACCACTAGCTGCCTTCCTGGGAGCCGTCTTTGCAGTGCTGATAGTTTATTCTCTGGCCCGATGGACAGGGGCCTCGCGCATGACCATTGTGCTGGCAGGCATCGCAGTCTCCAGCTTTTTGAGCGCCTTCACTGACATGGTGCTGACATTAGTTCCCAATGCTCGTATGACTCGAATAGACTTCCTGATCGGCAGCTTCTCAGGCGTTACCATGGACAATATCCGTTTTGCAGCGGGATACATTCTCTTGGGCGTGACGATCACACTGATCCTGAGTCACGATATGAATGTCTTGGCCTTGGGGGAGGAGACAGCCTCCTCTCTTGGCCTCCGCTCAGGGCTGTACCGCATGATCTTCTTGATCACTGCTGCACTGCTGGCTGGTAGTGCGGTGAGTTTCTCAGGACTGATCGGTTTCGTCGGACTGATCGTCCCACACACGTCACGAATGTTGGTAGGGCAAGACAATCGCTTTGTGCTGCCCATGTCTGCCCTACTGGGTGCTGCGTTTACGCTGGGTTGCGATATCTTGGCGCGTACACTCTTTGCCCCTTTCGAGATTCCGGTGGGCATCGTGATGTCCTTTTTGGGTGGTCCGTTCTTTCTTTATCTTCTGCTGGGCAAGAAACGGAGGACGTTGCTTGATTGAACTACGAGATATCACAGCAGGCTACGGAGGAAAACCTGTGATCCGTCAGATCAATCTGACCTTTGCGAAGGGCAAGGTGACCTCTGTGATCGGGCCCAACGGTTGCGGTAAGTCGACCCTGCTTAAGACCGCCTCACGCCTGCTGCGTCCCCTAGAGGGCCATGTTCTGGTCGAGGGGAAGGATAGTTCCGAGTGGCGCCCCAAGGAGTTCGCAAAGTTGGTTGCCGTTGTACCACAGTCCAGAGCGGTTCCGGCCATCACGGCAGAGACCCTGGTACTTCACGGTCGCTTCCCTTACCTGGGATTCCCCCGTAAACCATCTCCAGCCGATCTAGAGACGGTCAGTCAGGCCATGAGATCGGTCGGAGTTTATCCATATCGGAAGAAGATGCTTACTGCTCTGTCGGGCGGAGAGCGGCAAAAGGTCTACCTTGCCATGGCCCTAGCGCAAAATACCCCTGTGATCCTGCTGGACGAACCCACCACCTATCTGGATATCAAGCACCAGCTCGAGATCCTACGTCTGATCGATCAGCTACGAGCCATGGGCAAGACAGTGGTGATGGTGATGCATGATCTTGCTCAAGCCCTTACCACCTCGGATCAGATCTGCCTCATGCAAGCAGGAGAGATTGTTCTCTGCGGCACCGCAGAGGCTGTACTAGCCTCTGGAGAGATGGACCGAGTGTTTGGCGTGCGTTCTCACTCACTGGGCGCTCCGGATGGACAAAACTATTACCTATTCACCGAACAAGCCCGAGCGCTAAGCTCTGACCGTCTCTGACGGCATCGCCCTCTTCACCATGCCGCCGTGTAATCGCGCAGCCTCGCAATTTACCCAAATTGCGAGGCTGCGTCTGTTGGTTTCAATGCTAATCGTTGCCAGTGATCTCACATATCACTCTGGCAAGTAGACTGCGCGCCAGAATCACGGGTTTCCCCGAGGCTTCGCGAACGGCTTGCTTGGCCTTCTGCGTATACCCCAGGCAATCCATGACCAGCAGATCAGCCCCCATGGCTGCTAGGTTTCTGCCAGCATCCTGCCACTCCCCGCCATCTCCATACGGATTGGCAGGTGCCATGGCGGGGCTCATGCCAAGTTCGGCCCATTGGCGCCGCATCTGCTCGACCTGACCCGCTAATGGGATCACCACACCAATCTTGGCTCCGGCTGCGGCCAATGCCGCGACGGTATGGTAGAGCAGCGGTTGCGGGAGGACCAGGGGAACAGGACACACCAAGCTCGGCAGGTCGCCGGTGCAGAGCAGAGCAACCAGGTCCACTCCACGGGCGACCAGTTGGTCGACGCAGCCCTGCAGCCGCGCTAAGATCGCGTCCCTCATCACAGTCACCGATCGGCCGTCAGCCAAGCGGGTGATCAAGAGGTAGTCCCCCTCCTGTGGGGTCAGTTGCTCAATCTCGCTGTCAGATAGACCATCTAGAGCTCCAATCTCGACGATCTCACAGCTAGGAGGCAGCAGCGGGACCATCTCCGGCACTACATCCACTCGCGGCGACTGTCCGATAGTAACGAAGCCAATGCGCATCGAGACATCCCTCCTCTAGAGAGTGGTTCCGATCATCTTTTCCACGTCCCGCAACAGCTCAGGGTCGCGCATGCCAGCTCCTAAGATAAGCTGGGAGCGTGGCACGACCAAGAGAGCGATCTCTTGGCCTTCGCGCAGTTGGGCCGAAAGCAGTGGGACGCCAGTAACGGCATCAAATGTCATGATCAGGTCGGGGAAGGAACCGAGGCGCTCGCTACCCCGATCCAACGTCATGTACTCATTGAGAAAGGTAAGCACTAATCCGGCTCCGGAGCCGTCCCGCAGGTGGGCGTGCCCTAGGTCTAGGCCCCCCTCACTTGTCAATGAGAGCTGTTCGACACGGGCACAGGTGACGATCTCACCGCGTAACGCGTTGGCTGCGGCATGGTAGGCAGCGGGACCATCCTTGCCCAGCATGGCCGAGCCTAGGTCGATGGCCATGGCAATGGCACCGGGTGCTCCATTCTCTTTAGCATACCCTGCGGTGACGGGATTGCGGGCCACCGCCACAAAACCACCGGCGCTGACCGCGGTGGCTCGGACTAGGGCGGCCGTCTGCTGCAATGATCCGTTGAAAACCGCTTCGACATAGCGACCCCGGTCAGGGTTGCCTCCCACAGCTACCTGCACCGAGGTATACGCCGGGTCTTGGTGCAGTCCCATGGAACCCATCACTCCGGTAGGGTGCGCCCGTCCATTGGCAGGCGCGTCGACCACGGGTAGACCTAGGCAGGCGGACTGCAGCCAGCCATTGAGCGTGGCAGTGGCCCCGTTCTCATTGGTGATCAGGCCGGCCACGGGGCGGCCTAGGGACTTTTGCAGTAGTTCGACGGCACGGACATAATGGATCGGTTTGACATAGCGCTCTTCTGAGGCGGGTGATCCGACCAGGCCGACGGTGACTAGGATCGCATCGGAAACCAGGCTGTCGACGGAGACCAGACGCGGGTTACCGATGGCCAAGGCCAGTTGGCCAAGACGGCGGCCGTCTTCCGGCCACCCGCCGCCCCCACCGCCCAACACCATGCCGCCTAAGACCGCGGCCTCGATGGTTTGCTCGGTGATAGGGATCGCTTCCTTCATGGTTGTTCACCTCACAGCTACTAATGTAAGTCCAGTCCTTGAGTATTACGGTAAGCTGGATCAATTCTCCTGCGCTTGCCCAGCGATCTAGGTTAGGTGACCGTTATCGCCCCTTTCCCATAGCATGAACTGAAGGGAGCCTCGTAGGCTTCAAAAACGGAAAAGGGGGGCGAGCTATTGAGCGAGGTCGATGTCAACTGGCAACACCCGATCATTGGTATAGCTATGCCACAGGAGTGGAACCACCACCTGGATGAGAAACCACCGACCAACTCAGCCAATATGCATATGGATGCTGCGGAGCAGCTCGGGATCCACGCCTATTGTTTTGCCCTGAAGGATGTTCAGCTGGAGAAAAGGAGTATCCTCGGGTGGGTGCGGATCGATGGCGAGTGGCTACGCACACCCGTCCCCTGGCCCGACGTCTATTATGAGCTGCCTGAGATGGAAGCACTGGACGGTGAGATGCCCATCGTGGAAACGCTATGGAACTCAGCCATTACAACCAACACCACACGCCGGCTGGGCAAGTGGCAGTGCTGCGATATTCTTAGGCGCTACCCTGATACCGAGCAGTATGTTCCAGACACGGTCCTCTACGCCGCGCCGGAGAATCTGGCAGCCATGATACGCAAGCACAAGGTAGTACTGATCAAACCGG
>CAZINL010000032.1:4569-16151 GCA_964540595.1 uncultured Clostridia bacterium
AAGACCGGCAGGGGTATCTCCCGGGTGTCAGTCGCGGCCAATGGTCGCTTCATCTGGGAAGACTCTGTGACCAGCCAACGCGAGGCGAACCTGACTTTGGGGCAAGTGCTAGCTAGAGCACGCCGGACGGCAGGGACGCGCAGGCTTGCTATTCAGCAAGCCATTCCTCTACTAAGAGTAGAGGGACGTCTATCCGATATGCGAGTCAATATGAACAAGGATGGTTCGGGTCAATGGCAGCACATGTTTGCCGGCATCAAGGTCGGCAGGGCGGGCAAGTTTGTTACTAATATGGCGCGGGGTGGCGCATGGGTGGCATTCCCGGCTGCCCTAAAGATACTTGATGCCGATCAAGCCAGAGCAGAGCAGCTCTTGGCGGAGGTGTACCAGGCAGCTGAGGCAATCACCACCCGCCTAGAACAACATGCGGGCCCGATGGGCGAAGTTGGCTACGATCTGGCCTTTGACGTGAAGCATCGTCTCTGGTTCCTTGAAGCCAACGCCAATCCCGGCAAGAAGAACAAGTTCACCAGGATCAAAGGGAAGATCCCCCCTTGGTATACTAATCTACTGGAGTATGCCTGCTACCTTTGGCAACAGGCAAGGAAGTAGGGAGCTACACCAGTCAAATGGGAGAGAGCAGGGGTGCGATCCCCTGCTCTCTCCCATTGCACTCACTGTGGACTCTGTCGCACTGCACTATCGATGGCGTATCTGCCACAGAAAACGACCATACTCAAGGATACGCCGATGGGAGGCGGGAGCCTGTTTGTTCTCTCGGGTGGTAAACTTGCCAGGCTTCGCATTGGCCTCCAACAGCCAAAGCTTGAACTCTTGGTCAAAGGCTAAGTCCAGCGCTACCTCACCCATGCGGCCAAAGCTATCTTCGATTCGCGTGAGCAGCAGCAGTGAAACGTCCTTAACAGTCTTGACCAGCTCATCAACCCTCCGGGGATCGTCGACATAGAAGCGCAACCCTTCGGCTAGAGGGTAGAGCTCTCCTCCGTTGGCTCCATGAGTCACCGATAGGTTCTCTTTGCCTAACCGAAGTACTGCCAGCGAGGCTTGCCAGACCCCCTGACCATCCTTCTCCATCGCCATGCGGATATCACTCAGTCGGTTGCCTACCCGCAGAAGAGGAAGTTGCTCCTGGACGATAAACGACGCGTTATTGGCATGCGCCTTGACCTGGGCGACCGCCTGGATGAAGGTTAGTTCTTCAAGCGTGGTCCCCTCTCGCGCATCCTGCCAGCCATATCGGCCGCTCTCCATGCGCCAAACCTTCGAGATTCCTTTGCCTCCGCTGCCGTACTCTGGCTTCGCGAGAACGGCCGCGTGTCTGGCGAGCATGTTGTGGAGATCAATGGGGTGTTGATAGAAAATAGTATCGGGGAGGTAAGGCTTGGCATCGGGGTACTGCACAAGCAGACGATGGCATGCCCATTTCCCTAAAGAGCGAGCTGCATTGATTGGTGTGGCGCTCGCATAGAGTTGGTCGAGGATCGCCGCTTCTTGGGGGTCAACACGTTCCATGAGGCGATCGTAGAAGATATCGGGCCATGGGAATAGGCCGTAGAACCACTCGCCCGCTTGCCGCGACCAGCCCCGGATGACGCGTTGCTTCGCATCGGCATCGCTGAGGTGGAAGATGAACACCGTCATGCCCAACTCCTCTGCAGCATCCATATAAAGGTTGCCATGCGAATCCGGTGGGTCCTGTGCCAACAGCTCGACCTCATCGCGTGGAAACACGATGCCGATCAGCGGTTCAGTCTCGTTTTTCCCAACAATCACTTCCACCCCGTTTGGGGTCTGCCACTCCCTTAGCCGTGAAGTTTCACGGGTCGTTTGGCGCTTCTTGATTCGATGGCGTCGCATCCCTTGCACCTCCTTTGACTGCGGTCAGTACATGATACTTGACCACCGCCTAAAGGGTGATAGTTCTGAGCTCCCATGACCCAAACACACGTTGCGGCAGTATGAGCTCCAGAAGGTATTTCCTGATATTCTGCCGTATAGGAAGCATAGGCCTGTTCCCGGACATCCTGGGCTCGGGGTAGCTCCGCTCGTCCCATGGATGCCTTGCAGTGTTAGGCTGGAAAGGTGGTTGTTTATTTTGACAGAGGCGAGAATCAAGATCGTCAAGGATGGCCCCTATCTCGTAACAGGAAACGTACCCTTGGCGGAGAAAGTCATTGTTCTCAAGGACCATGCGCAGGAATATGCCGATGGCCGCGAACTCCCGCAAGGCGAAAGCTATGCGCTATGCCGTTGTGGTAAGACCAAGACGCCTCCATTCTGTGACGGGTCGCATGGAGTGGTCGGTTTTGATGGAACTGAGACTGCATCAAAGGAGAACTTTGACCAGCGGATTGTTGACAAGGTGGTAGGCCCTACCCTTGATCTATTGGATGATGGGCGCTGTGCCTATGCGCGGTTCTGCCATCGGAAACAAAGCGAAGCCTGGACTCTGACTAGTTACTCTGATGACCCGGAAAATCGCCAAGAAGCGATCAAGGCAGCCAGCGACTGTCCTGCAGGTCGACTCGTGGCGGTAGAGAAGGACGGGACGGTCATCGAACCGGAGTATGAGCCTGCCATCGAGATCCTGCAGGATCCAGAGAAGAGGTGCAGCGGGCCCATCTTCGTCAAGGGCAACATCCCGATCGAGTCCGCCGACGGCTCAACCTATGAGGTAAGAAACAGGATCACGCTTTGCCGCTGCGGTGAATCACAGAACATGCCCTTCTGTGACGCCAGACATGTCACGGTGAGATTCCGCGATCACAAGTAACCATCCGATGCAATAGCCACACAGTCAGAACGCCCCGGCCGTTAGAAGAACGGCCGGGGCGTATGCGTAAGATCACAGCCCGTGAAGGCTTGCGTAAGTCAATCATGCCGATATCGGGCGAAATACATGACCTCGTCCCTGTCTATAGCTCAATACTCCTGCGGACCACACCAGCTTTCTCGCTCCAGACGGTGACCGTCACTAGACCATGGCCCGCGATGACCCACTCCGCCTTCTTCTTACCGAAGCCGCGGATATGGCCTAGCTCGGTCTTCTGCTTCCCTTCGACCAAGGTCACTCCTTCGCCTAGCTCGAGACGGGCCTCAACCGGCTTGGCGATCTTCTGACGCACAGCCAGCTCGGTCACATTGGTCGCTAGGTAGCCGCTATTGACAGCCACGAGGCGTAGACGGTGAAGGCCATCGACCAGCGGCTCGGCTGTCAACTGCTCCACCTCCATAAGAGGGGATGAGGCTGCATGCCGGATGGTATAGCGGACGCTGCCACGGATCTCGGCCTCCAGCATATGCCCTGGTGGGTTCTGCTGTACATATTTGCGGTTCCAGCCACCCAGCTCGACCGGGCCTAGCTGTGGGTGCTCAAATTCGTGCCAGTTGATGAAGCCCGCTCCGCCGAGCTCGCGATCATTCCACTGCAGGATTTGCAGCTCTTCCTCTTCATGCTGCTTCGGGGTCAGGTTCTTGATCGCCTTGAGATTGCGCCGTTCGATCCCGGCCTGTTTGGGCAGATCCCAAAGCTCGATCTCTAAGCCCAGGATCCCGAGGTGCGCATAAGCCCAGTCGGGGAAGCTGCCCACGGTGGGCTGGCTCTGATCCCAGGTCAGATCATGGAAGATCGAGTAGAGCGGGAAGCCAGTTTCCTCCTTGCCCATGGTGCCGAAGGTCTTGTAGAGCTGCAGGTCGGACTCGATCATCTTGTCGTCGGCGAGGTGCTCAAAGGGGCGAAGGAAGCAGCCGACAGCGGTATGGTAGCCAAGGGCGCCGCCGATATTCCTGTGCGCCAGCATGAAGTCAGCCACCGCGCGGGTTTCTGGTTCGCTTAGGGGGTAGGTGCCCGCTCCGCGCTGACGATGCTCCGGTGCCCAGTTGGCGGGGAAGTTGCGGTTGAAGTCTAGCCCATACTGCGGGCGGGCGACTTTGATCTCGACTCCATCGTAGTTCTTGATCATCCCCTCGGGGAAGAGACGGTAGTACTCGCCGCCGAAGTCGTCTGGACCGCGCTCGACCATCAGCCTGGGATCACGGTCAGAGACCTTCCACTCGCCATGGGGATCGCGGATGCGCATCTGCAGGATCAAGCCATCACCATTGATATCCTCGGGGTAGAGGCCGTCCGGCTGCTCTTCGCCGGGATAAGCCCGAGCGGCCGAACGCACCGAATGCGGCGTAGTCAGGTAATACTCAGACCCGTCCATGGTGATGCGTGGCATCACGTAGACTGTCCTGGTATCCAAAACCCGTGTGCACAGCTCGTCTTGCCCATAGCCAAACAGCAGTTCCTGGATCGTATAGAGGCTAGCTGCCGAGCCGGAGACCTCGCCAGCGTGGGTATTGCCATTGATGAAGTAGGCTGGCTTCTCAGCGGCTGGACCGGTGGCCTGGTTGGTCAGCTCCATCACCCACTGTTGCCGACCCTCGGGGCTGGTTCCTACGGACGACAGACGGCAGAGCGAGGGGAACTCCCTAGCCCACGCCTCTAGCAGCGTGGTGATCTCGTCATAGGTATGAAAACGATTGAAGACGATCTTTTCCATCGGACAACCTTCCTTTCTGCGCCGATCGGCGTACGTGTCTAGCGAAGGGAACCGTACCGTCTGTACATATCTTCCGTGCTGGGGTGCTAAACTCCTCCCCTTAGACGAGATGGAACCGCTCATCTCCCTATCTTGGATGCGTTCTGCCCACGTCCAACTGCTTTGTTTGGCAGGGAGTTCTTTGGCAGACACTATGCGATGGGAGCTAACACAACAGAAAGATGGTGGCGATGATGACAGCAGCACAGCCCGGGTGGAACTTTGACAATAGCTACGCCCGTCTGCCACAGGTACTGTTTAGTGCCGTCAAACCAACACCTGTCCCAGCTCCGGAGTTAGTTGTCCTCAATGATTCGCTGGCGACACGCCTGGGGCTGAATGCGGATGCGCTGCAGAGCGATGATCAGGTGGCGGTCCTGGCCGGCAACCGCACTCCCGCAGGAGCCTCCCCTCTCGCACAGGCCTACGCCGGGCACCAGTTCGGGTATTTCACCATGTTAGGGGATGGGCGGGCGATCCTGCTGGGTGAGCAGATCACTCCCGGGGGCGAGCGGTTTGATGTTCAGCTCAAAGGCTCCGGCATAACGCCCTACTCCCGCGGGGGCGATGGGCGAGCCGCCCTCGGGCCGATGATGCGCGAGTATATCATCAGCGAGGCTATGCACGCCCTGGGGATCGCTACGACGCGCAGTCTGGCGGTGGTCACCACGGGCGATATGATCATACGGGATACCGCGCTCCCCGGCGCCATCTTGACGCGCGTGGCGGCCAGTCATATCAGAGTTGGCACCTTTCAGTACGCATCACGGTGGGGCAGTGTCGAAGAACTGCAGACCTTAGCTGACTACACCATTCGCAGGCACTATCCCCACGTGACAACCGCTGAAAATCGCTATCTCGCCTTACTCCGTGAGGTGATCAAGCGCCAGGCCGCCCTGATGGCGGCCTGGCAGCTAGTGGGCTTCGTGCACGGGGTGATGAACACCGACAACATGGCCATTAGCGGTGAGACGATCGACTATGGGCCCTGCGCCTTTATGGATGCCTACGATCCCGCCACGGTGTTTAGCTCCATTGACCATCACGGTCGCTACGCGTACGGCAACCAGCCGCATATGGCAGCTTGGAATCTAGCTCGGTTTGCGGAAGCCTTGCTGCCGCTGCTGCATCCGGATGACGATCAGGCGGTCAAGCTGGCTCAGGACGAGATCTCCGGCTTTGCCGATCTCTTTCGGTGTAACTGGCTGGGAGGAATGCGGGCGAAGCTGGGTCTCTTCAACGAGGATCCAGAGGATGAACAGCTCGTAGAGAGGCTACTTAGTCTGATGCATGAGCATCAAGCCGACTATACCAATACCTTCCGAGCGCTCACCTTTGCTAAGCTGGAGGGTTCGCCGCTGTTTGAAGCTCCGCAGTTCCTGCAGTGGCACGAGCAGTGGCAGGCTAGACTAGGCAGGCAACAGCAGTCAGAGGACGAAGTCCATCGACTGATGCGCAACTCCAACCCCGCACTCATCCCGCGCAATCACCGGGTAGAGGAAGCCTTAGAGGCAGCACAACATGGCGACTATGGCGTGATGGAGAAGCTGCTCAGGGTGCTGGCGAACCCATTCGCTCATGCGCCGGAGCAGGAAGAGTATGCCATGCCATCAGGACGCCCGTATAAGACCTTTTGTGGCACGTAGGCAGACATTTTTCAGGGAAGCGGGCGCAGCAAGAGAGGATGCCTTCGGGCATCCTCTCTTGTCGTCAATCCCTTGTCGCTAGTCCTAGCTAAGATGCCCATCAAATGGTAAACTAGCTCTAGCAGCCAATACACGAAAACAGCCCCGGCCGCTTGACGCGGTCAGGGCGTGCACGCAGGGTTTAGTATACCTGGGTCCATACTGCAAAGGCATGGAGGAGATGACGATGAGAGATCTGCTCTTGGGCGAGCGAGTTCGGTTGACTGCGATCAGAGAGAGTGATCAAGAGGCCGTCGAGCGCTGGTTTAGCAGCGCCCGTTTTCTCCGGTATTACGACATGCTGCCCGCCATACCGCACTCGAGCAAACGGGTTCAGACCTTGTTCAAGGAGTTTGAGGACTCCGACGATAAACTGATCTTTGCCATTCGGATGAAGGATGATGACAAGCTCATCGGCGTCGCGGGGTTCTATGATATCCTCTGGACCAACGGGGTGGCGACTACTTTTATCGGTATCGGTGAGCAAGGGGCGGCTGGCAAAGGCTACGGCAGAGAGGCCATGTCGCAGCTGCTGGACTTTGGCTTCAATGAGTTAAACTTCCACCGCATCGAACTAACCACCATCGCCTATAACCATCCTGCCATCAAGCTCTACGAGGGGCTGGGTTTCCGCCGCGAAGGCACCCACCGGGAATTCATCCTTCGTGACGGTCAGCGCTTCGATCTATATCTCTACGGGCTACTGGTCTCAGACTGGCGCAGCAGATATGGGTTGCCACAGGAATAGACTTGTGGCGCTACGCGCGCACGATATCGACGAAGAACTTCTTCTCTAGCCTCGTGGGGTTGTAGGCCATCTTGGCCCGCCTGAGCCCCTCTATCCCCATATCCTCCTGCCGGTTGATCAGAGCGACGTCACTGAAGTGAGTCTCCACCAGCGTTCGATTGAGGAAGGCGTAGACACCGGAGTAACTGGTATCACCCTTCTCACAGTGAATGATCGCCATCTCGTCGTTGACCCTCTCACCAAACGCGAAACCTACGATCTGGTCGCGAATATAGACCGCGATACCGCGAACCCGGAGCTTCTCTAGGTGGCTGAGAACGTCGCGCACTCCAGTGAGCTCGTATCTCAGCACTGAGTCCTCCTGAGGGTTGTTCTCATACCAATGAAAAGCGAACTCCATACAATCGCGTCGCACCTGTTCGTCTCGAATGTCGCGAATCTCGTACTCGTAGTTGTGGACGAACTGGTTATACTGGTTCTTCTTGCGATGGTATCGGTTCCCGGATAAGGTGATCAGATCGCCGGAGTTGTAGATGTAGTCGTAGTTGTCGGCATCCTCCGTATAGGTGAGGTCGCTACCGTATCGTTCAATCAACTGCTCGAAGAAGCTGGCCTCGACATCACCAAAGAGATACTTCATCTCTGGGTGACTCTGCTTGTAATGAACCAGTTGCGCGACCACAGCATCGATCTTCGTGCTATCGATGTTGATCGGCTGCATGAAGAAGGGGCCCATACCCCTCTCAGTCTTCATAACAACGATCACGTCATCAAGCAAGCAGTACTGGGTTTGGCAGAGCTTTCTCCATTGGTAGAGGGACGCAAAGGAATACTCATAACTGCTGAAGGGGTAACCGCCCAAATGCTGGTGAAATAGGCCCGCATCTTCAATACTTAATGCTCTAAAGTTCACCGATTTCATCCCTTCTGATACGATCGGGGCGCCCATCGCTGGGCTCACTGCCCCAAAGGTTGTCGTAATTCTAATAATACCCTGACGAAGTCCATAATTCAACGCAATCTGTTGAAGCCCACCCTGAACTCCCGTTCAAGGTGGGCTCCGTTTAATGCCTCTCTAATTGTCAGCCTTCCTCTTAGCGTACCCTCACTTTTGCTGCCACCAGGTGGAAGTGGCATACGGCCTAAAGCCGATGCTGTAATAGAACTGCTGTGACGAGCCAACAAACGCCCGCTTTGCTCCGAGCTCTCCGCAGCGCCGAATTCCCTCTAGCACCGCCGCCCGACCTAGTCCCATCTTGCGGTAGGCGGGGTCGGTGGCCACTGGCTCGACCAATGCGCTGTCAGAGGCATCGTCCTGCCACATGCCGCAGTAAGAGACAAAGTCCCCGTTTGGTGCCACCACGGCGATCTTCAGGTCCAGGTTGACGTTGGGACGATTGAAGCCGATCTCCCATTCCGGCAACTCTTCTGCCTTGAATACAAATGGGCCTTCCCCGTTGGCCTCATGGTTAAAGCCTTTCCATAGCACCTGGCCATACTTATACAGATCAAATGTCTCCTTCATGCTGGTGATGCTGAACCCATCCGGCAGTGAGTAGGAGATCCTGTCCAAGTCGATTGGGTAGATAGCATCACACTCTCTGTCTTGCGTGGGAAAGAAGCCGTGCCGTACTGCGATCTCCTGCAGCATCGCATCACCATCCGTAATGAGGACGCGGAACCTGCCTTCCTTCGCAAGCGCGTCTTTGGCATGTAGGAGCATCTCCTCGCCCAAATGCCTGTGCTGCCGGTCGATCAGGAGATAGGCTCTGCCAAGGCTGCAGTCGTAGGTGGCAACCGCCACAATCTCGCCGTTTTCTTCCCAGAGGCCGATCTTGGCTAAGCCGCTTTTGTCCAGATAGCTGTGCGTAATCATCCAATCCCAACGCCCAAAGTGATAGTTATGGCTGTCGAGCCGGAGCAGAAAATCGCGGAGCTTGTGATAATCCTTGCCGAATAACGGTTCGGGAATGTAAATTCTAAAGATGGCAGACATAGCAAAATCCTCACTTTCTGATCTATGACTATCCATTCTATACCATTAGTTCCATTCCTTCTGCCACAATGAAAGAGCTGTCGCAATCAGCCGTTCTGAGCGCGATACTCGGCAACAGAACCATCTTGAGCGAGTTTTCGACCGCATGGCTAGCATGATCCGCCACAAATGCTCAGCCGATTTCTTTACAACGCTCGTCGCGTCCTGTATCGTATATTTATTAAACAATCAATCGGAAAAGAGGCCGGTCATGCAACAATACTTTGATCTTGAACTTTGTGGAGTGAAAAGAAAGCTGCCGTTTGTCAAAGTCAAGGATGACTTGGCCCTGGCCAGCTTTGTCATACTGTCGGACACAGAGCTAATCCAGGCTGTTGCCCCGAAGTTAGCCCAGAGGTTGCCAGCAGTTGACGTATTGATGACGGCTGAGGCGAAAGGGATGTGCCTCACCTATGAGCTCTCCCGGCTGCTTGGCCACAAGGACTTCGTTGTGGCCAGGAAGAGTCGCAAGCCCTATATGATTAACCCGATCTCTCATGCGGTCTATTCCATCACCACACAGAAGAAGCAGGAACTATATCTTGACAGCTGTGATGCTGAGAAGCTTAAGGGACGTCGAGTCGCGTTGATCGATGACGTCATTGCCACCGGCGAGTCGATCAGAGCGGTCGAGTCTCTAGCCAGGGCAGCGGGTGCCGAGGTCGTGGCCAAAGCCTGCGTGCTGGCCGAGCTTGAGGCCGTCAACTGGCCGGATATCATCTATCTGAAGGAGCATTTTGTGTTCCGCCCCAATCCGGATGGCACATTTACGCCGATCCACAGCTTGAGCAAATAGTATGAAGCCCATCCTGAACGTTCGTTCAGGATGGGCTTCGCTGATTAGCGCCTCTTGAGGTATTTGCCTATGGTTGCGATGCTGGCGAGCGCTTGTCCTGTCCCCAACGCGACACACTGCGTGGGGTTGTCCGCGATCACGGTCGCAATCCCAGTCTCTTTCGTGATCAGCTGGTCGATGCCGCTGATTAAGGCCCCACCGCCCGTGAGGACAATGCCCTCGTTGATGATATCAGCAGCCACCTCCGGTGGGGTGTTCTCGAGAACGCGCTTGACCAAGTCGATGAGTAAGGAGACTTGCTCCGCCATCACCGGCAGGATCTGCTCGGAGGTCACGGTCACCGTCTTGGGCAAGCCAGTCATCAGGTCGCGTCCCGCGACAGCCATCTGTGTACTGCGGGCGTCCAGTGATACCGTCCCCACATTGACCTTGAGCTCCTCAGCGGTCTGCTCGCCGATCATCATCTGTTGCTCGTTTCTCAGGAAACGGACGATGGCCTCGTTGATATCATCGCCACCCGATCGCACGGCCTGGGAGATCACGATCCCACCCAGCGACAACGCGGCTACATCGGTGGTACCGCCACCGATATCCACCACGATACTTCCTTGCGGTTTGGTGATATCAATCCCGGCACCCAGAGCCGCTGCCAGCGGTTCTTCAATCACGTAGACGTCCCTGGCGCAGCTCTCGCGCACCACGTCCACCACGGCACGCTCCTCGACGGCCGTGGCACATGAGGGAACACCGACCATGACGCGCGGTTTGGTCAGGCGAAAGCGCGTCATCTTGCGTAAGAAATGACGCAGCATCTCCAGAGTGAGATCATAGTCCGAGATCACCCCGCCACGGATCGGTCTGATCGCACGCAGATTGACCGGGGTTCGCCCCAGCATGCGGTACGCTTCCTGGCCAAAAGCCACCGGTCGGTTACTGTCGCTGTTCACTGCCACCACAGAAGGTTCGCTCAGTACAACACCTCGGCCTTTCACGAAGGCCATCACATTAGCCGTGCCTAGATCAATGCCAATATCGCAACCAAACACAGTAGCTCTCCTTTCCACCCGCCGCCTCGCTTCTCTAACATAAGGGTACAGGTAAACCATAACGTATGCAAGTGGTAATCTTATGGTAACAACCTGCGGGGGGGGGCAACTTCGGACAAAAGGAAAACCGGCAGCTAGACTGACGTCTTGCTACCGGTCTTGACCGAACCTTCTTCCACCGGTTGAACTAGGCTTCTCCATCATCATCTATGAGCCGCGTTATCTGGCGACCCAATCGATCGCGCAGAGAATGACGGGTGTAGGCCTGTTTGTCCAAATACTCCCTGCGGATCTCACGACTGATCCGCGTGATCTCCTCCTTCAGCCCCTGGGCAGAGAGTCTCACGGCCCCATGTCCCAGGATGATCAGCTGCTCCGTAGCATCGGATGTGGCCACGGTCACGTGATGTTTACGCGCGATCTGACGCGTCACCTTCTGGATATACGCATCGGCCGTCTCCGCTTCCTTGGTATACACCACATGAATATTGTGATAATCGATGACATCCCCGACCCCGCCCTTCACTTTGTAGGCGTCGAAGACCAAGATCAAGATGCACTGCTTGAACCCTTGATAGTTGCTGAGGATATCCATCAGCTGGTTGCGGGCAGCCTCCAAGCTCTGCTTAGCCAGCTCATTTAACTCATCCCAGGCAAAGATGATA
>CAZINL010000032.1:16161-19294 GCA_964540595.1 uncultured Clostridia bacterium
TTGTAGCCGTCTACCAGCAGGTAGTCTTGCACTGGCTCTTTTGGCTGCGCATCTGGCCGCCGCTGTCTTACCTGGGCCTCTGCGGCAGGCTTCGCTCGCTTGGCAGGTCCGCTCCGGTTGTTGGAAAGCCTGGGTTTGATCGGCCCATACGTACGGACAAAGATCGCCTCAAGCTCCTTCTCTTCTTCCACAGAACTTGCGTAACGTGCACGCGACCTGGCCAGAACCGGCGCAGGATCTTCCTCGATGGGTTTTGGTGGTTGCCAAGCGCTCTCGAGATGCATGTGGTCTTCGACCTGATCCCACTCGACGAGGAAGCCTGCTCCATTGGCACAGAATACTGAGCTGGCCGGATTATCCATATCCGCATCACTGTCATAGTCCACCGCTTGGATCACTTCGGCAGCGTTATGGCACGGTAGGTAGCCTCTGAGCGTACAGAACAGTCGCCCTCGGCCCCTGGTATAAGCGGTCACGTCCTGCTGATACCCCTGCATGGTGGCAACGGGTGCAGAGCCCCGGAGTACGGACAGATCGCCCTCGGTTTCAGGTGGGTGGATCTCCCCGCTCATGCGCTGGATATCGGACATCGCTCTGCCAACCGCTTCGGACGGGAGCTCCAACCTGAAGTCGTAATAGGGCTCGAGAAGAACGCACGTCGCTTTCTTCAGCCCTTGCCTGACGGCTCTATAGGTGGCCTGCCGGAAGTCGCCGCCCTCGGTATGCTTCAAGTGGGCACGACCAGTGATCAGAGTGATCTTCATATCGGTAATCGATGAACCGGTGAGCACACCCAGATGGTCCTTTTCTTCCAGATGAGTTAAGACCAGCCGCTGCCAGCTGCGGTCCAACACATCCTCACTGCAGTTACTGGCAAAGACCAGTCCACTCCCCGGTTCACCGGGCTCTAGCAAGAGATGCACCTCAGCATAATGCCTTAACGGCTCAAAATGCCCTACCCCAACGACCGGCTCGGCAATCGTCTCCTTATAGACGATACTGCCTGGGCCAAACTCCACCTTGACGCCAAATCGGTCCGAGATGACCTTCTTCAGAACCTCAGTCTGCACTTCACCCATCAGTTGGAGATGGATCTCTTTGCGCTGCTCAGCCCACACGATATGCAGCTGGGGGTCCTCTTCTTCCAGTTGGCGTAGTTTAGCCAACATGGTAGGCAGGTCCACCTCTGGTGGCAACAGAATCCGATAGCTAAGGACCGGCTGCAAGACCGGCGCGTCCGACGCCGGCTCTACTCCCAGTCCTTCCCCAGGGTATGTCCAGCTAAGTCCTGTGACCGCGCAGACTTCACCGCAGGTCGCCTCGTCCACCGTATCATACTTGGCCCCTGAATAGATCCGGATCTGGTCAACCTTCTCTTCCCAGACCCTGCTATTGTCATCCTCGCTCCCCTTACGATTGGACAACAACGTCTTGACTTTCAGGCTGCCACCGGTGATCTTCATATGGGTCAGACGGTTCCCTTGTTCGTCGCGTGCGATCTTATAGACCTTTGCGCCGAACTGGTCGGGGTAATCTCGGCTCTGAGTATACCGCTCCAGGCCACGTAGAAACTCCTCGACGCCATTGAGCTTCAAGGCAGATCCAAAGTAGCAGGGGAAGACCGTTCTGTCCGCGATGAGCTCACTTATCTCTTCTGTTGCTACCGATCCGCTCTCGAGATACTTCTCCAACAGCGCCTCGTCACAAAGAGCGATATTCTCATGCAACTCGTCCGGGTTCTGATCATCGCTAAAGTCGATACAGCCGCCACCCAGCAGCTTCTTCAGCTCTGCTAGGAGTGTCCTGCGATCAGTGCCATTCAGATCCATCTTATTGATGAAGATGAATGTCGGTATGCTGTATTGGGCCAGCAGTCTCCATAGCGTTTCTGTATGTCCCTGGACCCCATCGCCCCCGTTGATGACCAAGATGGCATAGTCCAAAACCTGCAGTGTCCGCTCCATCTCAGCCGCAAAGTCCACATGACCTGGGGTGTCCAGCAGTGTGATGTTCGTATCTCTTAATGTAATCTCCGCCTGCTTGGAGAAGATAGTAATCCCTCTAGCACGCTCAAGCTCAAACGTATCTAAGAATGCATTCTTGTGGTCTACTCGGCCCAGTTTTCTGATGCGGCCGGATAGATAGAGCATGCTTTCGGCCAACGTTGTTTTCCCAGCGTCAACGTGGGCCAGAATCCCGACTACGATCTTTTTCATAGGTCTTCTCCTGTAGCGGCGTGGTGGAGATCTGCATTGTTGTATGTAAGTATATCACACAACACCAACCAAAACGCCGGGTGAGGATGCCGCTCTTGTCTCGCAATACGTAATCGACAAAAATATGTTGGCGGATAAATATGCACTATCAGCTTGACAGTCACCTCTGCTGCCTGTTAGTGTGTGGATGACAACTGAATATTGAATACCTCATCCTTCTTGGGGTGAGGTAGAGGCGCGGAGCACCATGAGTAGCGTGCAGAGGTTGGTCGACCGATGATGCATAGCCAAAGGGGTATATCCGCCGAAGTCCGCCGCCTAGACCAGGGCTGTGGGGCTGGGCCGACAGTGAAGAACTGTCGGACTGTCAACAGTGGGCTACCCACCCACCGTTGGAGTGCTATCTCACGTAGGGTAAGAAGGAGGGGTTGCTGTACCCATCTATGGATGAAGCAGCGCCCGGATATCCCGGGCGCTATTTTTGTACCCTTTTTAAAATGCCGAATGTTCCCAAAGGTTGTGCGCCTTGCATAACTCGTTCTTTCGGAACTTGCATGACACTGAAACAGAGCATAGAGGTACCGAATGCTTACCATAATGAAGTCATGCAAGTCCTGAGTTGTCACATAGGATGTAACGATCGGTTGCTTGTCTACCGGTCACAGGAAATCGAAGGAGGTGCTTTTGGTTGCTGGTTGCAGGAAAGATCTTTTCGTTCTGGACTCTTATCGTACTGTCCGCCATTTTCGCGTGGCTGACCGCCAGTGCCCGAGCGGGACGAAACCTCAAGATTCGTCGCATCGGTGGCCTTGACGCGCTCGATGAGGCAGTCGGCCGTGCCACCGAGATGGGGCGTCCCGTGCATTTTAGCCCCGGTATCGTCGGTCTCACTCACGAACGATCTCCTCAGACCCTAG
>CAZINL010000032.1:19304-22840 GCA_964540595.1 uncultured Clostridia bacterium
ACCCTAGCCGGGCTAGCCATTTTGGACCATGTGTCGCACTTGACCGCCCGTTACAACACACCCCTGGTGACCACCATCTCGCTCCCGGATGTCTACGTCATGGCGGACGATGTGGTGCGTCAGGCCTATCTAGCCGAGGGACGCCCCGATGCCTATAAGCCGGATCTGGTCCGCTTTGTGGGCGCTGAGCAGTTTGCCTATGCGGCAGCTGCCGTCGGGATCATGTATCGCGAAAAGGTGGCCGCCAATATCATGATTGGCTCGTGGCTCGCTGAAGCGCTGCTCCTGACGGAGGCAGGTGCCCAGACCGGTGGCATTCAGATCACAGGGACCGCTACCGTCGCGCAACTGCCCTTCATGGTGGTTGCTTCAGACTACTGCCTGATCGGCGAAGAAATCTATGCGGCAGGCGCCTACCTCTCCAAGGATCCTAACCAGTCGGCCAGCGTGGTCGGCCAGGATATCGCCAAGGCGGCGACCGTCGCCGTGCTGCTCATCGGTGGACTGCTCAGCTTGATCAAGAGCCCGCTGCTCATTGACCTGCTCGCCAAATAAGGGGGTGCTGATATGCGTAAGACATTACCGATGATCATCACCACCGCCATCGGTCTGTTGATGATTGCCGACTTCTTCATCAAGGCGCCTTGGATTCAGAGCCAAGCGTCAGCTGTTAACTCATGGGGGATCGTCATCTCGGCGTTCGCTCTAGGCCTCGGGGCAGCTAATCTGGTGCGCAAGCACTCCCTGGTGGTCAAGGAGCAGAAATCTGGCTGGATCAACAGTGCGGCCCTGCTCATCTCCATGGCCGTGATGATTGTCACGGGCATCGGCTTTGGCCCCAAGTCGGCCAACTACCAATTCCTGTTCAACTACATTCTTAGCCCTGCTAGCGCGACCATGTATGCTAGTATCGCCTTCTTCATCACGACGTCCGCCTACCGGGCATTTTCTGCTCGCAGCGTCGAGGCCACCGTTCTCCTCGTCAGTGCCGTGATCGTCATGCTCGGACGAGCACCGATCGGGCAGGTGATCTCGCCGCTCTTCCCGCAGTGGACCAACTGGATCATGGACGTCCCCAATACAGCCGCCATGCGCGCCGTAATGATGGGGGCTGCCCTCGGTGTCGTGGCTACAGGCGTGAGGACCTTTCTCGGCTATGAGCGCAGCCACCTAGGCGGCGGGGGCGAGTAGGATAGCGTGCAGACACCAGGCACCAGACACCAGACGAGAAGATGCAGGACCTGAGCCTGGTTACAGTATCTGTCTCGAGCTAGCGAGCTCAATTTGAACTTCCACAAGGAGGTGTTCGTGTGAACTTAGGTGATCGACTGCAAAGCATCCCCAAGGGGGTGATCTATCTTATCCTGATCGCCTGCATCGCCATCCCACTGATCAACCCCATCGGGATCCCGATCAAAGTGAGCCGCGAGACGCAGAAGGTCTATGATCTGGTCAACGCTCTTAAGCCTGGCTCGGTGGTGGTCTTTGGCTTCGACTACTCCACTGGCAGTGCCCCAGAGATGGAGCCGCAGGCAGATGCGCTGATCAGACATCTGATGCAGAAGCAAGTGAAGGTCGTGGCGATCTCGTTCTTTGAGCAAGGCCCGATGATGGCCGAAGGGGTCTTCGCTCGGACGGGGATGAACCAGCTCAAGTATGGCACCGACTATGTCAATCTCGGCTACCGGGCGGGAGGTCAGGCGGCCATAGCGGCTTTCGGTGCCGACATCCACAAGACCTTCAACTCCGACTTCAGAGGTACGCCCACCGGCAATCTGGAGCTGATGAAGAACATCAAGAGCGCCAAGGATGTGGCGATGATCATCACCATCGCTCCCGGAACGCCAGGACCGGAGGACTATGTTCGTCAGATCCATGCAGCTTACGGCACGACCCTGATCGCTGGTGTGCCGGCCGTGGCAGTCACCCAGGTCGCCCCCTACGTACAGGCCAACCAGCTCAAGGGCTACCTGGCCGGCTTGCCTGGAGCCGCCGAATATGAACAGCTGCTTGGGACACCGGGACGTGCCAGTGCCGGTATGGACGCCCAGTCGCTGGCGCATCTACTGATCATCGGCCTGATCGTTCTGCGCAACGTCTCGTTGATACTAACCAAGCGGATCAAGGCTGATTAAGGAGGGATGACGATGAGTACTAGTCTTGGCATCTGGCTGGCGGGATTTGTCACGCTTGCCATCATGAGCTACGTCCACAAGGAGAACCCCTTCTTCCGCCTGGCCGAGCATATCTATGTCGGGATCAGTGCGGGCCATGCGGTGGTCATGGGCTACGGCAATATTCGCGACATGGCATGGAAGCCCATGGTGACTAAGAGCCAGTGGGTCTGGGTTATTCCGATCGTTCTTGGCGTGCTGCTCTATACTCGCTACTTCAAAGGGGTCGGTTGGATCAGTCGGATCCCCATGGCGGTCATCCTGGGCCTGGGGCTAGGGGTCGCCATGCGCGGCGCTATCGACGGCGACTTCGTCAAGCAGATCCTGGCCACGCTCAAGATCAAGGATCTCAACGGCTATCTGCTCCTGCTCGGGGTGGTCGCCTCGCTCTCCTACTTCTTCTTCTCCAAAGAGATCAAGGGGCCAGCCAGAGCGATACCGCAGCTTGGCCGCTACGTGATGATGGTCGCCTTCGGTGCTGCTTTCGGCAACACCGTCATGGGCCGCATGGCGCTGCTGATCGGGCGGGTGCAGTTCATCCTGGGTGATTGGTGGGGGATCATACGCTAACAAATAGCTTCGTTACTAACTGGTTATGACCCGGCGTCCTCCAGCGCGACTAACCAAAAGAGGCCGAAACCCCGATGCATTGGGGTTTCGGCCTCTTTTGGCGCTTAGGCAGATCGGCTCATTACGATTAGTGAACCCCCAGCCAAGTGGTCAGAAGAAATTGTAGACGTCCGATCAATAGCGTGCAACGTCCCATAACCGCGTTGCCAAAGGTGGCCCCGAAACCGATCATCATGATCCAACGGCCAAATTTGACTACATACTGACCGGGTCCGGTATGTGTCTTGGTAAAAGTCTCCGTAAAAAAGAAGCACCAAACCACTGAGATGACGCCAAGCAGCAGAAGCAGGTTATCGAGGCTGTTGAGTTTGACGAAGGTGGCACTTACCTGGGTGAGGAATTGCGCCTGCACTGCGCCAGCCAGGCCAATACCTGCACCGGAGGCGATCAAGATGGCCATCGGGTAACGGGACAGCCATTGGTAACCAGAAATATAACGCGACATGAGCAATAGGCCAACGAAGACGGGAATTAAGTAAATATACTGCCCCGAGACGAGGGGCTTGATGGCTTGCGCATTGAAGTTGCCCCAAGCAACCACGATGGCGTTGCCTGCCGCCACGCCTAGAAAGGCGTTTTGTGTAACCTGATAGACAGCATTGCCAGTCTTGAACATGGAACTGATCATGGCTAAAGTGACAAAGGCACCAATCCATACAACCGGTGAGCTACTCACTATGGCCACCCCCTATGCCTTATTCGTTTTACGGCTCGAATAGTAGCCAATATTGC
>CAZINL010000033.1:0-21192 GCA_964540595.1 uncultured Clostridia bacterium
CTTGAGGTCGTCCTTTACCAGCGCTCGCCGTTTGGTCTCGGCAAGCTGTAAAAGGGCAGCGTAACAATCGCGCTGCCCGGTAAGTAGTCTTATTAGTGTTTGTAAAGGTTGGGGGGATGTCATGCCATGTTCCTCTATTCGTACGGAGGTGTTGGGGCTATTCTTGGTTGTCGATTAGCTTGTCTACTGCTGCGCGGTTGAGCATCATGCGGGCAACATCCTCGGCGGGGACAGAATAAGTCCCGCTTTGGATCTGCTCTTTGAGCGCCTGCACCCGCTCCTCGCGGATATCCGGCGCTGCTTTGGCCGCTTTCATCGCGAGCTGGATCTCCCGGGCACGATCAGATAAGACCAGCTCGTCACGCTGGGCAGCGGGTTTCGCTGTGGCGCTCGGATCGGTGGTCTTGCCCTTCGCGGCAGTCGCTTTGCTTTGCTGAGCGTAGAGCGAAAGGATTTTGTTCATCTGGTTGTTGGAGATCTGCATGGGATCACCTCATTACTTTGAGTCCACAAACTGAGAAGCCACCAAGGCACCATGCCGGGCGTGGCCGCGAAGCAACATGCCCACGCTCACCGTAGTCACAATTAGCGCCGGATAGGTGCGGTGTCGACAGCGGCTTTAATAAGTCGCGGAAGACAATTGTGACGGGGGATGAGCGGTTGTCTGCAGCTAATATTGCCACCAAGCCCCCAGTGGGGGATGGGGCGGAAGTCCACAGACCACGTAAGGGACGTGCGACGAGGGGCTTCTACTATCCATATCGACAGTCCGTCGCCGGACTTTAGCTGTTAGTTGCTGGTATTATCACGTTTGGTCCGTATATCAAGGTGAACCCGAGCGTTGCGGTCTCGGCTCGGCGTTGGCTGGGCGGCCGGCTTGGGGTCACCCCTCAGGCCGCGGGAGAGTTCGGTGGCGCAGGAGTTGCAGAAGCGACCTTCGGAGATCGCTCGACCGCAGCGCTCGCACTTGATCGCGGGGGCATCGCTGACCATGATCCGTCCTTCGCGGATCAGACGCAGGACCAGCGTCTCTTCGGCCCCGGTGGCCTCGACCACGTCGAACAGGCCCGCACCTTTGTGTTCACGGAGATAACCGTTGACTTTGGTGATCATATCGTCTTCATCACGAACGCACTGGGGGCAGAGGTTGCGCGAGAGGCGGGCAAAAATCTTGCCACAGCGGGGGCAATTGCGGATCTCTTGCGTGCGGATGCCCATGGGCTCATCCTCCTTATCTGGCAATGGTAATAACCCGGACTGAGCGGGCGCCGGCCGCCAGCAGCACCGTGGTGCAGAAGTGAGCGGTGGCGCCGGTGGTGTAGACATCGTCGACCAGTAGTACGGACTTGCCGTGCACAGCTTGGGGTAACGAGCAGTGATAGCTGTCAGCGAGGGCTGCCCAGCGACCGGCGCGACCGAGGTGGTGTTGGGGTGCGGTGGTTCGGCGCTTGCGCAAAGCGTCCACTACGGGACGGTCGGTCAGATCGCTGAGAGAGCGAG
This sequence comes from uncultured Clostridia bacterium, assembly GCA_964540595.1. Lineage (GTDB taxonomy): Bacteria > Bacillota > JAAYKD01 > JAAYKD01 > CAYOCI01 > CAYOCI01. The sequence continues at coordinate 1,501 of CAZINL010000033.1, forward strand.
CCAAGAGCTCACTTTGATTGTATCCTCGCTGCTTGAGCCCCCGCCAATGCAAGGGGACGGGGACGATGATCTCATAGTCCCATAATAGTTGACTAAGCACGCGACTGTAAAGCATTTCCGCCAAGAGCTGGGCCAGGCTGGGATGAAAGCGGAACTTAAGGTTGGTGATCAACTTCTTGCCCACCCCTTCATAGCGCAATAGCGAGCGGGATTGGACAAAGGCGTGGTCAGTCATGCGGCAGTCTGAGCAGAGCTCACCGTGTTCAGTCGGTTCCCCACAGCGCGGGCAGACGGGCTCTTCGATGTAAGGGAGCTTGATCCGACAGGCGGGACAGATGCCGTAGTCGAGGCGATCGACGATCGGCTTACCGCAAAGCGAGCAGGTCTGGCGCGGAGGAAAGAGCAAATTCGTGAGTGTCGTTAGGTAGGATTCAGGCACGATTGCACATCCTTTGGGTAGAGTCCACAGACCAAAGTGGGAGCCACCAAGGCACCATGCCGCCAAGTCCCCCAGTGGGAACGAGGGGGACGGGATACGGCGGGCGCGGCAAGCAGCGCCCCTACAACCGAGTAATCGGTTCATGCGGGATGGTGGGTGAGCCCGTGGTGCCCTATGCGACCCCGAGACTTGGGACTTGGGACTTGGGACTCCCCTCGTCACGCCTACCCCCGCAATCGCTCGGCGAGACGAGAGTAGCGATCTGCCACGCGGTTGTTGTTGACGGCGATGGCGAGGGCTTTCTTGCTGCCGACCAGGACCACCAGGCGTTTGGCACGGGTGATGCCCGTGTAGAGCAGGTTGCGCTGCAGCATCATGAAATGCTGGGTCATGACCGGCATGACCACCACGGGGTATTCACTCCCCTGGCTCTTGTGCACGGAGACGGCGTAGGAGAGGACCAGCTCGTCCAGCTCGGTCAGCTCGTAGCTGACGCGGTGGATCCCTTCCGCCTCGGGATAGTCGACGGTTAGCTCGCCCTCTTCGTTGTCGATCTGAGTGATGCGGCCGATATCACCATTGAAGACGTTCTTCTGGTAGTTGTTGCGGATCTGCATCACCTTGTCGCCCAGGCGGTAGACCGTCCCGGCGACGCGCAGTTCGGGCTTCTTGCGGCCGTCAGCCGGGTTGAGCGCCTGCTGCAGCTCGTGATTCAGCGTCTCCACCCCGACCGCGCCGCGGCGCATGGGGGCGAGGACTTGGATCCCGTCCAGCGGGTCGACCTTGGTGTAATTGGGCAAGCGCCGGGCACAGAGATTGAGGATCAGCGGCAGCGCCTTCTCCGGCGTTTCTTCCTCCATGAAGAAGAAGTCCGCTTGGCGCTCGTTGAGCAGCGGAAACTCGCCTTCGTTAATCCGGTGGGCGTTGACCACGATCATGCTCTCTTGCGCCTGACGGAAGATGGTCTTCAGCGTGACGGTGGGAATGGTCTCCGAGTCAATGATATCCTTCAGCACATTGCCCGCCCCCACCGAGGGCAGCTGGTCACGGTCACCGACCAGGACCAGGCGGCAAGACGGCGGCAAGGCTTTGAGAAAGCTGTACATCAAGAGCAGGTCGACCATGGAGACCTCATCAAGGATCACTACGTCGGCCTCCAGGGGGTTCTGCTCGTTGCGGGCGAAGTTCATCCCCTCGCCGGCCACAAAGCTGTACTCCAACAGGCGGTGGATGGTCTTGGCGGGTCGGCCAGTAGCCTCGGTCATGCGCTTGGCGGCGCGCCCGGTGGGCGCAGCCAAGAGCACCTTGGCCCCACGCAGCTGATACAGCTCCAAGAGCGCGCGTACGATGGTGGTCTTCCCTGTCCCGGGGCCGCCGGTGATCACGACCACTCCGGAGTTCAGCGCCTGGCGCAGCGCCTGACGCTGTTCGGGGGCAAAGGTAATCCCCTGGACCCTCTCCGCCTGGTCAATCTCCTCTTCCACCATCCGCTCCAACCCGCCCAAAGAGAGCTGGGTCGACTGCATCTGCCCCATGGCGAGGACGCGCAGCAGGCGCGCTACGCCTGCCTCGGCATAGAAGAAAGGCGCCAGATAAACCCGCTGTTCATGGAGGTCGGGTTCGATAAAGACCTGGCGCTTCTCGGCCAGCTGGAGCAGCGGCTCCTGTAGTAGGTGCGCCTCTACCTCGAGGTTCTCAGCGGCTTGGCTGAGTAGCTCGGCCTCGGGGACATAGGTGTGGCCGTCATTAGCCAGCTCGCCGAGGACGTATTGCAGTCCGCTGGCTAGGCGGTGGGGCGAGCTGGGGTCGACCCCCAGCTGTTGGGCGATCTTGTCGGCGGTCTTAAAGCCGATGCCGAAGACCTCGTCGGCGAGGCGATAGGGGTTTTGCTGCACAATGGCCATGGTCTGGTCGCGGTAGTGCTTGTAGATCTTGACCGCGTAGGTGGCACTGATGCCGTGCCCTTGGAGATAGACCAGGACATCCTTCATCTCTTTTTGCTCAAGGAAAGCGGACTGGATTCGCTCCGCCTTGCTGACGCTGATGCCAGAAAGCTCAGTCAGCCGCCGGGGCTCGTGTTCGATAATATCGAGGATATCGAGGCCGAAGCGTTCGACCAACTTCTTAGCGGTCTTGGGCCCGATCCCTTTGACCAATCCGGAGCCGAGATAGCGCTCCAAGCCATTGACGGTGGCGGGGATCATAGTCTCGATCTTGTTCACCTTAAACTGGCGGCCATACTCGGGATGGGTGATCCACTCGCCCTCGAGGCGCAGGCTCTCGCCGACATTGATGCTGGGAAAGCTGCCGACCACAGTCACAGGACCCTCACGCCGCCCCACTTTGAAGCGGGCTACGGTGTAGAGGGTCTCGTCGCTGCGGAAGGTGATGCGTTCAACGGTACCTTCGAGGAGCTGCATGAATACCTCCTGGAGTAGAGTCATCAGCCACCAAGTGGCAAGGCGTGGAAAGGCGACGGATTCGACAACATAGCGGAGTTAGTTAACAAGGGGGTCTGACCCCCTTGTTAACTAACTCTTCTTCGTGCGGAACAGCCCGAGCCAGCTGGCTGGCTTCGGTTCCTTCTCGTTCTCCTGGTGTCTGGAGTCTGGTGTCTGATGTCTAGCCACCGCGTGGGCTGTGGCTAGGTGTTCGCGCTCGGTGCGCGTACGCTCGCGCTCGGCAATATGATCACCCAGGATCTCCTGGATGGTGATCTGGTTGGTGCAGATCTCCTGGACGATATGATTGATGGCGGCCTGTGTCTTGTCCGCTATCCAGCCACGGTTGTGGCTGATCTCCTCGGCGCTGGGGATGATGCCGGCACGCGGAAAAGGCTGTTGGAGCCAAGCACGATGGCCCTTGCCCCGGGGACGGAGATAGAGGCTGGGCCAACTGCCCAGGTGAGGGCGCAAATAGAGCTCGTAGCTACGCAGAAACTCGGCCTGCTTGTCGCTGGGATGAGGCAGACGGATTGGTAGCTCCTGCCGCCAACGGTGGGGCTCCTGCCCACGGATCTCCCAGAGCAGCTGCCCGCACTTGGGGCAATGGATGGTATAGCTGGTGCCTTGCTTGGTCGTCACCAGACCATTGGGTTGACGGATATCGACGCTGGTCGTAGCCTCGCGTTGCAGGGTCATTAGGCAATCGCCATGGAACCACGCACCGCACTCACATTGGATCATATAGACCACAAAGAGCTTAAACGAAGGAATCATCTCACGCAACTGACCACTAGGGAGCTCGGGGTTCAGACTGAAGACCTGCTCATGCCCTTCCTCGATGAGGGGCCTCTCACAACAAGCGCATGTTGTACCTTGTTCGGCCAGTTGACGCATCAACTGCAAATGTTGGCGATACCAATCCATGGTTTGTCCTCCGCTAAAGGGATAACAAGAAAACGACAGCCTTTACGGCTGTCGTTGTATTCTCCATTGGTCATGGGGAATTCCTTCCCGCGGGATAGTAGAAAGCGATCCGCTTACCAGGTCAGCCGATCTCCCAGCCTCAGCCCCAATCGCTCCACCGTGCCGCTGGGCAGTTCAAACACATGACGGGCGAGCGGGTAAAGGCTGGTGGTGCGAAAGGGCGGCAGCGCAGCGCGGATGGCGACGATCATCCCGTGGTCATCCGCGAAGACGACGTCGATGGGGAAGCGCATAAAGCAGGTATGCACCGATTGGCACGGTGTCAACATGAGAGCCTCATCCTGGAGCGGCCGCGAGCGGAACATGAGCCCGCGCAGTCGCCGCCAGAAGGTGCCGGCATGGACGATGTGGCGGACGATAGTGGTCTGAGTGGAAGCATGGGTGAGCATGGATACACACCTCCGGTGCAGGAGAGTCACCAAGGTACCATGCCACCATGGCACCAAGTGGGAACGGGGACGGATGACTCGTTAACTTAGGGTCCCGAACTGGTGGCTTGGCGCCTTGGGGGCATGGTGGCTGTGACGCACAGCGTCATTTAAACGCCTCCATGAACTTCAAGAACGCCGGTCCAAGTAGCACCAAGAACAAGGTCGGAAAGATGAACATAATCAGGGGGAAGAGGATCTTGATTGGGGCCTTCATGGCCTGCTCTTCCGCGCGCTGGCGGCGTTTATAGCGCATATCCTTGGCCTGCACACGTAGCACCTTGCCCATGCTGGTCCCGAGCTGTTCGGCCTGTACCAACGATGAGACGAAGCTATTCAGATCGGCGACCCCAGTGCGAGCGGCCATATCCCTGAGCGACTCGCGTCGCGGCTTGCCGATACCGACCTCTTGGGCCACGCGCTGGAACTCCTCAGCTAGGACCCCAGGCATCTTCTCCACCACCTTTAGCATGGCGGAGTCGAAACCAAGACCAGCCTCGACACTGACCGTCAGCAAGTCGAGCACGTCGGGCAGACTGCGCTGGACCTGGTCACGGCGCTGTTTGATCAGGCTATTGAGATAGGCTTCCGAAAGCAGATAGCCGCCGATCCCCCAGAGGGGGACCATCAGCGCCAGGCGGGTGCGTTGTGCGGGCAGCAGAACAGCGATCAGGATGCCCGCCAGTGCCGGGCCAATGGTCATCAGCGTACGCCAAGCGATCCATTCTTGGGCCTCTAGCCCCCAGGGGTGTCCTGCCTGGGACAGCCGCTGGGAGATCTGCTTCTTGACCTCCTGGCGCGTGAAGCGGGCAACGACCTTGGCTAAGCCCCCGATCAATGGCTGGACAAGGCGCTCCGAGAAGGAGCGTTTCAGCTCGGCAGGCTCGTCCGGGTTGTCCGCCTGCTCCTGTTGGCTGATCATCGACAGGCGCTGGGTCACGATCCAGCGCTCGCGGAAGATGGCGACAAACATCAACTGCAGCAGGAGTACCATCAGGAGGAAGACCGCGATGAAGATGGCGTAGAGAAGCATGGAGGAACTCCCTTCGTTCGCTAGACCTTGATATCCACGATCTTCCTGATCACCATGATCCCGATACCCTCGGAGACGATGGCCATGAGGATCAGCAACATCCCAATGGGGTTGGCGATCAAAGGCGCCAGATAATCCGGGCTGAGCAGTGAGATGATCACGGCGATGGCCACGGGTAAGAACCCGATGATGATGCCCGAAAGACGTCCTTGGGCGGTAAGGGTGCGGATCTCACCTTTGATGCGGATCCGTTCGCGGATAGTCTCGGAGATATTGTCCAGGATCTCGGCGAGATTGCCACCGGTTTCGCGCTGGATCAAGACGGCGGTGACCATCATATCGATGTCTTCATTGGGGACGCGGGTGGTGAGGGCTTGCAGCGCCTGCTCAGTGGTGAGCCCGACATTGATCTCCTTCATCACGCGGCCAAACTCGATCGAGATCGGGGCGGCCATCTCTTTGGCGCATAGATCAAACGCCTGTAGGAAGGAGAAGCCGGCTTTGAGCGAGTTGGCCAGAGTGGAGATGGCTTCGGGGAGTTGGGCCGCCATGCGCTCGATCCGCTGGCGTTTGTAGCGCCGCAGCAACGTGATCGGAGTGATCGACCCAGCGTAGAGGCCGATCAGCCCACCAAGCAGGCCGTGGGTTAGCAGATAGGTCAGAACCAGCCCCACGATGCCGGCGGCGCCGGAGAGGAAGGCAAACTCCTCACCGCGCATGTAGATCCCAGCCTCAGTCAGCTCCTTCTGCCACTGCGCCACGAGCTTCTTGGGTGCCAGACTGCCGAGGCGTTCACCGATCCCCCGCCAGCTCTGGGCCGGACGCTTGCCGCTGAGAATGGTCGATGGCGCTATCTCCTGCTGCTCGGCGGTGAATGTCTTGAAACGTTGTAGGATCAGTTGCCGTCGACCGGTCAATGCGGCGACGATGGTGTGAGTGAGCAGCAGCGTGGTGGCGAAGGCGAGTAAGATGATCAGGGGGAGCATGGAATCACGTCCTTTCGGACCGTCGAAGTGTCCACAAGTTCACAGGACCACAAGTCCACAAGAGTGGCGGGGTGACGCGGGATCATTCCCGCACCGAGAAGATATCGCTCGGCAGGTTGATACCCGAGGTAGTGAGCTTCTCCCAGAACTTCGGGCGGATGCCGGTGGAGCGGAATTGGCCGATGATCTTGCCCTTTTCGTCCTTGCCGCGCTGCTCGAAGATGAAGATATCCTGGAGGGTGATTACATCACCCTCCATTCCTTGCACCTCGGTGATATGGGTGACTCGGCGCGAGCCGTCCTTCAAGCGGCTCTGCTGGACGATCAGGTCGACGGCGGCCGCGGTCTGCTCGCGGATCGCTCGCACCGGCAGATCCATCCCCGCCATCAGGACCATGGTCTCCAGGCGGGAGAGAACGTCGCGCGGGGTATTGGCATGGGCGGTGGTCAGCGAACCATCGTGGCCGGTATTCATCGCCTGGAGCATGTCCAGCGCCTCGCCGCCGCGGACCTCACCGACGATGATCCGGTCGGGACGCATACGCAGCGAGTTCTTGACTAGGTCGCGGATGGCGATCAGCCCCTTGCCCTCGACATTGGCGGGGCGGGCCTCCAGGGTAACGACATGTTCCTGGCGCAGCTGGAGCTCAGCCGCGTCCTCGATGGTGACGATGCGCTCATCGGTGGGGATGAAGGATGAGAGCACATTGAGCGTGGTCGTCTTGCCGGAACCGGTCCCACCGGAGACCACGACATTCAGCCGGGCTTGGACGCAGGCGCGCAGGAACATGGCGATCTGCGGGGTAAGCGTGCCAAACTTGATCAGATCGTCGATAGTCAAAGGGTCCTTGGCGAACTTACGGATGGTGATGGTCGGTCCATTGATCGCCAGCGGTGGGATGATAGCATTGACACGCGAGCCATCGGGCAGACGGGCATCGACCATCGGTGAGGCCTCGTCGACCCGCCGCCCCAGCGGCGAGACGATCTTCTCGATCACGTGCAGCACGTGTTGGTCGTCCTGGAACTTGATCTCGGTCTTCTCTAGGCGGCCTTTGCGCTCCACCCAGACCTGCTGGGGGCCATTGACCATCACCTCGGAGACCGTTTCATCCATCAACAGCGGCGTAATCGGACCAAAGCCAATCATCTCGTCGATCAGCTGCTTGGTCAGCTTCTGCCGGTCGGGGCGCGGGATGAAGAGCTCGCCGTCGTTACAGAAGCCGTTGACCAGCTCCTCGATGATCTTCTGCAACTCGTCGCCCTCGGGGAGCATCTTGCCATGGTACTCTTTGTCGAACTTCTCGATCAGCTGTTGCTGGATCTTCTGCTTGAGGTCCGTCAGCCCCGACTGGGAACTGGCGACCTGCTGTTGTTGCGGTGTGATCACCGGTACTTCATTGGTCAGGGTCTTCTCTTTGGCTAGACGTTGGAGTAAGGACATGTGGTCACATCCTTTCGCTCTGCCAGCCTCATGGGCTCGCAGAGTCCACAAGTTCGCAAGTCCACGATTCCACAAGTAGGAGCGGGGCTACCGCCGCCACCGTTATCTTCGATCTCTGGTGTCTGCTCTCTGGTATCTGGTGTCTCGTCAGAACGAGAAAAACGCCAGCTTCTTGCCCTTCTTCCCTTCGGCGGCGGACTGGCCGGGCGCTTTAGGCACGAGGAGTTCCTTGAGATCCTTGATCCGCTTCACCGGGCGGGTGTCGGTGTTGCTCATGGCGAAGGGGACGCCTTTATTGACACTACCGAGGATGATCTCCTCATCGGCTTGCATGTAAAAGGCGATCGGGACTTTGAGGATGTTGGGGATATCACGGTAGCGGAGACCATGCTCGTCTCCGGCTCTGTTGAGGATCAGTTTGTATTTGGAACTGGGGTAGTTGAGCTGTTCCATGGTCTCGACGCAGATCTTCATGTTCTTGAGCGTGGGTAAGTCAAGGGTCATGACCAAGAGGATCATGTCGGCGGCGTCGAGGCTCATCAACACCATCTCACTATAACTGGCGGGGGTATCGAGGATGATGTAGTCGTAGGTCTCACGCAGGATGCCGATGATCTTCTCGATATGCTCCGGGGTGACGAATTCGGCGTATTCGGGCCTAAGCGGCGCGGGCAGCACCTGCACCCCCGAGCCGTGGGTGATCAGGTAGCTCTGCAGCGTATCCAGGTCCATGGTGGGGATGTCGCCGACCAGTTCGCTAACGGTGCGCCGCGGGGTGACGTTGAACATCATCCCGACATCGCCAAACTGCAGGTCGAGGTCGATGACGGCGACCTTCTTCTTATCCTGAGCCAACGAAACCGCCAGGTTGACAGCTAGGGTAGTCTTACCGACTCCGCCCTTAGTGGAGAAGAAGGTGAAGACTTTGCCTTTGGAGCTGTTGACCACCGGGAACTGCGCCACCTTGCGCTTGGTCATGGTAAAGATCCGTTCCACGGCATCGGTTAGCTCGTCGCCCGAGAAGGGCTTGACCAGGTATTCGCGAGCGCCGGCCAGCATCGCCTTGCGCAGATACTCCTGCTCGCCCTGGACGGAGATGATGATGATGGCGGTCTCGGGAGTGTGGCAGGTGATCGCCTCGGTGGCTGCGATGCCGTCTAGCACCGGCATATTGATATCCATTAGGACAACGTCCGGCTTCAGCTTCTCGCTCAGCTGAACCGCCTCTTCGCCATTGGCCGCCTCGCCCACGACCTGGAAGTCTTGGCGGAAGCTGAGCAGGCGCTTCAGGTTCTCGCGCGTCTCCTTCACGTCGTCGGCGATCAGGATCGTAATCTTCTGTTCCATGCTGATCCCTCCCGTCTAGGGCTAGTTAACCGTAAATGGTCATCTTCTTAAAAAAAGTAGCCTGTCAACGTTTTTTAAAATGTGACGGTGTAACCGCCACTCGCCACTCAGCGGTTGCGGGCCATCATGCCGTCAAGGTTTAGCCCGGGGGTGGCGGCGATGCCGTGGTCGGTGACGCTGCGCAGGGTGAGGCGGATGCGGCCTTTTTCCTCGGCCAGGGTCAGGGCCTCGGCTTGGTCGGGCGAGACGGCCAGGGTATAGGTCTTGGCCAGCTTCGTCTTGTCTTCGCCGGTGGCTTCGCGCTCTTGGGAGACGGCCAGGACGGTGACATCTTGGAGAATGGTGCGGGTCATCAGCTTGGTGGGCTGATCGGGGTTGATGGTGGCGAGGATGTCGACGCTATCCCCTGGCTGGACCATGAAGGCGACACCGATCGATTCGGTGACATTGACCGAGATGGCGCGCCGTCCTGCGGGGACCTTGAAGGCGAGGTAGGCGTCGTCACGTTCACGCACCACGCGGTCCTTGAGCAGTTGCTCGCCCTGGACGACGGGGGCGGAGGTGATGGCGCCGATGGCGTCTTTGGCAACGAGGAGCGCTTGCGGATGGACGTATTCGGTATGGACGGCGACTTGCTGGAGCATCTCGGCGGTGATCACCGCCTTGGCAGGAATGTTTTGCGCGGCCACCAGGACCGTCTGCGTCTTGCCCAGGGTGAGATCAGCCTTGATCTTGTTTAGGTAGACATACACGCACCCCGCTGTGGCTAGTGCCAAGAGTAGTGCCAGGATGATCAGCCGTTTGTTGCTGTTTCCCATCGCGGTCGGCCTCCTATCGGGTTAACTTGCTGGAACGCAAGCCGTAGTCAGTTTGGCTGGGGGAGAACTCTCCCTCGATGATCAACTCTTTGAAGCGGGCGTGGATCTCGCTGTCGGCGCCATTGCCAATATACTTGTCCACATACATGGCGGCAAAGCCTACGACCTTGACTTCGTTGCGCCCGTTGACAACGAAGCTGTCAATGATGGGGATAACGACCAGGAGCGGACACTCTGGAGTAGCGTTCTCAAAGTTCCAGCTGGGGTCGGTCCGGTCAATGCGGTGCTTCATGGCTGTCCAGGTGGGGCCGGACATATTGCCAGGCTCGGTGGGAACCCACTGGTCCACCCGCAGCCAGCCGTCGTAGCCGTACTTCAGGTTGGTCTCATAATCTTTGGCGCCGAGCCCTAGTGCAAGACAGCCGTAGTTGCCGTTGGATCCGTCGCCGCCACCTTGTTTGAGGATATAGCTCTGATTGTAGACGAAGTTTTGCTTCTCGATTCCTAGGGGGATCGCCCCGCGAACCCCGGTCAAGGAACCCACCTGGGCCTCACTAGGGCCGTGCACCTTGCCCTGGTCAAAACCCAGCAGTCGGGCTAGGCCAAAGGAGACCGACTTAGTCGACTGAACCCTCACCTTACGGTTGTCCTCATCAATGTTGATCGTTGTCTTCGTCAGATCCAGCCCATTGTTCCAGCCGTAGACAGCTGTTTCTAGGTAGGCCTCGACTGGGCGCGGAGTGCCGACCAGCGACTGCACCCCAGCGAGTGCAGCCGCATCGGCAGCGCGGGTGATGCGGGCGCGCTCCAGGTAGAGGCTGCCGACATCGAGGACCAGAGCCGCCATCCCCATCATGGCCACCATGCCGATGGCGCTGATCACAGCGATGGAGCCGCGCTGATCGTGGACAAGGCGATGGAGAGTGATGCGAAAGCGCATGGGGAAAGCTCCTTTCTCAGAGTCCCTCGCCCCTTGCCCCTCGTCCCTCGTAGGGATCGATCCGATAGGCGTAGCGGATCCCGTGCGCGTAGCTGACTAGGGACTAGGGACTGGGACTAGGAACTGATTTCACTCCATTCTCATCATGGTGGTTGCGTTCAAGTCCCGTGTCCCGCCGAGCAGGGAACCGATGATCGGGGTGATCAGCTCTAGGCGGTAGTTTACCGAGACGCTGACCGGATCACCTTTGCGACGGCCGGACGGAGCAGGCAGGATGCCAACGGTGAGCTTAGTCGGGTCGAGGCCCGTGGCAGCGCCTTTGACTAAGGTCGTCACATCGCTGTCGAGGGTGCCTACGGCGGCCTGCCGGGCCCCTTCGCGCGAGGCGTGGGTCAGGCTGATCTGGGCGTTGAACAAGCGACCGAAGTCGATGATCCCCATCACCAATAGGATGAAGATGGGCAAGACCAGGGCCATCTCGACCATGGCCTGACCACGGTGATCGCTGCGGAACCGCTGTAACCAGCTGATCATATCATCAGCCCCAGCGCGAGATTGATGACGGCGCCTGCAACCAGGGCCAGTCCATAAGGGAAGAAACGCTGCGAGCTCTGGTAGTGGCCGCTCATGGCGCCGACAGCCAGATGCAGGAGGCGATTTTCTTTCACAAGTAGGTAGAGGGAGATCAGACCACCAACTGCCGCGCCGTATAGGCAGCTGCGAAAGACAAAGCTGGGTCCCATGATCGCACCCATGGCCGCCAAGAACTTCACATCGCCGCCACCAATGCCACCGAGGAGGAAGGGGACAAGGAGCAGGAGGAAGCCGACCAAGAGCCCTTGGAGACTGGTTAGCAGGCCATTCCAACCAGAGGCGACCACGTGGGCGATCAGCCCCAACAGCGCGGCACTGACGGTGAGGAGATTGGGGATGCGCGACTCGCGCAGGTCCATATATAGAGTCCCGGCCAAGAGTGGCCAGAGGATGATTTGCTGCATGGAGACCCACCTCCGGGAAATAAGAATTAAGAGTGAAGAACTGAGGATCAAGAGTCAGGGGAACGGACGCGGGCGTAGCCTATCGCGATTTATCCAAATCGCTGTCGGTGAGACATGGCAGCGTCCCTACGTGGGCTACGGTTTTTCGTGTGTTTCTTTGAAAGAGACCCCGCTTGGCGGATGCAAGCGGGGTCCAGATGGGGTGACCCTGTGGCAGAACAGGCGTGTTAGGGAGAGAGTTTTTGGGCTACCTTTTGCAGTGGAGCCTTGACAGGCTCGGCGATGGTAGCCAGGCCAACTATGGCCGTTAGTGCGACTAGACCGATGAGAAGTGCGTATTCGACTAGGCCTTGGCCGTTTTCATCAACTAGTGAGGATGCGCTTCTTATCCATGTACTAACTTGAGCGTTGGGCATGACCTAGGGTGTGGTCGGCTTGACCTTGTTGCCTGCCTCGGTAAAGAGTGACTTGAGATTGTCTCCCATCGTGGTTAGCACGCCGATTACCACCACCGCGACCAACGCTAGGATTAACCCGTACTCAACCATTCCTTGACCGGCTTCGTCCTTCCAGAGCTTCTTCATCATGTTCATCTTCATACCTCCTTTGTTCTTAGGGGGACTGTGAACTGGGTTACACCAGAGGACTACGATCGATCGCCCGTTTGATACCTAACACCTGATGGCTCAGGCTTGTCCTTCCGGGCTTGTCCACCTTTTGGTGGCTGAGGCTCTTGCCTCTGTCTGGCTCTATTCTAGGGCAAAACAAAAACCGGGGCATCCGTCCCCGGTCTCAATTGTCTGTCTATTTAAGTCCTAATTTAGGGTCTCATCCGGTAGGTCTTGGGTCCTATGGTGCACGTGCCGATTGACCAAGAAGTCCAGTTGGTCCACCACCCGCCGCGTTTCCTTGCCTGGTTCCAGGCGCAAGACCCAGACCACATCTCCGGTCGTCAAGCTCAGAGCCTTCGCGGTGGCCTCGCTCTCCCCGGGATCATCGGCACTGGTGGTCAAGAGCTTCATCTCGGGGTATTGCTGCAGTAGGCGCACAAGGATATCGCTGGTGCTGCGGTCCCCACCCGCATCAACAATAAAGAAATCGGAGATCACCATCTCGCCGCCGCTTCGCAGCAAACGAACGATCTGCCGGATCGTAGCTTCCACTGTCTGAGCGCAGTCCTTGACCACCAACACCAAACTGATCGATGGAGGTCTCCGACTGGCAAAGTAGCGCATGGACATGCCTACCAACGCTGCCGCACCGTAAATTGCCAAGACCAGTATCCCATACTGCGCCATCCTATCCCCTCCTTACTCGGGTCATAGGATAGCGTATGCGAGCGAGAGCACGAGGGTGCCTGGCCGGGTGTAGCTGCGCCTGGTTCTATTGCTTGCGGTCCCGGGCAACTAGAGCTACCCGCTCCTGCAGCCGCAAGAGCAGTTCCTCACCCTCCTCGGGATCCATCTCCTCGATATTCCTCGGACCAAGGAGATCAGCGATGATCTCTTGGATCTGATGACGATAATACCCCAGGCGGCGCAGTTCGTCGCCCAGGCGCTGTAGGCGGCCCAGTTGGTCAGAACGTAGCACTCCCATCCCCTCCTTGCCGGGTTCGGACCTACTATATTCTACCACTGAGGCGAATATTCCTTCTTTTCCCGCAGAGCGTTGCTTCAACCGTACAAAGATCAGTTAACAGGGGGTCAGACCCCCTGTTAACTGATCCTATGGAGTAGCGCCCCTACCCACTTGGTGCCATGGTGACTTGGTGCCATGGTGGCGATTGCGTATCACTCCAGCGACACCAGCCCCAGCTTTACCGCTTTGATCACCGCCTGGGTGCGGTCCTCCACGTCCAGTTTGCGAAGGATATTCGTGATATGGTTTTTGACTGTCTTCTCACTGATGAAGAGCTTCTCAGCAATCGCATCATTATGTAGTCCTTTGGCGATGTAGACCAGCACCTCAATCTCGCGTTCGCTAAGCAGCCGAGCGGTAGTGGCGGCGGTCTCCTTTTGCTGGAGCAGGCGGTTGTAACCACCCATCAGCTTGGCGGCCACGGCGGGATGGAGATAGGACTGCCCCTCGGCGACGCGGTGGATCGCCTCGACTAAGCTGGCGGGCTCCACATCTTTCAGCAGGTACCCCGCGGCACCCACCTTGACCAGCTCGAAGAGGTATTCCTCGTCCTCATGGATGGTCAAGGCGATCACAGCGATCTCCGGCAGTTCCTGCCGAATCAGGCGGGTGGCCACGACCCCGTTCATCACCGGCATGTTAACGTCCATCAGGATGACGTCCGGGCGCAGATCCCGCGCCATCTTGATCGTTTCCTCGCCATTGCTAGCCTCGCCGACTACGTGCAGATCGGTCTCCATCTCAAGGATACGACGTATCCCTTGTCGTACTAGGGTGTGATCATCGGCCAAGAGCAAGCGGATCATCTTATTACCTCCCGTGAATCCTCTTTACGCGACTAGCAGCTCGCACCAAGCCCGGGACTTGGGACTCGTCCGCTAGTCCACCGGCACCACCACAGTGATGCGGGTACCCTCTCCCGGCGCAGTCTGGATCTGAAACTGGCCCGAGATCAGCTCGATCCTCTCACGCATACTGATCAGGCCGAGGCTGTCCCGCGCTGTGTCGGCCGCGACTCTCTCTAGGTCAAACCCGCGCCCATCATCGCGCACCACGATGGTGACCTGCCGCGGCAGCATCTCCACCTTGGCCACCACCGAGCGGGCATAGGCATGTTTGCTGATATTATTGAGCGCCTCTTGCACGGTGCGAAACAGTGCCACTTCGACCGAGGTTTGTAGGCGCCGTTCCTTGCCAAAGATCTGCAGGCTGATCTCGATCCCAGACTTGTCCTTGAAATCGCCCACATAGCGCCGTAAGGTCGGGATCAGGCCGAGGTCGTCGAGGGTCATGGGCCGCAGATCAAAGATGATCCGCCGCACATCGGCCAGACAACCGCGCACCACGTCCTTGAGCTCGTGCAGTTCCTGCTTAGCCTTCTCCACGTCGGCCTCAATCAGCTTCTCGCAGAACTCGGCGCGTAGGACGACATTGGCCATGGACTGCGCGGGGCCATCATGGATCTCGCGAGCGACACGCTTGCGCTCCTCTTCCTGGGCCATGATCACCTTGACACCCATCTGCTGTCGTTGTTGCATCCCTTCGACCTGATTCGCGATCTCCTGCATGCTTCCCTTCAGCAAATTCAGGGCGGTGCTAACATAGCTCACCAACTCTTCGCCCTTCTCTACGGTCACATGCAGGCTACGCAGGCTGAGCTCCAGCTCATCGCGGCGCTTGCGCAGCTGCCGCTCGCGCTCCTCTTTCTGCTGCAGCTCGGACTGGGCTGCGACAGCAGCCTCATGGGCGGCCAACTGGTCTTGCGGGCTGTAGCGGGTGATATCGCGGGCAATCTCCAGATAGCGCAGACGGCAGTGGCGGTCGCGCCGCCGCAGCTCGTCCACCTCTTGGATCACCAGGCCGGCAGCACGCTGTACCTCAAACAGTTCCCTCTTCAGGCGGGTGACCTCTTGGCGAGCGTTCTCGGCGATCTCAAAGATCAGTGTATTGCTCCGCTCGACCGAATCAAGGGTTGTTTTCATAACCTGTTCAAATATGCCTAGGCCTGAGGCCTCACTCGCATTGTTCACCATAAGTATCACGCCCCCGTGGGAAGTATTAGCGCTAGACCATACCATCTCCTGCTAAGGGTGGTGGGGCGGAACGGAATTGCCGTCGATGTCAACGCTTTAGGTGTAGGCCAATCTGTCGGATCATATCATAACCATAGAGGTTTCGCCGAAGGGAGAGGTTTTATGGCGGTCGTCATCCCGATTCAACGCCGAGGGTATGAGTCCTGTGTCCTGTGCCGCCGTCTGACCAACATTCCGAAGAACCGCCCGGTCCATCTAAGGGAACATTATATAGAGGGAGCCGGGCAGCTCTGCGCGGAATGCTACCGGAAGCTGTACGGGCCGGTGAAGGACGAAAGGGACGGCAGAAGGGAATAGGTGGGGGATGAATGAAAACGAGCCCGGTCGATGACCGGGCTCGTGGTTTAGCGGTATTTCTATGTCCAGATTCCCCTACTTCGCGTCCGCCTGCAGCGCTGCCGCTTTGTCGGTGCGCTCCCAGGGAAGGTCTAGGTCGTTGCGGCCAAAGTGGCCGTAGGCGGCGATTTGCTTGTAGATCGGTCGACGCAGGCCGAGGTCGCGGATGATAGCCGCGGGGCGCAGGTCGAAATGCTTGCGGATCAGCTGCGCCAGCTTCTCCTCGCTGACCGTGCTGGTCCCAAAGGTATCCACCATCACCGAGACTGGGTGCGCCACGCCAATAGCGTATGCCAACTCCACTTCACAGCGCTCAGCCAGGCCAGCGGCGACGATATTCTTGGCGATGTAGCGCGCCATGTAGGCTGCGGAGCGGTCCACCTTCGTGGGATCCTTACCCGAGAAGGCGCCGCCGCCGTGACGAGCCATGCCACCGTAGGTATCAACAATGATCTTGCGCCCGGTCAGACCGGAGTCGCCCTGCGGCCCGCCGATGGCGAAGCGCCCGGTCGGGTTGATCAAGAGGCGAGTCTTGCTGTCGATCAGCTCAGCCGGGACGACCGGTTTGATCACCTTGGCAATGATATCGGACTTGATCACTTCCAGAGGCACCTCGGGCTTGTGCTGCGCGGAGATGACAATGGTATCAATGCGCACCGGCCGATGCCCCTCATACTCCACGGTGACCTGAGTCTTGCCATCCGGGCGGAGGTAAGGAATGATCCGCTCTTTACGCACCTGGCTGAGTCGCTGCGCCAACTGATGGGCGTACGAGATCGGGGCAGGCATCAGCTCCGGGGTCTCGTTGCAGGCGAAGCCAAACATCATCCCTTGGTCGCCGGCTCCGATGGCCTCGATCGACTGGTCGTCCATCTCGCCGGTCTTGGCCTCAAGGGCTCTATCGACACCCAACGCGATATCCGCGGACTGCTCGTTGATCGACGTCAAGACTGAGCAGGTTGCCCCATCAAAGCCATATTTGGCGCGGGTGTAGCCGATCTCAGTGACGGTCTTACGCACGATGCTAGGAATATCCACGTAGCACTTCGTGCTGATCTCGCCCATGACCAGGACCATCCCGGTGGCCACCGCGGTCTCGCACGCCACGCGGGCACTGGGGTCTTCCGCCAAAATGGCATCTAGGATCTGATCGCAGATCTTATCGGGATGCCCTTCGGTGACTGACTCAGAGGTAAACACATAACGCTTCTCTGCCACTGCCAAAACCCCCTATACCTTGATACTGCTATGCCGCCGGGGACTGAGCTGTCGGGCTACCTTCTCTGAGGTAGTATGTCCGGTCGGTCAGCATAACAAAAACCTCTCCCAATGGGAGAGGTTGAAAACAATGTTTCTCTCATCTGCCACATGGTTATGTGCAGGAATTAGCACCGTGCCTACCGGTCGGTTGCTGGGTTTCATTGGGCCCGCCCCTCCACCTCTCGCGATGAGTATTTAGTTTTACTAAGTAACTATATAGCATGGACCAAGACTTGTCAACAGATCACGGTTGACATAGGTCACAGTTTACCACGTATCTGCGGACACATCTTCCCGTCTATTAAGAAGAATTTTGTATAAACAGTGAAAGATCTGTATCGATTCTTGGCAGATCTTGCCGACTTAGCTCGATTGATGGTAAGATGATCCTGTTTTGTTTTTTGTTTAGGCAAGCCCCCAACGGCGGAAAAGGAAACGAGGTGCGAGAATGCGCGGCGTTGGACTGTTCTGGGCCTTGATGCAGCAACAATACTGGTCGCTCTATGCGCACAATGTCAATGTCGGGCGTCTGAGCTGCGCCATGGCAGATGAGCTGAGGCTACCTGACGATGAAAGGGAACGGATCTGCTCCGCCGCCTCACTCCATGATCTGGGTAAGCTCTTCATCAGTCGCAGCGTCTTGGAGAAGACCAGCCGCCTCGAGGGGCTTGAGTGGGAGCATGTCCGCCGCCATACCCGGCTGGGAGCTACCGCTATCATCCAAATGGATCATCTCAAGGACCTGGAACCACTAGTTCTCTACCATCATGAACGTTGGGATGGATCCGGCTACGAAGGGTTGCAGGGTGAAAATATCCCCCTAGGTGCACGTATCATTGCGGTGGCCGATACCGTCGCCGCCATGACTGAGCCACGCAGCTACCGCCAACAGACCAACTTCGACGGAGTCATCCGCGAGCTGCTACGATGCAAGGGGACGCAGTTCGACCCCCTTATCGTCGACCTGGCCCTGGACTGCCAATCACTAATCGCCAACCTGGTCGAAAACCCGTCCCGGCGCGAGGCGGTATATGAGTTTGTCGGGGAATAGAATAGCAAAAACAGGGGGGCTGACCCCCTGTTTTTGTTTGGGGTTGGTGGCCTTGGGGTCTGACCCCTATGCTGACCCCGAAAGCCGCTCGGCGATGCGGTTCTGCATCTCCACAAACGCCCCCTGCTCGGCGTAACCATTCATCAAGATGGCGAAGCAGAGTCGCCGGCCATCGCGGGTGGTAAGATATCCTGACAGAGCGCTGACCCCGCCCATGGTCCCGGTCTTGGCCCTGACGTTGCCATGGGCGTAGCCGGTCTTCATGCGATTACGCAGAGTCCCATCGATCCCCGCGATCGGCAGCGAGTCATGATAGGCGTCAAATTCGGGATGGGTGGTCATCTGCCGCAATAGCGTCGTCACTTGGCGAGAGCTAGTCAGGTTGTGGCGGGTCAGACCCGAGCCATCGGTAAGCAGCGGCAGACTCTCTGCCCCGCCTTGCCGCAGCAGATGATGAACCAGTTCGACCCCTACTTCAGCACTCCCGACTCCGCTGACCATCAGCCCGATAGTGCGCAGCACCATCTCAGCATAGAAGTTGTCACTGGGCTTATTCAGGTCGGCGACGATCTTCGACATCGGGGGCGAGCTATGAACAAAGAGCAGCATGTCGTGCTCGGACACGACACCGCTCGTCACTGAACGATCCGACCTGACCCTAACCCCGGCTCGCATCAGAGCATCCAGTAACGCTTGACCGAAGAAGATGCTCGGGTCCTCGACGGTGATGGTGATCGCCACCGGCTCATGATCGACAGGAATCTCACCTGTCAGGACGACATGATTCGAGTACGGCAGGCGGTAACGCTCAACCAACTCTTCGCCGCCGGCTGCAGCTGTCCGCACCCGGTTCTCAATGGTAAGGTAACCGGGTAGCGATGGCATCTCCACCACCACGCGGTCGCCCACCTGACGGCTTGGGTACAACGTGATGGTGACCACGTTTTCAGCGTAGGAGAGGGTGGAGATCTGTGGGCTGTAGCCATACTTCTCCAGGCTAGCGAGCCAGCCGTGGGGCAGAATACCGCCGACGAAGGCCGTCTCATCCACCACCACCCCACCATCAAGGGTGCGTAAGCCCTGGCTAGCCAGCTGGTCTGCCCAAGCCTTGAGCACCGCTTCGTCCAAGCTCGGGTCCCCTATCCCCTTGACCACCAAATTCCCAGTCCAAGTGCCATCAGCATGACGCTCACCGCGATGGTAGATCGGGGTCTGATAGCGGAACTCACTGCCAAGGTAGTGCAGCGCGGCCGCTGAGGTAAAGAGCTTGGTATTGGATGCTGGGGTAAGGGCCACATCGGGTAGGTGGGAGTAGAGCTCGCGCCCACTCTCGGCCTCGATCACGTGCATCCCGACCAAGCCGCGATGGAGTAGAGGATCGGCGAGCAGCGCATTGAGGTCGGCAGTCAGAGTGTCTGGGACGGTGCCCACCTGCGCGGCCATGCTGGCCGCC
>CAZINL010000033.1:21202-22832 GCA_964540595.1 uncultured Clostridia bacterium
CGGAGTGAGCAGCCCGCCCGTCAGAGGCGAGGGCCTGGGCGGCTTGCAGCAGCATGGATTCATCGAGGTCAGAAAGCCGGCCAAAGGCTAGCAGGGCAAAGGGGGAGCGCTCCTTGCCCCAATAGCCCAGCAGGCCCGATGCCGATCGTCCCTGCGTGCAAACGATCCGCCCATGCTCACTGACCGGGAAGAGCTCCACCAGTTCGGGCTGTGATTGACTAACATAGGTTACAAGGGCGACGAGCTGCTCAGCCGCGAGGAGATTGTAACGGGAGAGCCCCGCCCCATCCATCAAGCGGTAGCCGGGGCCGATGATCGGCGCCATCAGCTCATCCACCACCGCCAGCCCACGCTGACTGGTGCCAGGCAGTCCAGCGGCAGAACCGAGGTGCTTAAGCAGCAGCTCATAGACCAGCGGCGAGCCCTGCCCCGGACGGTGCTGGGCGAGGATCTCGATCAGGGAAGCCGAGTGATGCTCGGCCGCGCATGCCCCGCCACCCTGGCCATGGATGACCATAGAGCCGACCGTGGTAATCCCCGCTTTGGCCAACGCCTTCAAGAACAGATGCCCGGCGTAAAGGGCGGGATCGTCGACGGTCACCGCCACCTCCACGGGTCCATCCGCATGCCCCGAAACCTTCAGCAGATTGGTCCCACGTCTCCGCGAGACACACAGGGGCGGTTGTCCCACACGGGGGCTCGTTCCATCCCCGGCCACCCGCAGATACCCCTGCGCTCGCCCCAGATCGACAACGCGCGCTTGCCCCGCCTCACCCGGTCGCACTTGCACCGCGGCGCAATTGCCATCCACGGATAGCGCGCTCAACTGCGCCTGATGGGGCTCACTCTCTTCGTCCCAAAACCAGCCCGCACCTTGCCGTACGTCATCAAAAAGGGTATCGTCCACCCATAGAGGGGCATGGATCTCCCTGATACCTTGGTCGTAAAGGCTTCGCGCCAGCCCCACGAGATCCTCATAGCGCAGCGTCGGATCGCCTCCCCCGACCAACGTCAAGGTGGCACGTCCATCCGGGCTCTGCCGCGTCAAGACCTTTGTGGCAAAGTACCGTTCCGCTCCCAGTCTACCCAAGGCTGCGCTCGCAATGAGCAACTGGCTCGCAGAACCAGGGAAAACGGTCTTCTCTGCCTGGTATCTCACCCCGTTCCCACAGGCAAAGCTCCATTGGAGATGATCCTTAAGCTCGTCCCACAGCGACATAGCTATCTACCTCCTATCGAAGAAGAGTCCACAAGTTCACAAGTCCACGAGTCCACAAGCAGCATCTCTCCCCCATGCAGGGCACGGGCGAGGGGCACTGTTCATTCTCTCCCTTTTGACAAACGGAGACTTTTTCCTTCCCTGTCGACCAAGGATGTCGTATCGGTGCACGGTACGCCATAGATCTCCATGAGCGCGGATCTTGTCACAAGGATCATTGGCGATGATGCAGAATACAGTGGAGTAGACTTGTGTTCTTGTGGACATGTGGACATGTGGACTCCGTGCGCATCCGCGCACGGGCTGGGAGGTCGCCATGAAGCGAAAACTCATCTGGCTATTGGTCCTGATCCTGCTTTTGCTGCCTGGGTCCCCGGCCGCCGCCGCATCGGTCGGTCAAGGCGACCCGGA
>CAZINL010000034.1:0-1189 GCA_964540595.1 uncultured Clostridia bacterium
ACTCCATCGTCCACACCAGCGACGACCACTACACCCTCGACCACGCCGTCACAGACCCAGCCTCCGTCCAACCCAAGCACCAGTACTGGCACAACCCAAAACCTCTCTCGTCTCCATAGCCAGCTTGGATCGGTCATGGCAGAGATGACCACTGCAGGGCAGAGGCAGATCATAAGCATGATCCAGGCCAGCGTCGCCCAGACCATCGCCGACCCCAGCCACGACTTCCTACCCGCAGCAGCACAGGTCAAGAAACTTTACGGCAAACTCACCAACGACGAACGCACCGCCCTGAAGATATCCATCCTGACCAATATCGACGCCTCACTCATCGTCGAACTCCGCACCACCTACGGCATCTAGAACGTACTCCTAGGTCACACATCTACCCACACGGTTACCCCTATATCTCGCTCAAACATCCGACCCACATGTAGGGGCGCTGCTCAGCTGCGCCCGCTTATCCCATCAGTCCGTCCTCGTCCCCCACTTGTGGGCTTGTGGACTCCCCCGGCAGTCCTTCCTCGCCAGCAAATCGACCCTAATCGAGTTCTATTTTACCAAATTTGCGTTTTTTGTCGAACGAATTTTCCCTCTGTTTTCCCTAGTGTGGCAGGAACCGAATACTTTTTCTAGAAAACCACTAAAGTCCTTAATAGGACTTTAGTCCCATAGGAGGTAGGACCACCCTTGGAACAAGAGATCGACCTACGCGACCTACTTATCATCTTGCGCCGGCGCATCTGGATCATCGCCATTCTACCCATCGTCAGCGTCTTCGTCGCCGCTGTTATGGTCTTCTTCGTCATTACGCCCGTTTACGAGGCCTCGACTACGTTGCTCGTCATCAAGAGCGATCCAACTGCTTCGCCAACTGCGACCAGCACTGATATCCTCGTAAACCAGCAACTCGTAAAGACCTACGGGGAGATCGCCAAAAGTCGGAACGTGGCCGAAGAGGTCATCAGCCGCCTAGGCGTTACTCTTTCACCTGATCAGGTTCGCGGCAAGATCGCTGTCAGCGTGGTCTCCGGTACCCAGGTGATCCGCCTATCGATCAGTGATACCAACCCCACCCAAGCGCAGCAAATCGCCAATGTCGCTGCCTCCGTCTTTGCCAAACGTGTCCCCGAACTGATGAAGGCGAATAACGTCACCATCATCGACCAGGCCATCACCCCGATCTCCC
>CAZINL010000034.1:1199-13593 GCA_964540595.1 uncultured Clostridia bacterium
AAGCCGAAGAAATCCCTGACCCTCGCCGTCGCCGCCATGCTCGGTCTGATGCTTGGCCTGGGCTCCGCCTTCCTGTTGGAGTACATGGACAATACCTTCAAGAGCAAAGACGACATCGAGAACGCTCTCGGGCTACCGGTCCTCGGTCTGATCCCGAAGATCGACCAGACATCGTAGGAGGAGCCGCATAGATGAAGCAACCAGCTCGCCATATAGTCACCATCAATAACCCCAAGTCCCCTGGTGCCGAGGCCTATCGGACGCTCAGGACCAATATCCAGTTCTGCAGCCTAGATAAGCCCCTGCGCACCATCGCCGTCACCAGCGCTACCCCTGGCGAAGGAAAGACCACCACCGCCATAAATCTCGCCACCGCCTTCGCCAATGCCGGGCAAAAGGTGGTCTATATCGACGCCGACCTTCGTCGTCCCATGTTGCACAAGGTCTTTGACATCGACAACTCCCAGGGCCTCACCACCCTGCTGATCAGCAACGATGCTGACTTCGAGCACGCCCTGGTTCCCACGAAAGTCTCTGGTCTCTACATCATCCCCAGCGGTCCCATCCCGCCCAATCCCGCCGAGCTTCTCGGCACTCAGCGCTTCCGCGACCTGCTCGCTACCATCCGCGACCACGCCGATGCCGTGATCGTCGATACACCTCCAGTGGTGGCGGTGACCGACGCAGCCATCGTCGGCACCCGCGTCGATGGAGTCATCCTCGTCGTCAAGTCCGGCTCTGCCACCCGTCCTGCCGTCATCCAGGCCAAAGACGCCCTTCAGAGCGTCAAGGCCAATATCCTCGGCGTCGTCCTCAACCAAGTCGACCACAAATCCGGCGACTATTACTATTACTACTACTACGGCGAACGCCGCAAGAAACGCTCTAATACCGCATCCGACTAATAGCTGATCCGTTCTCTCCCCGGTTGTAGGGACGGGTTTCAAACCCGCCCGGGTCACTCTTGGTTACCTCGTTCTCACGCTGGGCGCTGCTCTGCTGCGCCCGCCATTGTATCCGTTTTCCTCTACCTGGTGCCTTCGTGACTCCATACATCACACCGCAGACATCCGCGCCCCTCTCCTCGTCACCCACATGGTGGCTTGGTGGCTTGGTGGCCTGGTGGCCTGCAACCGGGAGGTTGCATCATGTCCCTCTCCCTCGCCAAATACCGCCCGAAAATCATCCTCGCCTTCCTCGACCTCTCGGCGCTTATCTTTTCCGGCCTCCTTGGTCTTTGGCTTCGTTTTGGCGAACTCCCGGCCTTCACTTACTTCGACACTTGGGCCCGCTATCTCATCGTCGGGCTTCCTCTATATATCGTCGTCTATTTCTACTTCGGCCTCTACAGCCGCATCTGGCGCTACGCCTCGGTCCGCGAGCTCGTCGCGATCTCCGCTGCGGTCAGCGTGGCCACGAGCTGCCTCTTCGGTGTCATGTATGTTAACCCCGATATTCACTTCCCCCGCAGCGTCCTCGTCATGGTCTGGCTGTTTAACATCGTCGCGGTCGGCGGCTTCCGCTTCGCCATGCGCCTCGCAGCAGACGTGAGGCGGCGAGGCAAGAACAACGCCGGCCATAGGCGCACCCTAGTCCTCGGCGCTGGTGACGCTGGTCACATGTTGGTGGCAGAGCTCGCCCATCAT
Organism: uncultured Clostridia bacterium; assembly: GCA_964540595.1. GTDB lineage: Bacteria > Bacillota > JAAYKD01 > JAAYKD01 > CAYOCI01 > CAYOCI01. Next base: position 2,846 of record CAZINL010000034.1, read on the forward strand.
CCTGAGCTAGATTACAAGCTGATCGGCTTCCTTGACGATGACCCTAGGAAGATCGGCTTCAAGATCGCCGGGCTCCCCGTCCTAGGCGATCTCTCCCTCCTAGATACCTTCGTCCAGCACCAAGGCATCTCCGAGATCGTCATCGCCATGCCCTCAGCCCCATATACCAAGATCCGCGAACTGGTAAAGAAATGCACCGCCCTAGGCATCAGGCCTAAGACGGTGCCAGGGTTGTTCCGAGTCATCGGTAACGGTATCCATATCAGCGAGGTGCGCGATGTCCAGATTGAGGATCTGCTGCCGCGACCCGAGATCAAGACCGATATCTCTGGCATCGCTGGTTATGTTAGCGGCAAGGCCGTCCTCGTTACTGGCGCCGGCGGCTCCATTGGGTCAGAGCTGTCTCGCCAGATAGCACACTTCGAGCCTGCCACCCTACTCTTACTAGGGCACGGTGAGAATAGCATCTACGAGATACACAGAGAGATTGTCAGGGACTATCCGAATCTGTCGGTAGTCCCCGTCATCGCCGATATCCAAGATCAACAGCGAATCGATCAAGTCTTTGCCCAATACAAACCCAATGTAGTCTTCCACGCCGCTGCGCATAAGCACGTTCCCCTAATGGAGTACAACCCCACCGAAGCGCTGAAGAACAACGTCCTAGGGACCAAGAATGTCGCTGAGGCGGCGCATAACCACAGTGTCGAACGCTTCGTTATGATCTCCTCGGACAAGGCGGTCAACCCCACCAACGTCATGGGTGCCACCAAGCGCATCGCCGAGCTGGTCATCCAAAGCATCAACCAGCGCAGCAAGACCAAGTTCATGGCCGTGCGCTTTGGCAATGTGCTTGGTAGCCGTGGAAGCGTTGTTCCCCTCTTCAAGGAGCAGATCGCGCGTGGTGGGCCAGTCACCGTGACCCATCCAGACATCATCCGCTATTTCATGACCATCCCCGAAGCAGTCAGCCTAGTCATCCAGGCCGGCGCTATGGGCGGTGGAGGAGAGGTCTTCGTCCTAGATATGGGTGAACCTGTGAAGATAGTGGACTTGGCAAGGGATTTGATAACTCTCTCGGGCCTAAGGCCAGATGAGGACATAAGGATTGAGTTCACGGGATTGAGACCGGGAGAAAAACTGTTCGAGGAACTTCTGACGGCAGAGGAAGGGACGGTCGCCACGCAACACAAGCGGATCTTTGTGGCTCAGCAGGTGGCCCCGCCGTACGGAGTGCTGGAGAGCACGTTGGACAGAGTAAGGGAGTTCTGTGTTTCGGGGTGTGCATGTCCGCAAGTCCTGGAACTGGCCTCTATGCTGAGCAATGCGTCGAACCTGATGACCTCCTCTGATGCAGATCTCGTGCATCCAAGCGATAACACGAGTTTGCGGGCAAGAATCGCTTTAGTCGAGGGAGTATCGAACGGCGAAGCCAGTCAGCAAGATTCGGCCGGATATGATGGGTGAAGTGCCCCATGCGGTTCATCGACACGAGCAACACGGGAGGCGATGTGTGGGTGCCACTCAAACCAGGTTCTGCTAGACTCGGTCCATATACTTATGTCAAGCGAGCGGTTGACGTTTTCCTCGCCATCAGTGGGCTGCTCGTTCTGAGCCCGCTATTTCTCTTGATCGCTCTAATCATCAAGCTCGAGTCTCCCGGCCCTGTGTTCTTCCAACAAAGAAGAGTGGGCAGAAACAAACAACACTTTCAGATCCTGAAGTTCAGGACTATGCGAACTGATGCGCCGAAGGATACGCCAACTCACTTGTTGCAGAATCCAGATGCCTTCATCACTAGGAGCGGGCGCTTCTTACGTAAGTCTAGTCTTGATGAGCTCCCACAGATCGTTAACATTCTGCGAGGTGATATGAGCTTTATTGGCCCGCGGCCTGCGTTGTGGAACCAGGAAGATCTGATAGCTGAGAGGGATAGGTACGGGGTAAACGCGGTCCTCCCTGGGCTCACTGGGTGGGCACAGGTTAATGGGAGGGATGAGTTGCCGATCCCGACAAAGGCGTTTTTTGATGGGGAGTATGTCAAGAACATGAGCCTTGGATTCGACATGAAGATCGTGTTGAGGACAGTCCGTAGTGTAATCAGGAGTGACGGAGTTCAGGAGGGCACCGGGACCCACGCTCGGTGAGAGTACAGGGATTCCACTTTCCCGATCCGACTGGGATTCGTGACGCGGCTCGATTCGTATGGAACGCATAGGCCTGCACGTTTACTGGAGGCTCATGTAATAGCTGGATACGTTGATCGTGCAGGGACCATCTTTACCTACGCCGGTGTTGTACCTCGCGGCACGGTCGCGCAGACGAAAGGCTAGGGATGACTGATAGGTATGAAAGTACTTGTAATGTCGAGCTATGCTCCTACCTTGTTCACCTTTAGAGAAGACATGATAAAGGAAATGGTTCGGGGTGGGCACGATGTGGTATGCGCCGCTCCTGAGCCCGAAGAGAAATGGCAAAGTCGATTTCAGCAGATAGGGGTGCGCTATCGATGCATCCAGGGGGTGCAACGGACTGGTACCAATCCATTCAGCGATTTGGTGGGGATGGTTTCGATATACCGACTGATCGTGGCTGAAGAGCCCGATAGGATCTTCACCTACCAAGCAAAGACCGTAATCTATGGATGTATTGCAGCAAAGCTTGCGCGAATAAGCCAAGTCTATGCAATGATGGGTGGGCTGGGTTCCGTCTTCCGAAGCGAAAAGAAGACCAGTGTTCTACGACAAATCATGATGCATCAGTATCGTTTAGCACTTGGATGCTGTGCTATAGTGTTCGTGCAGAATCCGGATGATCATGATGTCCTCCTTGACAGTGGGCTTCTTGGGAACACGGAAGTGGTGTTTACAAACGGCTCCGGCGTGAACCTAGACGCATTTCCAGAGAGAGCGTTACCACTCAATCCGGGTTTCTTATTCGTGGGAAGATTGATCAAGGACAAAGGCATCATGGAGTTCATGGAGGCGGCCCGCATCGTCAAAGGGCTTTACCCGGATGTAGCGATACGGGTGGTGGGGCCTTTTGATGACAACCCGACTGCAATCCATGAATCAGTAATCCAGAGGTACGTGCTCGACGGCGTAGTCCAGTATATGGGGCCAACGGATGACGTGAGGCCGTTCATCGAACAGTGCTCGGTCTTTGTACTACCGTCGTACCACGAGGGCACGCCCAAGAGCGTCCTCGAGGCGATGGCGATGGGACGTCCGATCATTACAACAGATGCACCTGGTTGCAGGGAGACGGTGGTAGATGGTCTGAACGGGTTTCTGGTTCCGCCGAGGGACGTAGCCTGCCTGGTTGAGAAGATGGTGTGGATGATAGAGCACATGGATGAAGCAAGGCAAATGGGAAAGGAAAGCCGCAGAATGTGTGAGCTCAAGTTCGACGTCCGCCTCGTGAACAATGTCATCCTTGAGGCGATGGGAATGAGGGACCACTGATGGGCTGAAGGGACGTGCATCGTCATGGGTCTATATGAAGCAATTAGGAGCAAGACAAGCAAGTTGTCGGTTGTCGGTCTGGGATACGTAGGTTTGCCCTTGGCCATGGCATTCGCGGAGGTCGCGGATGTGGTGGGCTTTGACATATCCAGAGAGAAAGTACTGCAGTACCGACATGGCGTGGATGTCACTGGCGAAGTCGGGAATGCAGCTGTGGCTCGGACGTCGGCTCGCTTCACATGCGACGAGACGTACCTTCGTGATTGCAGGTTTCACATTGTTGCTGTACCGACTCCCATTAACCCTGATAAGACCCCCGATCTGCGGCCGTTGATCGGCGCGAGCAGGACAGTGGGCAGGAGCCTAACCCCGGGTTCCATTGTGGTGTATGAGTCTACAGTCTATCCTGGCGTCACTGAGGAAATCTGCGTTCCGATTTTGATTGAAGAGTCGGGTCTGACGTACGGTAAGGATTTCAGGGTTGGCTATTCACCCGAGCGCATTAATCCGGGGGATAAGAGCCATAGACTAGCCAATATTGTGAAGGTAGTTTCGGGAATGGATGCTGAGTCTCTGGAAGACATCGCTAGGGTTTACGCGATGGTTGTTGAAGCGGGCGTGCATAGGGCGCCAAGTATCAGAGTGGCTGAGGCGGCTAAGGTGATTGAAAACTCGCAGCGAGATATTAACATAGCGTTTATGAACGAGTTATCCATAATATTCAACAAGATGGGCATTGATACACAGTCCGTACTTGAAGCTGCACGTACCAAATGGAACTTCTTGAACTTTACACCAGGCTTAGTAGGAGGACATTGCATAGGGGTAGACCCATATTACCTGACTTACAAAGCAGAAGAGTTGGGGTATCATTCCCAAATAATTCTTGCGGGTAGGAAGATCAATGACGACATGGGCAAGTACGTCGCGGAGAACACAGTCAAGAAGCTCATTAAGGCCAATAAGCAGATAAACGGAGCACGGGTTGCAGTATTCGGTGTTACGTTCAAAGAGAACTGCCCTGATGTGAGAAACACGAAAGTCGTCGATATTATTCGAGAGCTAGAGGAGTATGGAGTAGAGGTCTTCGTCGTTGATCCCGTCGCTGATCAGGATGAGCTTTGGCGCGAGTATCGGATAAACCCCTGTGATGTTGGCCCCGTTAAGGATATGGATGCAGTGATTTTTGCCGTTCCGCATGAGGAGTTCCGGAGCATAGGGCTAGACCAGGTGCAGAGGATGTTTCGGCGGGCCAAGTCAGCCACCGAAGATGCCTCGCAGTCTAACCTCGCAACAAATAGACAGAACCCCATATTCGAAAATGGCCCTGTCTTGATCGACGTTAAGGGTATGTATAGTCGTAAGCAAGCTGAGGCGATGAATTTCCTATACTGGAGGCTCTAAGATGGCACTCGATGACGTCACATTTCCCAAAGACACACAGTTCCTAGTGACCGGAGTTGCTGGCTTCATAGGATCAAATCTCGTTGAATCACTACTCTCTAGGGGACACAGGGTTCGAGGGCTTGATAATCTCTCGACTGGGAAGATAGAGAACATCAGGGCGCGTCTCACAGATCCCCACTTCGAGTTTGTCCAAGGCGATATTCGGCAGTTTGGTATATGCATAGAGGCCTGTAAAGGTGTTGATTACGTGCTACACCAAGCCGCACTGGGGTCGGTTCCCAGGTCGATTAGCGAACCGCTGATTTATGAGGACAACAATATAAAGGGCACATCGAACATGATGGAAGCGGCGCGATTAGCTGGTGTAAGGCGCTTCGTTTATGCCTCTTCCTCTTCGGTCTACGGCAGCTCAGATAAACTGCCCAAAGTCGAAGGAGAAGAGGGGCAGGTCCTATCGCCATACGCACTAACGAAACTTGTGAATGAGCAGTATGGGAGATTGTACACGCAACTCTACGGACTTGAGTGTATTGGTTTGCGGTACTTCAATGTGTTCGGTCGTAGGCAAGATCCCGACTCTCAGTACGCTGCTGTCATTCCACGCTTCATCAAGTCACTTGTCGCGGGAGAATCAGTTGTAATACATGGGGATGGAAATCAAACACGAGACTTCACCTACATAGATAATGTTGTGCAGGCTAACTTGCGGTCCTGCCTAGCTTCCTCCGAGGCTTGCGGCAGAGCGTTCAACATAGCCTGTGGCGACAACTGCTCAGTGAACCAGATGTACCAGATGATGTGTGAGCAGCTGGGAATTGACAGAGCGGCTATTCATACCCAGCCACGTGATGGAGACATAAGACACAGCCTCGCAAGCATTGAAGCCGCAAAGAGTCTCTTGGGATATCGACCGGATTGGAGTTTCAGGGCAGGGTTCGTGGAGGCAATTAAGTGGTATCTCACGGGCATCTGAGATGTTACTTCCCTGTTAGGCATTGAAAGTAGACGGGAGGCATCATCAGCCATCAGCGTAGGGTCAAGTCTGCCTTCAAGTGAGCGATGGCTAGACGATGATTGAGTGCGAGGGCGCGACCTGCTAAGCCGGGGAGCGAGGCGCAGTACCCATCAAACAAAGGCAAGGAGGCAACACGCTCATGAAAACAATGGGATTCCCTATCAGCCACAAGGAAAACGAGAAACGACGGGCGCTTGTTCCTGGTGACCTGGTCACCATCACGAACCGTAGCTATCTCTACTTCGAGACGGGGTACGGTGAGGTACTAGGCTATACCGATGACGATTATAGTGCAGTTGGGGCGCATGTAGTGGAGCGGGAGAAGGTATTTGAACAAGACATCATCTGTAACCCTAAATCACCAGAGCCCCACGAGTACGGACTGCTCAAAACGGGCCAGACCCTCTTCGGATGGATTCATGCAGTTCAGGGGAAAGAAATCACTGACTTCCTGACAGAGAATCGCATGACTGCAATCGCCTGGGAAGACATGTTTGAAGGAGGCCGGCATGTCTTCTGGAGGAACAATGAGTTAGCGGGAGAAGCAGCCATCTTGCATTCCTTCACGCTGTTCGGGAAATGCCCGGCGATCTGCAAAGTCGCGGTGTTGGGTCGAGGCAACACCGCCCGGGGTGCGACACGCATCCTAGAACGACTCGGGTGTGACGTCACAGTATACGACAGGGTGACGACCCCTCTGCTACGCCGAGAGCTTGGCCTTTACGACGTAGTCGTCAATGCCGTCCTGTGGGATGTTTTCCGGACCGACAGAATTCTGTATCTGGACGACCTTGCTCATATGAAAAGTGGATCGATGATCGTTGACGTAAGCTGCAATCACGGGCTTGAGTTGGAGAGTACTCATCCCACGACAATTGAGGAACCTACGTACACTGCCAACGGTGTGCTCCATTACGCAGTGGATCACACCCCCAGTCTCGTATGGAAGTCTGCCACTGACTCCATTAGTACCGAATTAAGGAAGTACGTGGATGATTTGGTTGAGGAGCGTCATAACCCGGTTCTGGATGGAGCAACCATTATAAGGGATGGCGTCATCCTCGACAGTCGAATAACTCGCTTTCAGCAGAGACATGTGGAGGGCTGCGCACAACAACAAGTCGCGGCAACATCCCAGGGGTCTGCCCAGAATGAGCGGCTAGACTAGGCTGAGTTTCTACACGTGGAAGGTGCATGTCACTAGTGGCAAACGCCTTCCATGCGTGATGAAAGGACCGACCATTATGAATATGATCAACGCACGTGCTGTCGTTTATTGGATGTCTCGGTATCGGCTTTTCTATGGTCTGGTGGTGTGGTTAAGGAAGCGCCAGCTCATTTCTGATCATGAGGAGCGGACAAGACTGGCGCAGGGTAAGGAAGTGAAGATCACTTGGCCCGCCGATATTCGGAAGCCGACCGTGGGTATAGTGAATGAGTATGGTGGAACTAAGGTTAACCCTATCTGTTATTGGACCAAGTATCGTCGCTTGTGCGAGGTGAATGATATTCCTTACGGCCTCCTTGATATTCACCGGTCAGATTTCATGGAGCAAGCGAAGAAGTATGATTTGATCGTTTGGCACACCATGAGCGATGTCGCGTCCCAGCAGGAGGCTGAAACCAAAATAACTTTGCTAGAGAAGCACGTGGGCGTGACATGCCTGCCGTCGACGGATGAGATATGGTTCTACGAGGATAAGGTGAGGCAGGCATACCTATTTAAAGCTGCCGGTATCAAAGCTCCTCACACCTTCATCTCACACGATCGGGAAGAAGCTTTCGAATACATCAAGAAGTGCAGTTACCCCATAGTCTCCAAAATAGCTACCGGGAGCTCATCACTTGGCGTGAGAATGATAAAGAACCGCAGGCAAGCTCGGAGTTTGTGTGAGCGAGTCTTCTCTACTGGGGCAGATACTTGCTGGGGATATTCAAAACAAAAGGACTACGTTTACTTCCAAGAGTATATCCCCGATGTCAAGGCCGACTTACGCGTAATTGTTGTTGGGGACTCCTATTTTGGATACTATCGAATGGCACCGAAGGGTGATTTCCGTGCGTCAGGGGGCGGACTAGTTATCAGAGACGCCATCCCAGTTGACGCGTTGAGACTCGCGAGAAAAGTCAAGCAGGCGTTGCCACTCACTAGGATGCTGGCAGTTGACTTCCTTCAGACAGCCGATGATCAGTACTATGTGGCGGAGACATCGATATTCATCCGAGTAGACACGTGTGAGCAGCTTCATGAAGGTGGGCGGCCGGGGCGCTATGTAGACATCGGCGATGATTTTGTGTTTGAGGAAGGCAGGTATTGGGTGCAAGAATTAGCTCTTGCGGAGTTGATGAACGAGTACCTAGTGGCTTCGCAGGGTAAGAACACAAGGCTAACGGATAAGCCGGATCAGCGTGTTGGTTCTTAGCGCACCTAAGGCGTAACTAGACAGCCTCGCATAATATATCACCTCGAGGTCACGGACAATGGAGGGTCAGAATGAAGAGTGCTGTGAAGCGGGTGGTCTCACTCTTTGCTGACAGGCACGGTTTCTTGCAGGGATACGTGCGAGCAAGCATACCCCGAGCCTACTATCGGAGGCTCTTCAGTAGGAGGGTACGAAGTAATCCTACCATATCAAGCTATGTCTTAAGTCCCGATGCACATGAGCAAATCGGCGACTTCTGGAACCGTGAGCTCGGGGTCACCGTCTTCGCCGACTGGCACAAGGCATACTATGCAACAAACGGAGTCATGGACCCTCGCTATGTACCTGAGGATGTTTTCTATAAGCTGGTTGAACCCCTTCTCAACCGCTACGATCTGGCAAAAGCTTATCAGGACAAAAACCAATACAATCGCCTATTCCCAGGATTTAGAACCCCGGAAACTATCGTACGGAATATAAGTGGTAGCTTCTACTCGGATGACTACTCATATCTGACCGCGCTTGAAGCGGCTGACCTAGTGGTGGCCAGTTTAACTCATAAGTTGGTTATCAAGCCAGCCATTGATAGTGGGGGGGGAAGGAACATTGAGTTCCTCGATCTGGCTTCTGAGCGCAATAGTACTGCAGACTGCATCCGTGGCTTGTTCAGTCGATACAAGCGAGACTTCATTATTCAGAACTACATAAACCAGCATCCAGACTTAAGAGAACTACATCCCAACTCGCTAAATACCGCGAGAATTATGACACTGAGGTATAAGGGCAGCATACGTGTTCTCTCAAGACTGGTGAGGATGGGGAACAATGGAAGCCTTGTTGATAATAGTACGCTTGGGGGGGTATCATGCGGCTACAATTGCCAAGGCATAATGAATGACTTCGCAACAGAGCATTTCACTTTTATTAGACATACGGTTCATCCTTATACAGGTATCGCTTTTGGAGGAAGAACTGTTCCAAGCTACATGGCAGTTGATGCCCTTGTAGTCGCCCTTCATGAGAGGTTACCCCACTTCGACATAGCATCATGGGATATAGCCATAGATCAGGGAGGCCATCCTGTTCTGGTCGAGGTCAATCTGAAAGCGCAAGATGTGAACTTCCATCAGAGAAATAATGGCCCGCTGTTCGGAGACATCACCAGTGACGTGATAAGGCAGTGTCAGGCGATTTCTCGAGGTGAGTTTTAATGGTCATGAGCCCGATTAGAGTACTTCATATTGTTGGGCCTATGAATCGAGGCGGTATCGAGACGTTCCTGATGAACATTTATCGAAGGATCCACAGGGATAGGGTCCAGTTCGACTTCTTAGTTACTCGCGATGATCCCGGCGTATTTGATAGGGAAATAGAAGAGCTTGGCGGAAGGATTTTCCGTGTCCCAAACATAAGGGAAGTCGGTGTTCTAAACTACCTGGGAAACGTCCGCAGAGTCCTTACTGATCATCCGGATTATCGCGTTATCCATTGCCACGTCAATAGTATGGCGGGGCTGTTTCAGCCAGTAGCGAAGGCGGTGGGCATTAGTACCAGGATCTCTCACGGCCATTCAGCACCCGTTAATCAGACGTACAGTGACCTTTCGCAGATCGCTCGCAGGATTTCGAGCTACGTACTCAGATATAGCACAGTTTTAAATAGCACTCACTACTTCGCTTGTAGTTATAACGCTGGTGCATGGTTGTTCGGGTCAAGGGTCGCCAATAGAGAGCTCACTATAGTGAAGTCTGGGGTGGATAGTAATAAGTTCGCGTTTGACGAACAATCCAGAAGGCGAATGAGGGCACTGCTATCTCTGCCAGATGATGCGTACGTTGTCGGGCATGTAGGCAACATGCACAGGGTCAAGAACCACGTATTCCTAATTGATGTCTTTGATGCTCTAGTAAGCATTAACCCACACTCCGTCCTTTGCCTTGTTGGTGACGGTCACCTACGTAGCGATATAGAGCACCGCATTACAGAGCGCGGTTTGTGCGATAAGGTCAAGCTCTTAGGAACGCGAGGAGATGTTGACGATTTGCTCAGAGCGTTCGATGTCTTTGTCATGCCATCCCTATACGAAGGGCTTCCTGTATCGCTTATTGAGGCACAGGCTGCGTCTCTGCCATGCATCATTTCTACTAGCATTACTAAGGAGGTAGACCTGGGTCTGGGACTTGTCGATTTCTTGTCGCTGGAGGATGGATCGGATGTCTGGGCAAAGGTCATCCTTCAGAAAGCCAATTGCTCACGAACAAGCGAAAGCGGCAGAATTATCGAATCGGGTTACGATAGTCAAGTCACTGCCGAGTGGTTGGAGTCTTTCTATATCTCGCAACACAATACCAAGTATGTCGGCATACGGCTCGCCAGGAATGGATGAGGTCCTAAAGCGTAGTCGAGATCTGTAAAGAACCGTTTGTTCTTTACTAGCGA
>CAZINL010000034.1:13603-18660 GCA_964540595.1 uncultured Clostridia bacterium
TAGCGACGGGAATTACAGCACGACTACCGTGCGTCAGATACGTGACGATTTGTGATACTAGCATTGCGCATACGGAAGGTGTATCTGGTGAAAATTGCGTGGTTCGTCCTCGTCCTGCAACTACTGTCTTTTCCACTCGCTAGACATCTTGTTGGGGACACCGAAACGACCGCCATCATTCTGATCGCGGTTAATTCTGTGGCAGTAGCAGCCGGTGTGATGAGATACAAAGGGTTATCCTTTCATTTTTTCGTTTCATATGTTCTTCGCTTGGGAGCGATGTTATGGGAAATATATGGAAGGGGCATTTATATCCTTCCACACGGTGCATCGGATGGTGACGGTTTCTTTGCGTCTGCGGCTGCGATTGCCACGGACTTAACCCTAGTGGGCGAGAACTTGTATGGTGGAGTGTTTTCGAAACTTATGGGGCTCGTATTCTACATTACGAGTCCAGAGAGGCTGATTGGCCAGTATATCAATGTTCTACTTGGCGTAAGCACGGTAGTAATCATCTACAACACCCTTGCAGCCTTAGGTTGTGACCGTCTTCTCATTAGGCGCACAGTACTCTTGGCGGTGTTCTTTCCGCAGGCTGTCATTTTGTCTGCAGTGTTCCTCAGAGAAGGCATTATCACATTTCTGCTTGCAATCTCATGCTACTTCTTTGTGCAGTGGTACCTCACGCGGTCACCTCGCTATGTCTTCCATACGGTGATCAGCGTCTTGGCTGCCAGTGTATTCCATTCCGCTGCGATATTTCCTCTGTGTGGATACATTCTGATGTTTTTACTCTACGATCACAACAAGAGATGTCTCCATGTCACCACTGGATCTATGTGGGCTGTGATAGTCTTTCTTATACTAACGTCTCTGCTGCTCAGCGACGTCGGTAACATTTTTGTTGGTAGATTTCGAAGCATTGATGCTGTGGATAGCGTCTTTGATCAGGCAAACGGGCGAATTGGGGGCTCAGCGTACCTCACAGGACTGGAGATTACGTCCGTCTCGCAGCTCGTTCTCTATTCTCCAATCAGGATGTTCTACTTTTTATCATCTCCCTTGCCTTTTGGTTGGCGGGGCTTCGCAGATGCTTTGGTGTTCTTCACTGACAGTATGCTGTATCTGTGGACTATGCTAGTGACCTGGCGGAACCTCAAGAAGTGCGCGGATAGGCCTCTCGCTATTGGTCTGCTGATAGCACTTGGTGTGTTCTCCATAGTCTTCGGGGTGGGTGTCTCAAATGCCGGAACGGCAATGCGTCATAGACACAAGATACTACCAATTGTATTAGTGTTGTGCTCGCTCGTACGTAGTCGGCATACCAGGCCTGGGCTTTACCACAGTAATGCCGCGGGGAAACGCATGGGTGGGTCTGATGAACGCAGCCCCCGAGTGCATGCAAATCCTTAGTCTTGGCAGACACCGCGATAGGAAGACCAGCTCTGGACAAGCCGATGTACCAGTGTGGCTAAATTACAGTGGGGGGTCGGTGCGCATGGGCATACAGTCGCTCTATAGGTATCTTACCGAAGTGAGATCGCTCCTGCTGAGTATTCCTATGATACCCGCAATGTCTAGGGATCTCGCTTCCTACAGTTACTTCCCGGAACAGAAACAAAAGCCTCATTGGCGAATGTTGTTCGAGCAGCTCAGTTGGCTCTTGCAGAACAATGAGATCAATACCTCATACCATCGGTACGGTTTCGACATAGAGGGTAAGGTTAATCAGACCGAATATATGCCATATCGTGCGTTCATGCACAGGCGAAATGATCTCAACAGAGACGTGTCTAGGGGTTTTGACTATGTGTGCCTCCTTCGAGACAAATTCGTGTTCGGTCAGTATTTGATCAGTCTGGGGTTCCCAACCCCCCAAAATCTTGCGGTGGGCTCCAGAACTGGAATCAGGTGGCTACCTGGGCTTGTAGAACAACCGCTACAGACACTAGTCTCAAGGTCACTTGATGTGTTCTGTAAGGACATTTCCGGTGAAATGGGTGCTGGCGTTTTCGCTTTGAAGGTCAGTGATGAAGGCGTATTTGTTGATGGACAACCGTGTTCCTATGAGCACCTAGTAAGGCTCTTGCCTAAGTCGTTTATCGTTCAACAACGAATTGTTCAGCATAGCTCGATGTCTATGCTATATGACACAGCTGTGAACACCATCCGCCTCGTGACCGTGAACTCCGACGGCGAGCCACGGACATTTGCTGCGGCACTCAGAGTTGGAGCCAATGGAGGTACAGCGGACAATCCGGCATGTGGCGGCCTTGCTGTTAATATCAACCAAGCGACGGGCCGCCTAGAGGGAGCAGGCGTCTTCACTCGCAGGGGAAGAGGGCAGGCCATGATGCGTGTTCAGAGGCACCCCAATAGCGGGGTGCTATTCGACGGATTTGCTATTCCCCACTTCCAGGCTGCCGTTTCTATGGCGCTCAGTCTACACAAGTACCTGTATGGAATTCACTCTATTGGATGGGATATTGCGATTGCCGAAGATGGGCCCATTTTTATCGAAGGTAATGACAATTGGGGTATCTCGCTTATCCAAGGCGTCTCCGGTGGGCTTAGGCATAAGTTCGTGGAGGAGTTTCGGCGTCCCGGTAGGTAGAACCGAACATACTGTACCGTCCGGTGCTATCACATATCGTAAACGGTGTAGGACTACGGGAGATGACCATGGGTGTACTGGGAGATCAGGACTATGCCGCCTATGCTGTTAGGAGCTGATCGCCCAATGGGTGAACCAGCACCTGACGCCCATCGGTGTGGATAGAGCTCATCCCTTGCTCCCGTTCACTGCTATACCCACATCCACATCCCTACACATCCTCGAAGATAGTGAGGCTAGACTTGGACCGGGGGCCCCTGTCCGCTTCACACCAGAATGGGTGCAGCTGCGTTATTGGGTGAGCTTCGCCATTACCGATCCGATGAGCCGCCCGACTATGCGCTGTCTAGCAGGTCTGATAAAAGATAGGATCAAGAATTACTGAACTGCATCTTGTCAGGATGGTGAGGCCAGGTGAAACAGTCCAACAAACCTCAAGTTTGGCGCGCAGCCACACTTCTCGTGGGCATCTCCATTGGGGGGAAACTACTTGGCTTCGTGCGAGAACAGGTGATTGCAGGCATGTTCGGAGCGACTCGACTGACCGATGCGTACATACTCGCTTTGACGGTCCCTCAGATGATCGTTGGGCTGATCGGCGGACCAGTAAGCACAGCCACTCTGCCAGTGTTCAGTCGTTACCTTGCCGAGGATGATCCTACGCATGGATGGGAACTGGTAGGGACTGTAGCGCGCGTTGTCTTCGTGGTTCTTCTAATCCTCATCATAGCGATTACCATATTGGCTTCACCACTTATCCGATTGCTGGCTCCATGGTTTAGTTCTCACGAACGGGCGGCGACGGCTGCAATGCTCCGAGTTATGGCGCCCATAGCGATGTTTCTAACCACCACTGCCTTTTTCAGCGCCATCCTCAATGCGCTAAAGCAGTTTGGTCTCCCCGCTTTGGGTCCGCTTCTAATGAACGCAGGTACGATAGCAGTGGGTATTCTGCTTTCACGAAACTCGGGGATTACCTCACTAGCCTGGGCGACTCTTTCTGGAGCCGCGCTAAGTGCATTCTTCCTAGGCTGGCAGCTTCGGCGGCAGAGAATGAGTTGGTGCCAGTTGAGTAGCCTGACCCATCCAGGCCTCGGGCAGGTAATGAAGCTGGCCGTACCTATGATGATAGGTACGCTCTTCGATCAGTTTCGTATTGTCGCAGAGAAGAGCCTGGCTTCTGGGCTGGACGTGGGTAGCATTGCTGCTCTTAATTACGCATCAAAGCTTGTGCAGCTACCTGTTGGAGTGTTCGTAACTGCCTTAGCGACAGTCATCTATCCAAAACTAGCGGACCATGCTGGGCGCAATGACTATGATGGCCTGCATCGTAGCGTAGGCTCTGGACTAAAGCTACTTTCCATAATAATGGTACCAGCTACAGTTGGGTTGATTGTCCTGCGTACACCCATTATCAGCCTGGCCTTTGAGCGCGGACACTTCGACGGCACGGCTACTGCCATGACCGCTACGGCCCTAGTTTTCTACGCAATCGGGCTGTTTGGAGTAGCCAACCAGCAGATCTTGGTTCGGGCATTCTACGTTCTTGGCGATTCTTCCACTCCAGTGGGCGTGGGGATCGGAACATCGCTGCTCAACATTGCACTAGCTTTCTGGTTAGTGAAACCGTTACATCACGGAGGACTTGCGCTGGCCAACTCTATCACCATGCTTGTAAACATGGTCATGCTGATGATGCTACTGGAGCGGAGGCTAGGCTCATTGCTCGGAGTTGCGAAGTCTCTGGTCAAGATCGTTCTTGCGGCCGTAGCGATGGGGTGTGTTGTCCTGCTCACGTTTCCCATGGTGGAACACCTCGGCCGTATCATAGCACTGGCTGGATCTGTGCTCATGGGTAGTGTGGCTTATTTCAGCCTAATTTACCTATTTAGGGTAGAGGAAATGGACCTACTTACGTACATGGTCAAGAGGCGCCTTGGGCTGCGATCGCGATCATTGTAACATCCTACCATGGCGATGGCGAATGAGTGAGGCTTAGGGGTCAGTAGTCCTGTAATGTTGAGCAGCGCAAACGGGGTCAGGTCTCAGGTTTCTTAGTTTCCTGCTAAGGACAAAGGTGTTCGTGTACACATTGACGTATATAGAGCATATGTTCGTTCGAGGAGGAAGCATATGCCGAGAGCACCCCGTTACCACGTCCCTGGCGATCTTTATCACGTGATATCTCGTGGGAACCATCGTGAGACGATTTTCCGCGATGATCGAGACTTCACACATTACCTCGAGCTCATGGAACGCTATAGCCAGCGATACGGAGTGAAGGTTCATGCCTATGCTCTAATGCGCAATCACACTCATCTTCTTGGGAGCAAACGGGGTCAGGTCTTAGGTTTCTTAGTTTCCTGCCATAGACAAAGGTGTTTGTGCACACATTGACGTATATAGAGCATATGTTCGTTCGAGGAGGAAGCATATGCCGAGA
>CAZINL010000034.1:18760-22564 GCA_964540595.1 uncultured Clostridia bacterium
GCGATGATCGAGACTTCACACATTACCTCGAGCTCATGGAACGCTATAGCCAGCGGTACGGAATGAAGGTTCATGCCTATGCTCTAATGCGCAATCACACTCATCTTCTTGTCCAGGAGGGAGACCAGCCCCTTGGTCGTTTCATGCAGGGGGTGCAGCAGAGCTTTGCCCAGTTCTTCAACACTCGCTATCGTCAGAGCGGTCACCTGTTTCAGGGGCGCTACAAAGCCTTTCGGGGGGAATAACCGGGTCAGACCTTAGGTTTCCCAGGATCCTTGAGCACGGGTGTTGCTCCCGTTGAGACCTCACCGCCTAGTCGTCTGCGCTATCGGATGTCCTGGCATAGTCAACCAGCAGGTGGCCTTCTACGTGCTCAGCGACTCCGCCACATACATGGCAGTGGGAATCGAGATGTCGCTCTTGAGCATCGGACTAGTCTTCTGGTTCGTAAAGTCTCAACACTACGACGGTCTAGCGCGTGCCAACTCCATTGACATGATGATCAACATGGTCGCGCTGATGCTGCTTCTGCAGCGCAAGATAGGCCCGTCTTTGGGCGTCATCACTTCCATGGATAAGATTGCTGTAGCTGCCGGTGTCATCTGTACTCCTCTTTGCCTATCCGCTACTCGCGTCCTTCGGCCGCATTATCGCCTTAGTAGATGAGTAGGTCTAGGCGTTGTGGTCTACGGCCTCTTGACCACGTCGCCCGGGTTAGAGGAGATGCGCGTGCTGACGGGGATGGTGAAGAAGCGGTTGGGGGGGAAGGATGTGGGCGGCGTGAATCAGCGGTAAGGCCTGACTCTTGATGCCTCAACCACTGGGCGTGGTCTTCTACAGTAACTTTCAAATGCCAATCGTGCTATTCTTGCTATGCGCTGAAGTGAACACATGCTGTAGAGGTGGAGATATGCGGGTTGTAGGGCTAAGCCTAAAGAACGCAAAGAGCTTTGGGCAACACGTAGAACTAGCGTTTAGTTCCCAGCTAAACATACTCATCGGTCCGAACGGCGGCGGCAAAAGCAACCTTCTGGATATTCTTAACTATGTGCTCGCATATTACTTTGTCCATCCGTGGCGCACACACATAGGGAAAGACGGCCTAGTAACAAGAGAATGGGCAGAAAACCGAAGGACCCTGCTTGAGCCATGGCAGCAGTATCTAGATAGGCATAACCTTCACCCCAGTGAGGTGCAGGACATTACTATTGCACTAGAGATCACCCGCCAAGACGTTGATGTCATTGGAAGAATACATGACTGCTTCGATGATCTGCGCCGGACATACGAGCAGTTCTCTCAGCAGTCAGTTGACTTCAGATACCTGCAAGAGTCACTGACCAATCTATACTCGAACATTAAGAGTGGGCAAGTGTACCGGTTCCATATTCAGGACAATACCCATACAGTGATGGACCAAGCAGGTCGTGACTTGTTGACCTATCTGAACCATTATGATTTATTTGTCTTATGCGCCGCCAAGCGTAACATACAGTTCAATGAGGCACTCTTGTTTTTTGGACCGTTTCGAGACATACAAGTTACCAGCTTCACAACCTGTATTGCCAATCTGAACTATTACGACCTACGAGAAAAGTACAAAAAGGGAACGTCCAGAACAATTTCTAGCTTGATTGAGTTGTCCAATTTCTACTTCTCCCAAAAGATGAGACTTCTTAATGACAACACCGAGTTATTCCTGATGGATAGAGAGGTAATGCTTGTTAGGGAGTTTCTTGAAAGGCTGGGCTATGACTTCAGTTTGGTGTGCGTCGATAAGAACACCAATACATACCAGGTCCAACTGTCAAGGGCAGGTGTATTCATAGATCTCAACCAGACCAGCTCCGGAGAACGTGAGATCATCAACTTTCTATTTGGTATGTCGTCTTTCAACATCAGTGGGGGAGTAGTACTCATAGATGAGCCTGAATTGCACCTGCACCCCAAGTGGCAACTGGCCCTGCTAGATCTGTTGCGGCGTCTTGCAGATGAGAAGAACGTACAGTTCTTTGTTGTCACCCATTCGCCTCAATTTGTCGGAGTGGAGACGATCACAAATCGTAATGTTATCCGCATCTACAAGCAAGGACAGTATAGCAATGCAATCGTCCCTCATATTGACTTCACCAGAGACGCATATAGGAATCTCTTTCACCTCATAAATCAGACGAACAACTCCAAGATATTCTTTGCTGATGTAGTCATCTTAGTGGAGGGACTGACAGACCGCCTTGTGTTGTCGAGGATCCTGAACAGACTTGCTGACCCGGGGTTGAGTCAGACCGTTGAGGTGCTTGACATAGGAGGAAAGAGAAACTTCCCACTATACCGGGAATTTCTGGATCAGTGGGGTGTGAGGAACTACTTTGTCGGGGATTGTGATTGCCTGATCGAATTCGCTCGTGACATGAAGCCGCTCTTCTTGACGGACTATAAGAAGATTGATGAGGTTGTTCTAAAAGGGGCAAAGACGTGTCAAGATGCTAAGCACCTCAGCAAAATACTGGATGTAGTCTCATCCAAGCTACCTAACACGGTACTGCAATCCGACATTGATCTCCTCAGAGAGACTATGGACTACATTGCATCAAGGTTCCTGAAGCTGAGGGAAGACCTATCATCTGGCCAAATTCGGGCAATCCATGACAGAATAGATCAACTTCAGAGCAATGGCATATTTATACTGAGCCACGGTGAGCTAGAAGACTATTTTCCAGCACTTTCGAAGAATGCAAAGGTGGAAAGCGTGCTGGAGTTCCTAAACACCGGATTTGAAGACTGGTGGCAGAGTAGCGACACGGAGCAGAAGCTCGAAATCCTATTCATCGCCCATCGTCTGCTCGATCGGTGAGTAGAGCTATCCGGGTTAGGTATTAAGCGTCTTAGCCTCTTTGCTGCTTTCGTCGAGACCGCCACCGCCCCAGCCTCGTAATCTCGGCTTAAGCCGTTAAACTGTGTTCAGGGGCATACGGGGACAGGCTCAAGTTCCCCCGAACATCTGATGTTGCTTTGCCAAGACCGCCACGGTCTTGGCCTTATACTCCATCGGCTTCCTCGGCACAGCCAGCAGATACTTGCCCGTGCCGTAAGCGTCAAACTGTGCCCACCTCAACTTCGTCAGCCAGATGTGACATAACCCCCCTAGGTCACAAGTATGAGCGAGGCGGATTTGTCTAGACCAAACGGGGTCAGGTCTTAGGTTTTTTAGTTTCCTGCTAAAGACAAAGGTGTTCGTGCACATTCTGACGTATATAGAGCATATGTTCGTCCGAGGAGGAAGCATATGCCGAGAGCTCCTCGTTACCACGTCCCTGGCGATCTTTATCACGTGATATCTCGTGGGAACCATCGGGAGACGATCTTCCGCGATGATCGAGACTTCACACATTACCTCGATCTCATGGAACGCTATAGCCAACGATACGGAGTGAAGGTTCATGCCTATGCTCTGCCGACTATGAACTGCTCTCAGAGAGAATTGAGCGAGAAGTCGAGGGGAGTGAGCAGGTTGCTGCCCGAGGTACTGAGCGTGGCACTCAACCTGAGGAGGAGATTTCCGCACCTATCGCCATCGAGCAGATCGCTGAGCGCGTGACGAGTGTTACAGGCACTCCTCTGGAGCGGCTGCTCAGTCGGCGGAGAGACCGAGCGACGTCCTGTGCCAGACGATTGCTTATCTATCTCGCTGTACAGAACGGCCACCCACTGACTGCCATCGCGCGTTACCTGGGGATCGCCGTCGCCAGCGCTTCTCTATCATTGCGGGCGATCGAACAGGCCCTGCAGGCAGGCGGCGAGTGG
>CAZINL010000035.1:0-4063 GCA_964540595.1 uncultured Clostridia bacterium
CTTGCGGATCCTTGAGGGGATCGGCACTATAAACACCGTCCACCTTGCCTTTGGCCAACAGGATGGCTTCGGCGCCCACCTCTGCGGCCCTGAGGGCCGCTACTGTGTCAGTGGTGAAATAAGGATTGCCCGTCCCAGCAGCGAAGATGACCACTCTTCCCTTCTCCAGATGGCGTATGGCCCGCCGGCGAATGTATGGCTCGGCTACCTCCCGCATCTCGATAGCGGTCTGTACGCGGGTATCGACACCATGAGCTTCCAATGACCCCTGGAGCGCTAGTCCGTTAAGGACGGTTGCCAGCATCCCCATATAGTCAGCGGTAGCCCGATCGATCCCGATCTTAGTGCTGCCTGCCACCCCACGCCAGATATTGCCGCCGCCAACCACCAGGGCGAGTTCGACCCCGATGTCAGTGATCTCTTTAATCTGGTGTGCGATATCGTCCAAGACCTGATGATCCAGGCCGTACCCCTGCGCGCCTGCCAGCGCCTCTCCAGAGAGCTTTAGGACCACTCTACGGTATTTGGGTTGGTATTTTGGTTCCATGGGCGACCGTGCCTCCTTAGTCAAGTTTCGCGACATGGGAGCAGAATCCTCTGTGAAAAAGGAACACCCGAGGATGTTCCTTTTCTTAAGTGGCTTTGGCCTATTCTGCTGTCTCGGAGTTTTCGATTCCCTCGCCAAGCTCAAAGCGCGCGAACTTCTTGACGGTTAGGTTGGCGCCGACTTCCTTGCCAACGCCTGCTAGCAGCTTGGTCACGGTAATATCAGTATCACGGATAAAGAGCTGCTCCACCAAGCAGGTTTCCTGGAAGAACTTCTCGACCCGTCCATTGACCATCTTCTCAGCGATATGCTCGGGTTTGCCTTCATTCATGGCCTGTGCCTTGTAGATCTCCTTCTCTTTGGCCACCATGTCGGCCGGAACATCGTTGCGGCTGACATATTGGGGCTTGGAGGCAACAACCTGCAGACAGAGGTCATGCGCCACAGTCTTGACTGCGTCGGAGCTCAGAACTTCCGGTTTGTCGGCTGCGAGGTGCATCAATACGCCGATGCGCCCGCCGAGATGGATATAAATGTCCAATAGGCCATCGGTGCCGGCTTCATAGCGGGCCAAACGGCGGATACCCATATTCTCGCCCAAGGTGGCGATTTTACTGGTCAGAGCGTCCTGCACCGTCCCGGACTGCCCCTTCATGGGCTGTGCGAGGAGCTCTTCCACCGTGCTGGCGTCGCCCTCGGCTACCTGCTGACCAAGAGCATGAACCATAGCCTGGAAATCATCGTTCTTGGCGACAAAGTCGGTCTCACAGTTCACCTCGATCAGTGAGCCTACCTGCCCACCCTTGGTTATGTAACCGTAGACGCTGCCCTGATTGGCGGCACGGCCAGCCTTCTTGGCTGCGGCGGCCAATCCCTTTTCACGCAGAAACTCGATGGCCTTATCCATGTCACCATTGTTCTGTTCAAGGGCACGTTTGCAGTCCATCATGCCAGCACCAGTACGTTCACGTAGATCCTTAACGGTAGCTGCTGTGATCATGTCTATTCCCCCTTCTACTGATTGTGTGCATGTCGATCTTTCAGCGCCGAGATACAAAAAGGGGAACGGCCTTAGGGGTTAACCCCGATGACCGATCCCCCCACAGGCGTTAGCTATTCAGTCATCTGCTCGCCTTGCTTACCTTCCAAGATCGCGTCAGCCATCTTGCCAGTCAAAAGCTTGACCGCGCGAATGGCATCATCGTTACCAGGAATAACATAGTCGATTTCGTCAGGATCACAGTTAGTATCGACGATGGCGACGACTGGAATACCCAAGCGACGTGCCTCTGCAACCGCATTCTTCTCCTTGCGAGGATCGATTACGAACAGAGCATCTGGCAGCTTGGTCATGGTGCTAAGGCCACCCATGAATTTTTCCAATTTCTCCATCTCGTGGTGCATTTGAATAACTTCTTTCTTGGGTAGAAGATCAAATGTACCGTCCTCTTCCATCTTCTTCAGCTCATGCAGTCGCTTAATGCGCTTCTGAATGGTCTGGAAGTTGGTTAGAGTGCCGCCGAGCCAACGCTGATTGACAAAATGGTTCTCGCAGCGCTTAGCTTCTTCAGCCACCGCTTCCTGAGCCTGCTTCTTGGTACCGACAAAAAGCACACTGCCGCCTTCCTGGGCGACCTGACGGATGAAGTTGTAGGCTTGTTCAACCTTCTTCACCGTCTTCTGCAGGTCGATGATGTAGATCCCATTACGCTCAGTGAAGATGTACTGAGCCATCTTGGGGTTCCACCGCCGCGTCTGGTGACCAAAATGGACACCAGCTTCAAGTAGTTGTTTCATGGAAATGACAGACATGGTGTCACCTCCTCCCTTCTGGTTAATCCTCCGCCCTCTCATCCCCACTAGCCAAACTGCATTCGCCTATCTGGTTCTGCAGCACCATGGTAGCGGGTCAAGTCGCGTGTGTTCTGACACCAAGTGGTAGTATAGCATACGACAAAGGCCCACGCAAGCGCGTGGGCCACGAAAAGTCGACAAGCCTTCGTCCGCTATTAGCCGTCGACACAACAGCCGGCAGAACGCCTCACAAGACGGCCCTCATGGGCAGATCATTGATCTCCCACGACACCTGCTATCCGCCATGGAACGGTCGACTACCGCAACCTGATAGTGACTGGTAGCCTAATCTGCGGTGCTACTTCGACAGCCAAGCTCTTTCCGTCCAAGCTATTGGCCCAGTGCGCCACTTGAGGTCGCAGCTGGTCTTCGGTAAACACCACGCCGGCGCTTGTTTCTAGCCCCCTCAGGAGTTCCTCAAAGGCAGCCGTCACAGTGGACTGCAGATAGCCATCGATGCGGCTGACCACCGCTTGCGGCAGTCTGATCTGGTAGTTGGCGATCTCAAGACTCATCTCACCTAACCCCGATCTAACTTGCTCCTTCACTGTAAGAGGCATCTGTTCGCGTGCCTGAACCAGCATTTTGGGCATGGCAGACTGCATGGCGATGCCAACCTCGGTGGTGAGCTGGTCGATGAAGCGCTCTCGGCTAACAGGGACAGTGACCCCGCCCCTAAGCACGATGAGCCCCACGCCCCCTAACGAGAGCACCGTTAAGACTAGCCCTGTCACGACCCCAAACGCAAAAATCCTGACCACGGAGCGTTGCATCGTGGCGTCACCTCCACTAACAACATACCGGCTTGGTCAAGATTTATGCCTGATTGCATTTGGCTCTGTCACTGCCTGCTGTCCTAGAGTCAGCACCAGTTCAACTTCGCCCTTGCCCATGCCTAACTCCCTGGCAATGGTCGTCACGCTCTGACCCGCTGCCGCCCGCTGATAGAGATCGCGGTAGCGCTCCAGTGCAGGATGAAGTGCCTGGTCCGCCCCTGTCGGCTGGAATGGCGCTCTGGAAAAATCCGCTCGCGCAGACGTCTGACTCGCACAAGCAGCCACTCGTAGTCGTAGATCATCAATCTCCCGGAGCATTTGCTGACTCAGCGACAAGAAATCCTCACTCATAGCCTGGATAAGTCGCTGACTATCTTCCACCTGCTCGACAAAGTGCTGCATCTCCGTTGATGAGCGCTGCCCAGCGCCGTCCCATCGCCAGCGAACGACCAGGGCCGTCAGTGCTAACAGCCAGAAAAACAACACCAGGTTAATAAAGAGTTGTATGGCATTCACCCCCGAGAATCGGCTGTCATAGCGAGACTATATCCGAACGTCAAGTCTGGTACCGGGCATCTTACCGCCTGTCCGGACCTCTTCAGACCTGCTTTCTTTTTCCTTTGGGCGCCGTTGTTTGTCTTCGGGATCGCGGCGCTGACCTTCCTTCTTCTCCCGATCGCTGATCATCGCGCGATGGGCATGGTCACGAGGCTGAACCTCTCGCTGCTGCCTGGACACCATCTGCCTAACCTCATCGGCAAAGCGTTGGTCATGCTGAGGCAACTCTGATGCCTTATGCATCTTGTCCACCTCGGCCATTTTGGGTACCACCACCTGAAAATCAACCGGTCGAATGGACATCCCGTCACCTCCCCCTGCTAGGATC
>CAZINL010000035.1:4073-8159 GCA_964540595.1 uncultured Clostridia bacterium
AGACGCTAGACGCTAGATAGGAGCTTGGGACTTGGGTCTCAAGAATCAAGCGTATGGCAGTACGACCACATCAGCCCCTTGCCGCTTAAGCGTCGCCCCTGCCATGGAATCGCGTACGCGGTAAGAGCTATTCCCAATGGTGATGCGGACACCAGGATAGAGAGTGTCCTTCACCCGCACCTTTCCATCCTGGGCCTGGTTGATGACTGTCTCCAGCTCAAGGCGGCGATCGGTTTGCGTCTCTAACTCAAACCGCTTGGCCTTGAGCCCCAACCGCAATTGACTGAGCAGGACCGCCTTATCCTGAGGTAGCTTCCCTGCCCGCTCCTGGATCTGCGATAGAAGAGAGATCGCCTTCTCCGACTTGTCAAGATGATCCCCAAGCTTGCGACACTCCTCAACGACTTGATTATATTCGTCCTTGGTCTTGGGGTCTACCCCCACCTCAAGCTCGGTGGGAGTGGCAAGGGGTGATCCCGTAACCTTGGCGTCGATCGCCTCACCCGCGCGCACCGAACCACCCACGATCAACCCTTTACGCCCGTCAACGACGACTCTGGATCCCGCAACCACGCGCGCGTGCATAACCGCCTCACCCACGAAGACGCTCTCACCGGCCTCCAGTTGTCCATTCTCCACATACTTCACTGTAATGCAGCCGCCGGCGACCAGAGTTGATCGCTGGCCTTGTACGCCTCCTCTGATCACAATATGTCCACCCGCCCTGATCTGGGCATTATCTACCCACCCGTCGACCTCAACATGTCCGAAGGCAGTGATCCTGAACCCACTGTGGACATTGCCATGGATGATGGCATTACCATTCACATCAATGTTGCCAGTCGAAAAGTCCACATCGCCGGCTACCTCAATGCTTGGCAGGACATCGACACGTCGTGGACCAAAGACCACGTGACCACTCACCGCAGCATAGAGGCGAAGGCCATCTTCGCTCGGGACCACGCCCTTACCCACCGGCAGCGCACAATCACGCCCAGGGCGGGGTGCAATCTCGATCCCAGTCACCGCGGTCCCCGGCGTGCCGATTCCGGCGGGGGTCTTTGTCACCAGGATATCGCCAACATTGACATTCTGGATCGTGCCAAGTTCGCGATAGTCAACATTCTGCTCATCTACGGACGCCCTTTGTTCAGCTTGATGAAAGAGCAGGGTTGCTGGACTGCCTATCGTGGCGGGCAACCCTGTGGCGACCTGATGGGTTCCATCGGTGACAATACCAGCGGCGATCCTGTCCAACATCGCCTGATCAATGCCCACCACCACGTGAGCTTGAGCCAGGAGTTCATCTAGTTGGTGGCGCTCCAAGAGCCGCCCACCGAACCCAGCGGGTTTTAGGACTAGACTGGCAGATAGTCCATCGTTACTGATCTGCACTGCGGCTGAAGCCGCACGACAACGTATCTCCGACTGCGCCGCCAGCTTCGCCCGACCTGTGCTCCTGCTCATGAACGCCATCCGAATGGCGTCCAGTTGCACCCCCAGGACCTGCTCGTCCCGGAGAAAATGGACCACGTCTTCAACGGTTGCTCGTGCTCCAGGCTGAAAAGCGAGATAGAGCCCATCCGAGTTGAGGATGACCTCTAGCCCCTCTGCGATGCTCTTTCGCTCTCCTTCGCTCATGGCCCTCCCCTTTCCCAGTCGCAAGGAAACCAAAGTCTCGTCACTGTTTGGCAGACCTAGCGGAGCTTGGTGCGCAGACGCGCGATGGCTTTGGTATGAAGCTGGCATACTCGCGACTCCGATATCTCCAAGACCGCCCCAATCTCCTTAAGGGTAAGCCCTTCATAGTAATAAAGCGTCAGCACCAGACGCTCCCGTTCTGACAAACCCGATATGGCTTCAGCCAGCTCTTGTCTTTCATCGCCCATAAGGATATCGGCGTCCGGATTGGGCGTGTGCGGGTCAACCAGTGTCTCTCCCAGACGGATATGGCTCTCGCTGTTAGTTCGCAGCGTCTCATCTAAGGAGAGCACGGTAGCACCACTGACCTCAGTAAGCAGCTCGTAATATCCGTGAACGGTCAGCCCGAGCTCCTCCGCCGCTTCGAGATCGCTGGCAGCCCTACCCAGACGCTGCTCCAACGCAACCAGTGCCCTCTCCAGATCGCGCGCCTTCTGTCGGACCGATCTTGGCACCCAATCTGCTGTCCGCACCCCATCCCAGATCGCCCCGCGAATCCGTGTCAGCGCGTAGGTCTCAAAGCGGATACCGCGGTCGACATCAAAACGCTCCAGGGCGTCCAGGAGACCGAAGATCCCATAGCTGTAGAGATCATCTGCATCGACATAGGAAGGCAACCCGACCGCCACACGGCCAACTACATACTTGACCAAAGGGGCGTAGGCTAGGATCAGGGTCTCTTTGGCCTGCGGGTCGCCTGACTGCTTGTATCGATACCAGCAGTGGTTCAGTTCAGCCTCTTTTCTGATCTCTCGCATTACGCACCCCCCATGCATCGGGCCACCCAGCGCCCACCATAACTCAAACTCTTCGAGACTTGCCTGACGTACTGGCCTAGCCGTTCACTCTTGGGGCGTCCATGGGCGGATCGCCCGCGACGGTGGCCTGCTCTTGGTCAGTGGGACCGACCTTGATGTCCAAGCGCTGCCCTTTGGCGCCTGGCTTGCGGCCTTGATGATAGATCCCCATGACATACCACTCCAAAACAATCCCCAGACCAAACGAGCCCAACGCGGCGATGGCCGTACGCCACAGGGTGGTGCTTAACCTAGCCCCATCGAGTAAGTGCGTCACAGCGGTAGGAACCGCTGTGCATAGGATCAAGACCACCGCCCAGCGTCCGGTTACGTAAGCCACCTTATATCTCCCTCTCGCCGTGCTCAAATGTCCTGATGTGTAGTCTCCCGGTTTCGCAGGCGAACTCGATCGTCCGACCGTAATTGCCACCCACATCCTCTGCTACCAGCCTGATCCCCAAGTGTCTCAATACATCCCTGGCAGCCTGGGCATTACGCTCGCCCACACGCATTACCTCGTTATTGCCCGCAAACACAAACATCTGTGCCCCGCCGGCAATCTTGGCGATCAAGCGTGATCGAACGGCGCCTAGGCTTTGCATCTTATTGATCATCAGCGGAACGGCAGTGTCAGCGTACTTGGCGGGATTATCCACAGACCTAGCCAAGGAACTGGAAGGCAGCATAATATGAGCCATGCCGCCAACCTTGGTGATCGGATCAAGCAGGCAGATGCCCACGCAGGACCCGAGGCCACAGGTCTTGAGAGTCTCGGAAGCGCGACCGACAGCCAGGTCAGCCATCCCCACCTTCAATACCTCACTCATCGGTGGGGACTCCTAATGAAGCAAGTAACAGGGCAAACGAGCCGGGATCAGGGATGAAGAAGAAATGGCTTCGAACCACCGATGCCCCCTCATGAAAGGCGGTCTCGATGACGAGAGCACTGTCACCCACTTGACCGTATTGGATCAGACCGATATTGAGGACTGCCTGGGCCATGTCTCTGGCTAGGGCCGGCACAGAGATCTGCAAGGACAAATTGGTCATCGTCATCAGGGCACCTAGGTAAGAGCTCCCTAGAATATTGCCGATCTCCATCAGAGTCGACATGGCTAGCTCATCGAAGGCTTGGGATGCCCCATTGGACAAGTCAACATGGTTAAGCAGGATGCTGACCAGTTGTCTCCCCGATGCCTCATCCATGGCCAGAAGCATATTGCCTGGCGCGTCCCCATCGATGCGGAAGAAGACACCTGCGACGATTGCCTCATCGCCTCCGAGGAGCTCGGCAACCTGCGGGATGGGCAAGACACTGACCGCTGGAACCGTCATCTCGATCCGTCGCCCGATCAGCGTTGACAGAGCCGTGGCTGCATTGCCCGCACCGACATTCCCTACCTCGCGCAGCGCATCTAGTTGTAGGGCAGATAAGTGTAGGGGGTTATCTAGCATGCGTCACCTCGAACTACATGGCTTTGATCTGACTGACTTCTTGCAGGTCGAGGACCTTCGCAAGGTCCAACAGGACTAGTAGCTGGTCGTCCAATTTACCCACGCCACAGACATAGGTCACATCGACGCTGCC
>CAZINL010000035.1:8169-22529 GCA_964540595.1 uncultured Clostridia bacterium
AGGTAAGCTCATGACCCGCGTGACCTCATCCACGATCAGTCCCACTGACAGATCATCAACCAGCGCCACGACCACCCGAGTATCATCGGTGATCTCTTTAGCAGGCATGTCAAAACGTTTGCGCAGGTCGATAACCGGGATGATCTCGCCTCTCAAGTTGATCACACCCTCGACAAATGGCGGTGTCTTTGGTACGCGGGTAATCGGCTTCATGCGTTCGATCTTGTCCACCTGCATGATCTCTACCCCGTACTCTTCGTTACCCAATCTGAAGACCACCCATTTTTGCTCCTTAACTTCCATGTTTGCTCCTCCCCTCGCTCTTTAACGTAGTCTCCGGAACTTGCGTGACCTCATTATGACAAACTTGCTCATCCCTCAATGGTCAAGAGGTTCTAGAACAGTGAAGGGACATCGAGAATCAGTGCGATCTGCCCGTTCCCGAGGATGGTAGCACCAGCCACCCCTTTCACGTTACCTAAGTACCTGCCCAATGTCTTGATGACGATTTCTTGATGCCCAACCAGTTCATCGACCACCAATCCAAGCATCTTGTCATTACGCTTGAGCACCACCACGTAATTCTCTCCACCTTCGCGTCGCGTGGAAGTCTTGGGGACATCCAGCAACCGCTGCAACCTAATCAGGGGAAGCACATGGCCCCGGTACATGGTCACTTCCTGGCCACGCACGGTCTTCACCCCAGTATCCTGCAGTGAAAAGGTCTGATCGATGGAGCTCAATGGTATGGCATAACGTTCGCTGCCTGACTCAACGAGCAGCGACTGCAGAATGGCCAACGTCAGAGGAAGGGAGATCACAAATTTACTCCCCTGCCCTAGCGATGTGACCAGCTCAACGGTACCCCCCAGGGACTCAACCTGGGTCTTAACCACATCTAGGCCCACGCCACGACCGGACACGTCAGAGACTTTGTCCGCGGTCGAGAAGCCGGGCTGAAAGACGAACATCAACCTCTCCTGTTGATCCATGAAGCCCAGCTCGCGTTCGGAGACGAAGCCGCGCTCAACCGCCTTCCTGGCCACACTCTCTGGATCGATTCCTTTACCATCGTCCTCAACCTCGATGACGACGGTATGCCCGTGGGGAAAGGCTGAGAGGCGGACCGTCCCAAGAGCGGGCTTACCCCGCTGCACCCGCACCTCGGGAGCCTCAATCCCATGATCGACAGCGTTGCGGACGAGATGCAGGATCGGTTCGCCGATCTCATCGATCACCGTCCTGTCCAGCTCCGTCTCTTCACCCTCAATGACGAGATTGACCTCTTTGTCAAGCTCACGGGCCAGATCTCTGACCATGCGGGGAAAGCGGTTGAAAACCTGCTCAATGGGAACCATGCGGACCTGCATGATCAGGTTCTGCAACTCGCCCGCGATCCGGTTGAGCTGGTTGGTAGCCTCATTGAGCTCCCCTTGTGCGATTCCGTATGCGAGTTCGCTGATCCTGGTCTTGTTAATGACCAGCTCGCTCATTAGGTTCATCAGCCCATCAAGGCGGCCAATATCCACACGAACCGTTCTGCCGGTCTTGAGCTTCTTGGCCATGTCACCATTGCCACCCATGCGGGACGGTCCTTCCTCAAGTGGCTCGCCTGCAGCAGGCCTTGCCTCTTTTGGCACACTGACTGAATACGCGACGACCTCCACCTGTTCGAGCTCAGAGACCGTATCCAGTGCCTGGGCGATCTCGTCTCGCCCCTGTTGACTGACAACGATCAGCTCAAAGCTGCTATCAAACTGTTCATCCTCGATGGCGTTGACCGGGGGATTTGATTTGACGATCTCTCCAGCCCGCTCTAACACTTGGAAGACCATGAAAGCCCTCGCCGCCTTCAACAAGCAATCAGGACGCAGGCGAATGATGACATAAAAGGCGTTGAAGCCCCGTTTCCGCGCAGCCTCAAGGATGCTTTGTTCGTACTCGTTGATCTCCATGAGGGGTGGCAGGCTTACCAGTGGCAAGGAGGGTGCAGTGGCATTACTTGTGCTTGATGGCGGCGTCGATGAGCTGTTAAGTCGCTCAATCAGATCTCTGTAGTCCTTGATATTGGGGAGATGGTCGGGGCCCACCTCGTTGATAAACAGCTCAATCCCGTCCAGGCAGGCAAACAACACATCCCCTAGGCTCTCAGAGTAACGCTTGTCTCCACGGCGTAGTAGATCGAAGATGTTCTCCATCGCATGGGTGAGCTCAGCCACCTCGCTAAACCCCATGGTGGCTGCCATCCCCTTGAGGGTATGAGCGGAACGGAAGACCTCATCGATCACACTGGTCTGTCCATCACCCAACTTTAGTAGACCATCGTTTAGGCTTTGTAGGTTCTCCTTGGCCTCCTCAATAAACACATCAAGGTATTTTGACAGCTCCATAGGATCCTCTCCTCCCATGACTACCCATCCACCTGTGGGTGGTTTTTATCTCTCCCTGACTAGTCTCGTAATCAGACCAGACACCTCGTGAAGTGGCACGAGGTGATCGACGCATCCTGTCTGCGCAGCGGCCTTTGGCATGCCGTTGATCACGGCGGTGCTGGCATCCTCGGCAATAACTGTGCCCCCTGCTTCCTTGACCGTCACTACCCCTGCAGCCCCATCGTTGCCCATGCCAGTGAGGACGACCGCGACTAACTTCGCAGGCTTGGCGTTGGGCAGTGACGCAAATAAAGTGTTTACGGATGGTCGATGTCCGCTGACTGGTGGGGTCTGCAATAGGCGTGTACGGATACGTCCCCCCTCGGCTGTGAGGGTCATCTGCCAATCCGCCTTGGCTATCAGCGCACGCCCTTCGCAGAGCATCTCTCCATCTACAGCCTCATCGACCGAGAGCCGACATAGGCTGTCAAGTCGCTGTGCCAAGGACTTGGTAAAGCGAGGAGGCATATGCTGCACCACGACGAAGCTTGCCGGGATATCCGCATCGAAACCAGTAAGCACCGTCTGCAACGCCTGTGGGCCTCCTGTGGAAGCGCCGATGGCGACGACACAGCGGACCGGTCCATCGACTGATCTGCTGGCTGCCCCCATTGATTGGTTTGGTAAGCTCACCGATGGGGGGCGAGGATCCCGTCGCTGCGGTAGGCGCGCTTTGGCTGCGGACAGGGCCTTAGCTACCAGTTCGTTGCGGGTCTTGGTGATATCCCAGATCAAGTGCTGAGATGGTTTGGGGACAAAATCCACTGCCCCCAACTCAAGAGCCTCGAGAGTGGCCTTGGCGCCGTTTTGAGTATGGCTTGACAGCATAATCACTGGGCAGTTCAGCTCGCTGATCAACTGAGGCAAGACGGCTAATCCACCCATGACGGGCATCTCTATATCCAGAGTGATCAAGTCAGGGCGCATACGGCGGGCCTTCTCCAATCCATCCTGACCATTGCGCGCCGTTCCCACCACGGTAATCAGTGGACTGCTTTGCAGCATATCAGTGATAACCTGCCGCATCAGAGCGGAATCATCGATAACCAACACCTTGATCTGTTCCATGTTGTCTCTCCTCCAGACAAAGAGATGTCCACACCGTCCTCGCGATCAAGGCACTAGTTCACCATGGTTATAGCAGCCCCTTCTGACGCTGCCTAAGCTGCTCCCTGAAGACGAACTTGATCACGCGATCCTGGTCCCGGGTACTGATATCAAGAAATTGAACTCCCAACAGATAGCGTGTTATTTTCGCGTTGGACAACGAGTCGCAGCGTACTATTCGCCCCCAGACCGCCAAGCGGTGCTCGCCGAGCGGCAGAAGCATGCCAACCGTCCTGCCAAGACTGGCTGGGTGAGAGTAGATCATGCCCAGTCCGCCGCCGCTGAGGTTGCAGATGACCCCCTGTTCTCCGTATTCCAAGACAGCCTTCTCCTGTGGCTCAGCAAACGTAAAGGTGATGGGCAGGAAGGTATCTAAGCGATAGAACCCGCGCCTCTGCACGTCACTGGACTCCGCCTCCGGTTTGGCTATCACCCAGAGGGGCACCTGGCCCATTCTTGTCCGCTCCATCACACTGTGATAGCTCTTCGGGTGTCCACCTTGGTGAACGATGAGGGTGATGCTCGTTCCCGTGGGCAGATCGAAGACGCGCCCACGCTCGGTCGGTGCCGAAATGATCAGGCTAGCAGGGGTGATGTCCTGTACCTTGGAGTTATACTCTCGTATCTCGTTGCGCTGAGGAACTAGGACCGAGAGCGTCTGGCCGATACGAAACGGGTCCCGCGTTTTCTCCATGCTGCTCACCTCAGTTCATCAACTGCCAACAGTCGGTAATCTACCTAAACAAACTGATCATCCTGGCAAAGAAAGCTCCAACCCCAGTGGTTGGCTCCGTCTGACTTTGCGCCGTGAAGGCCTTGGCCAACTCCCGTAGACGAACGGTCGCATCGGCGTGCGGGTAGCATAGTGAGAACGGCTGCTGAACCATGACAGATCGAGGCACACAGCGATCTTCAGGAATGGTGCCTAGCAGCGATATGGTCACTCCCAGAAAGCGCTCAACCGCCGAGCGGATCTTGTCATAGGCTTGCTGAGCCTCACTGGGACTGACCACCCGATTGATCAGCAGACGAATCTGTGCCCCTTCGCGGCGGTTACAGATCGCTTTGATGGTGGCATAGGCGTCAGTGATCGAGGTCGGCTCTGGCGTGGTGACCACCACCACCTCGTCCGCCGCCAAAAGGAAGCTCAAGACCGCTTTACCAATGCCCGCACCGGTGTCGATCAGAATGAAATCCGCCATCTCATCGAGGGCACTGAGTCCTTTCAGAAACCGGTCCACCTGTCCCCGGCTGAGGTCAGCAAGCTCGGTCACGCCGTTGCCCCCCGCGACGATGGAGATCCCCAGCGGACCGGGGGTCAGTATATCGGTGATCTGTAGGGTGCCGTCGATGACCTCTTTCAGGGTGTGCTGCGGCACGATGCCAAACACGAGGTCGAGATTGGCTAAGCCCAGATCGGCATCCAGCAAGACGATGCGATGGCCAGCTTGGGCGAGCAAGATCGCTAGGTTGGCCGTGAGGTTCGTCTTGCCCACTCCGCCCTTGCCGCTGGTGATCGCGATGATCCGCGGGCCCTTCTTGGCCATTGGCAGGCCTGCTGTGTCAACGTTCTCCGCTTTGATGATCGGTGTTTCCGGCTTCTCTTTTTCACGCCACCTCAACTGGAGAGCCAGTTGACGAAGTCGATCAGCTTGATCGCGCATGTGTTCCATTCCCCATTATCAGCTCTGTTAAATAGGAGGGATCAAAGGCATCGATGTCATCAGGCACGTCTTGTCCATAGGTAATATAGGCCAGTTGCTTCTGCAACAAGGTCACCACGTTGAAGACCGCACCGTAGCTTTCGGTCTCGTCAAGCTTAGTGAAGACGAGACCTTGCGGGTGAAGTACCTCATACGAGGCAATGATCTCCATCAAGTCGCGGTACTTAGTGGTCGTACTCAGAACCAGATAAGTGAGATCCGGCTTCGCGGCTTCATGGAAAGAACATAGTTCCGACATCTGATCTAGGTTGCGGTGGCTGCGGCCGGCGGTATCGATATAGATGCAGTCCAGGTCCTGCATCCGTGCCAGGGTCTCTTTCATCTCATCCGGAGTAAAAACCACCTCAACCGGTAGACCAAGGATGCGACCATATGTTTTCAACTGTTCCACTGCAGCAATCCTGTAGGTATCAATGGTTACTAAGCCGACCTTCTGTCGCTCTACCAGGGCGGAACGTGCGGCCAACTTGGCAATGGTCGTCGTCTTTCCAACCCCGGTCGGTCCGATTAGGCTAATAATGGTGGGGTGCCCGTGACTGGTCGAGCTACTGATCTGAGCCTTTTGCATCAAGGTTAAGATCTCGGCATTCAGGCGTTGCTCAAGATCATCGGGCTGAGGTTCCGTCTCCGTGGCGGATGACCTGGTCAAGATGTTGTTGAGCAGTTCCGCGGCCAGATCTGGATCCACCTCGTTCTCTGTGAGGCGTCTCCAGAGACGCTTGGCCGATGGTGGCAGGACTGGATCCGCTGTCTGCATTGGCTCGACGGCATCCAGCATTTGCTTCATGAGTGCCTTGGTCTCTTTCATCTCAGCCTGCAAATGGCTTAAACGATCATCCATGTCTCGGTTGACGTTGTCCGCGCCAGCCGAGACTTCAGCCACGGTTGATCCCTCAGAAGACACGGCAGAGATCGCTGTGGGTTTTGATGGTTGGGCCTCGTCGATGGCGGCTGTGACCTCCACCATCTTCTTACCGAAAAAGCCCAACCAGCCTCCCTGACGAAACTGACGCGTGTGCAGTATAACGGCATCAAGCCCAAGGTCGGCCTTGATCTTCTGCATGGCTTCCGGCATCGAGAATGCCACGAAACGTTTCACTTTCATTGCTTAGATGTTCACCATCCCCACTGTCTGCACCTCAAGACTCGGGTCCAGTTCGTTATAGGAGAGTACGGCTAATCGCGGGAGAACGCGCTCGGTGATGCGCTTGAAGTATAAGCGCACGAGAGGGGAAGCCAGAATCACCGGGGTGTTTCCCCCGTGTCGTCCGAGCTCCCGCGTCAGATTATCATAAATACGCTGTGAGAGCTGGGGATCCATGTTGAGGTATGAGCCGTGATCCGTGTTCTGCACTGAGTCCAGAATGGCTTTTTCCAGCTGGGGTCCCAGTGTGATCACATCCACCATGCCCATAGTGCGGTATTGCTTGGAGATCACCCTTGACAAGCCTTGGCGAGCATACTCAGTCAGCATATCCGGATCCTTGGTTATGCGGGCGTAATCGGCCAGTGTCTCAAAGATAGTCACTAGATCACGGATGGGAATCCCCTCTTTGAGCAGACTTGCCAGGACCTTCTGGACCTCACCCAGAGAGAGCAGACTGGGGATCAGCTCCTCCACGACCGCTGGATAGTTCTGCTTGACCGTCTCAACCAGCGTCTGCACCTCCTGCCTACCCAATAGCTCATGGGCATGCGACTTGATGATCTCGGTGAGATGCGTAATGATGACGGTCGGCGGATCAACCACGGTGTACCCTGCCATCTCGGCACGCTCGCGCTGATTGCTGCTGACCCATAGCGCAGGGAGTCCGAAGGCGGGCTCCGTGGTCGGTATCCCGGCCACCTCTTCGTCAAGACCAGAGCCCATGGCAAGGAAGTGGTCAAGCATGAGTTCACCTTCTGCCACTTCAACTCCCTTGATCTTGATCAAGTAAGTATTGGGCCTCAGCTGGATATTATCGCGGATTCGGATGACGGGAACGATCAGTCCCATCTCTAGAGCACACTGACGACGGATCATGATGATACGATCCAGCAGATCGCCCCCTTGGCCAAGATCAGCCAAAGGCAAGAGGCCGTAACCAAACTCCAGCTCGATTGGGTCCACCTGCAACAACTGGGTTACATTTTCCGGTTTCTTAATTTCTTCAATCTCTTCTTGTTTGCGGGACTCCTCCTCTTGGGCCTGCGTACGCATCATGCTCTGTCGCAGCGTATGCCCTAGATAGCCCATCATAGCGGCAAGGAGCAGAAACGGGATCTTAGGTAGTCCGGGGATGAGGACGAAGATCATCAGCATGCCTGCGGCGATGGTCAGGAGGCGGGGCTGCGTCATGAACAACTGTCTGACAACCGCCTCGCCCAGAGTCGAATCGGCCGCTGCGCGGGTCACGATGATGCCCGTAGCAGTGGACATCAGTAGGGCTGGGATCTGCGAGACTAAGCCGTCACCCACCGATAGCAGCGTGAAAAGCTGCAGCGACTCCATAGGGGAGCGCCCCTGTTGGAGCATCCCAACGGCGAAACCACCGACGACATTGATCGCGGTGATGATAATCCCAGCGATCGCATCGCCCTTGACGAACTTACTCGCCCCGTCCATGGCCCCGTAGAAATCTGCTTCGCGTTGAATCTTGCGTCGGCGCTCCTTGGCCTCCTGATCGTTGATCAGCCCCGCGTTTAGATCGGCATCGATGGCCATCTGTTTGCCGGGCATGGCGTCAAGAGTAAAGCGTGCAGCTACCTCAGCCACTCGCTCGGCACCCTTGGTGATCACCATAAACTGAATGACGATCAGGATGAGGAAGATGACAAAGCCGACCACCGGGTTGCCGCCGACGACGAAGCCGCCAAAGGCATTGATCACATCACCCGCTTCGCCATGGAGTAGGATCAAGCGAGTGCTGGACACGTTCAACGACAGACGGAACAACGTAGTGATCAGCAGGATGGAAGGAAAGGAGGCAAACTGCAGCGGCTCCAGTGTGTTCATAGAGATGAGTAGAATGGTCAGAGAAATGGTGATATTGAAGGCAAGCAACACGTCAAGCACCAGTGGCGGTAAAGGAACAATCATCATCACCACTGTACCGATCACGAACGCCATGACAGTTAGTTCACTGCCGCGCAAATGCACTCACCTCCATCCATTCATGAGTCACTGAACACTAGACACTAGACAGCACTGAGGCCAAGTCACAAAGAAGCAGTCGCCTATACCGCGTACATATGTCCATGGCCAATAGGATGAATCTCGGATGGACGGGTTACCCACCTCTAGGGTCTCGTGTCTTGGGTCTTGTGTCTATAAAGCTTTTCGCTTCAGGCGGTAGACGAAGGCCAGTACTTCCGCCACCGCTTGGTAGAACTCCTGAGGGACGCTATCGCTAACCTCGGTCGTCTGATACAGGGCGCGGGCCAATGGCTTATTCTCGACAATCGTTACCTTGTTCTCCAGCGCCAGCGCCTTGATCCGTTGCGCCATGTAGTCCTGCCCCTTGGCCACCACTCGAGGTGCGCTCATCTCCATCTCCTTATAGGCCAACGCGACAGCAAAGTGCGTCGGGTTGGTGATGACCACATCGGCCTTGGGTATCTCCTGCATCATCCTGCGCAACGACATCTGCCGTTGTTTTTCTCTGATCTTGCTTTTGATCTGAGGGTCCCCCTCAGTCATCTTGTACTCTTCTTTGATCTCTTGTTTGGACATCCGCAGGTTCTTCTCGTAATCACGCCACTGGTAAAATAGGTCAACGGCCGCCACCAGCAGCAGCACCACCCCAGCACGGACGCCTATGGTCAGCACTAGTTGCCCGATGAATGTGACGATCTGCCCAACTTCCATCTCCAGCAAGCCAGGTAGACGCGCCATCTCCTCTTCCACCGCCTGATACACAACCCACCCGACTAACCCCAACTTGGCGATCGACTTGATCATCTCAAAGATGGCTCGCTTGGAGAAGATTCTCCCGAACCCGGAAACCGGATTAAGACGGTTGAAGTCCGGTGCAAGCGGTTCTGTAGACACCGTGAAGCCCACTTGAGCAAGATTGGCAGCAACACCTACCAACAAGGAAACCACCATCAACGGCAGCGCAGTCTTCGCCCACTGCCCAACCAGCCATAAGAAATGGGCAAAACCATGGGTCGTCAGCTCCGGCTGGCTGACTCGCTCCAACGAGATGGTGAGCGTCTCGGACAATGTTCGCAACAGATACGGCCCCAAAGCTCTTAGCACTAGAAAACAGGCGAGGAGCACCAGAGCGGAGACCAGCTCAACGCTCTTTAATACCTGCCCCTTCTTACGCGCCTCTTCGCGCCGTCTAGGGGTAGCGGGTTCGGTTTTCTCATCTGCAAACAGCTGTAGGTCGATGAACGGCAGGCCTTGCGGCCAGCAGGCAGCATCGCCGGGTGCTTCGGTTACGCAGAGTGGTGCAGGGCGATGGAATATGGGCTGTAAGCTTTCAGTCACGCTACCGACCTCCGATGGCGTCAAGGAGGTAGGCCAGATCAGGACCCATCCTCGAGAAAAGTCGCCCGAGCAGATAGAAGTAGAGGGGAAGCGAGGTCAGGATGACCATTGTTCCGACGGCGATCTTGAGTGGAGCGCCAAGAAAGAAGACCTGCAGCTGCGGGACCGTTCTGGACAGCACGGCAAGGGCAGCATCGGTCAGGATCAGGGCGGCGAGGGCTGGAGCGCTGATCCGGATCCCGATCGCAAACGCCTGGACAAACAGATTCACCACGTCGTGTGCAAAACTCCAATCGACCGCGGAACCGATCGGTACCAGACGGATGCTCTCAACCAACGCCGAGATCATCATGTGATGTCCATTGGTCCCGAGATACATCAACAAAGCCAGCAAGTAGTAAAAGTTGCCGATCAACGGTATGGGGGTCTGGGTCTGCGGATCGAAAACGTTCACCATGCCGAAGCCTATTTGGGTATCCAGTATCTGACCAGCCAACTGGATGGCTCCAAACAGAACGACACCTACATACCCCAGGATTAACCCTACCAGCAGTTCCTGTGCGACGTAGGCGAAGAAGGTTAGGAGGTCAGGCATTGCCACGGCCGGCGGCCCTTGCACGACAAACAGGAGCATCGCCAAGATGGCGGACAGCCCTGCCTTTAGGGTCGTTGGTACGTTCCGACTGCCGAATACGGGGGCTACCGAGAAGACGGCCAAGACACGGACGAAAAGCAGAAGCCCTGTGTACCAACGTGCAAACTCCCAGCCGTCAAGCATCAGTACTCTCCCCTACTCTGACCACAGCCCAAGGCTTTGCGGCTGAAGAACTAGAACACCATCACGCTAGCGAATGTAATCCGGTAGATTGGCCAGCAGGCCGAAGGTAAACTCCTTGAGAACCGAGATCATCCATGGCCCGAAGACCAGCAGTGCCACCAAGATGGCGATAATCTTGGGGACGAACGAGAGGGTTTGCTCCTGGATCTGAGTGGTTGCCTGGAAGATGCTAATGACCAGCCCCACCACCAGACCGATGAGAAGCAGCGGACCTGCCACCATCAGAAACGTGGTAAGAGCCTGACTGCCCAGTGATAGAATCAGCTCATCGGTCATCTGATACCTCCAGTCGAGCCAGGAGTCATGGGGCGGAGCGGCTGTTGCCGACCGGGTTTGGTCGTGGCCGTGGAGAGCGCGACTCTCACTGGAAACTCATCAGCAGTGACCGCACCACCAGATGCCAACCATCTACCATGACAAACAACAGGATCTTGAACGGCAGAGAGATCATGACTGGTGGCAACATCATCATCCCCATGGACATGAGTGTGGAAGCGACCACCATATCGATCACCAGAAAAGGCAGGAAGATCATGAACCCCATCTGAAAAGCGGTCTTCAGCTCGCTAATCACGAACGCAGGGATGAGGACGTGTGTGGGAACCTGCTCCACACTCTCGGGGGCAATCTGGGCCGCGGAGACAAACAATGCCAGATCCTTCTCACGCGTCTGCCGGATCATGAAGTCTCGCAATGGCTGAGCGCCGACCTCCAGCGCCGTCTGAAACTGCATCTCACCACGACTGTAGGGCAGCCATGCGTCCTGATAGATGCCACCAAAGATCGGGGCCATGATAAACAGCGTCAGCAGCAGCGCTAGACCGATCATGACTTGATTGGGTGGCATCTGCTGCGTTCCCAGGGCACTCCGGGTGAAGGAGAGCACGATCACCAGACGAGTAAAGCTGGTCGTCATGACTAAGATGCTGGGAGCGAGTGACAAGATGGTGAGCAACAACAAGATTTGCAGGCTCTGAGCCACCTGAGCTGGGTCGCCTGTGGGACTTAGGCCCACGTTAATGCTGGGGAACACAGGCGGGGCAGCAAGAACGGGCTGACTGCTGGTCACTAAGGCCACGACCAACGCCACGAGAGCCATGGGTTTGATGGAATTGTGAGTGGGCATGGCTCAGTCCATCCTTTGTTTGCCAAGACGCTGCAGCAGATCCCTCAGACCCTGCGCGTTGCGCTGGGCGTGAGCGAGTGGAGTGCGCTCCAAGCTCGGCTGGTTCTGATCTGGCTTAAGAGCACGCTGCAGCAGGTCCCGAAAATCGGTCAGACCGGGCGCATCAGGCTCGGGCGTTGACCGTAACTGTTCGACCAGTGTCGGCTCATCGATCTGGCCCATGGCCGAGAGCGATCGCTCGGCGACACCGACAATCAGAACACGATCGACGCAGTCGAGTAAGAGGACGGACCGGCCTGAACCCAAGGGGAGTTCGTCAATCACCCGCAGGTGAGCGCTCTGACGGGAGAACCGGGTTCGGCTGGCTAACGCCCGGGTGACCAGATAGGTCAACCCGATGACGACTGCAAACACGACCAAGAAGTAGAACACCTGTCCCCAGACCGCCCATCCAGACATGCGGGCGGGTGCTTGCGGCGCCTCATAGCGAAAGGATGTCGGTTCAGCCGCCACAATCAACCCAAGGTTGGCGCCGATCATCACGTTAGCGCCTTGCGTACGGCTTCCAGGACCCTATCGGGTTGAAAGGGTTTGACAATAAAGTCCCGCGCCCCAGCCTGGATGGCATCGATCACCATCGCCTGTTGGCCCATGGCAGAACACATCACGATGCGTGCATTAGGGTTCAGCTTGCGGATCTCGCGCACTGCCTGAATACCATTAAGCTCAGGCATGGTGATGTCCATGGTGACGAGGTCCGGCGTTAGCTCCTGATAACGAGCGATGGCTTGGAGGCCGTTCTCAGCTTCGCCAACGACCTGAAAGCCGTTCTTCCCCAAGATCTCCTTGATCATCATGCGCATGAAAGCAGCATCATCGACCACCAGAATACGAGCAGCCATGGCTTCATCTCCTCCTCGTTACATCCTAAATCACTGCAATGTGTTAACTCGCTCAGTGAGGCTCACGATATCCGTGACCCGTACACCAAAGTTCTCATCGATGATGACAACCTCGCCCTTGGCGATCAGCTTTCCGTTGACGAGAATATCTACCGGCTCTCCTGACAATTTGTCCAACTCCAATACCGACCCGGGTGCCAGTTCCAGCACTTCGCGGATCAGTCGCCGCGTTCGCCCTAATTCGACGGTGACCTGCAGAGGGACGTCAAGGATCAGGCCAAGGTTCCCCACCGATGCACCTTGGTGATCGGAGCGCAGAGGTGCAAACTGAATCGGTTGGACACTCACTGGTAGCTGGCGAGTCGAGGGTGGTGGCGAGTCAAAGCCGGGTGACCGGGGCTCGAGCCGGACGTTTGATCGCGGATCCGGTCGCTC
Organism: uncultured Clostridia bacterium; assembly: GCA_964540595.1. Classification (GTDB taxonomy): domain Bacteria; phylum Bacillota; class JAAYKD01; order JAAYKD01; family CAYOCI01; genus CAYOCI01. The sequence continues at coordinate 21,208 of CAZINL010000035.1, forward strand.
GCTAATCATCTCTGCGGCTCGACTCGTTGGGGCAGCAGCACGGGGAGCAGCCTCTACCCTGGCGACGGGAGCAGCGGACTGCTGGATCGGGGCAGGACTGGGAGGAGGTGAAACGAGCTCCGGCTCCGCATTCATCCCCATGCCGCCCATCAAGCTCTCGACCATCTCACGCCCGAAATCCAAGGGAATTAGTTGCATGATCTTGCTGTCCACTAGCTCAGGGATGGCCAAACGAAAGGCAACCTGAATGAGCGGATCATCCAAAGGGATATAGTCAGGGGCCGCGTCTGTGGCGAAATTGAGGCGGCTAAGAGTCGGCGGTGAGATCTCTATCTTGCGCCCAAACATGGACGAGAGGGATGTGGCCGCTGAACCGATCATCTGGTTCATGGCTTCGGAGAGAGCGGATAGAGCAATGTCAGACAGATCTGGCGCGGGGTTGAGACCGTCGCCACCCATCATCAGATCCGCGATGATCTGGGCATCCCGCTCCTGGATCACGAGGAGATTGTAGCCGGCAAGGCCTTCTGTATACTCGACATCAACCGTCACATTCGGTACTGGATATTCTTTCTGTAATTGTTGGAAGGTGGTCACACTGACCCTGGGTGTGGTGATATCCACTTTGTGATTAAGAAGCATGGAGAGCGTGGTGGCAGCGGTACCCATCGAGATATTGCCAAGTTCCCCCAGAGCGTCCTTTTCTAGATCTGTCAGCGCGGCCTGCGGCTCGTCGTTGACTTCCTCATATCTTCTCAACAGCGCATCAATCTCGGCCTGGGACAAGCGGTCGCTGCTCATGCTCACTCCTCCTCATCCTGTTCAACCACGGATACGATCTGGACACCGATCTTCTTGCCCGCCGTCCCGGGACGACCTAGATATTTCGTGCGCTCGCCCACTCGCACTTCGATGGGGTCATCACTGCGGCGATGGAGACGGATGCAGTCGCCGATCTGAAGCCCCAAAAGATCTGAGACAGCGATATCAGTGCTGCCAAGTTGGGCTGAGAGTTGCACCGAGGCCCGGGCCAACTGTTGCTTGACGGTCTCCACGTCGTGTGGTTGCGATGACTTACCGGTATAAGAGACGAGATAACGCGAGGTCAGCTTGCCGATAATCGGCTCGAGGACCATGTACGGAAGGCAGATATTAACAAAGCCGTCGCCGGAACCAACCCGAGCGTTGAGGGTAATCAACGCCACTGTTTCATTGGGCGAGGCAATCTGGGCGAAGAGCGGATTATGTTCCATGGCCTCGATGCGCGGCTCCACATCAATGACATCTTTCCAGACCTCGCGGAAGTTCTCCAAGATGCGCAT
>CAZINL010000036.1:0-6834 GCA_964540595.1 uncultured Clostridia bacterium
GACGGCGATCGACTTTGCCGCTTTGCCCTTGCAGTGCCAGACCGTAGGCATCGGCCAAAATATTGACCGCTTTGCGGCCTTCGATGGTGTAGTCAGCGATCAGCTGCTCCACCCCGGGCTCGAGCTCGATACGCAGCCTTTTGGCGGCGCCCGTGATGATCGTCCGGATATGGACGGGGTCCAGCGGGTCAAAGAAGAGCTCCGCACACCGCGAACGAATGGCGGGGTTGATCTCCTCGGGGTCGCGGGTGGTGGCGCCGATCAAGACAAAATTAGCCGGTGCCCCCTCGCTAAACAGCTTGCGGATGTACTGCGGGACATGGGGATCATTGGCGTCGTAATAAGCAGACTCGAAGCTGACCTTCTTGTCCTCCAGCACCTTGAGCAGTTTGGCTTGCAGGACTGGGTCCATCTCACCGATCTCATCGATGAATAGAATCCCCCCGTGGGCTTCGGTCACAAGGCCAGGCTTTGGCTCGGGGATGGCACTCTCAGCCAGGTCTCGCCGCGCCCCTTGGTAGATAGGGTCATGCACCGACCCCAGCAGGGGGTTGGTGGTCTCGCGGGGATCCCAGCGCAGGGTGCTGCCATCGACCTCGACAAAAGGCGCATCGGCGCCGAAGGGGGCAAAAGGCAACTTGGTGGCCTCGGATAGCACCAACCGTGCCGCAGTGGTTTTGCCCACCCCAGGTGGCCCGTAGAGGATGACATGCTGAGGGAACGGGGTGGCGAGCTTCGCCATCAGCGCCTTCACCGCCCGCTCTTGTCCCACCACTTCCCCTAAACGCTGCGGACGAAGTTGCTCCGCAGCGGCCTTGGGGGCCTTGCGTTTATTGATCGTCTCCAGCTCTTGCAGCTTCTTGAGGCTGGCTTCGGTCTCTGCCCCAGCTGACTCTTTCAGTAGGGCCAGCTTGACCTCACGCATGTATTCTGTCTGGCGTTCAGCCATCTTTTCGGTGACCAGTTTTTCCAAGCGGTCTTCGACGGCCTTGCGAGCTAAGAGTTCCACGATCTCTGCCTCGATCTCGTGCAGCAGCTCTGGAATCCCTTCTCTCTGCGGCAGTTCCAGGGATGGATCAGCATAGAGCAGGCGCTGTAGTCCCAGCACCCGCTCCTCCAAGATCTCGGAACGCAACAAACCAAGCGCCTCGAGCTTGCCAGCCCGCAGCACCAGGCGTTCGGTACCAAAGATGGATGCCAAGAGACTATAGAGGGCGGCCACCTGCAACGTCAGTCCGGCCTCTTCCTCGGTGAAGTTATCCAGATTGACCTCATTGCCACCGGGCTCATTATTGTCGGATGGGTCTGTCAGCGAGGAACCCCTCACCTGTTCCAAGTACTGTTTGAGCAGTTCCTTCACTAAGAGTGTCTCCTTTCGCTAGCTCTGGGCCCTGACGACCACCTGGATCGTGACCACCAGCTCAGGGTAGACGCGGATGGGCACTTCATAGGTCCCGAGCAGTTTGATCGGGTCCTTGAGCTCGATCTTACGACGGTCAAGCTCGATCTTCTGGCGGGCGAGGCCGTCAGCGATATCCTTGCTGGTGATGGAGCCAAACAGACGGCCACCCTCGCCGGTCTTGGCGGTGATGGTAACCACCACGTCCTTGAGGCTGGCGGCGAGATTCTTGGCCCTGTCCTGTTCACGCTCTTTCTTGCGCGCCTGGACATCCTGACGGTCTTTGAGGGTCTGCAGATTCCCTTCGGTGGCCTCCATGGCTAAACCCCGGGGGAGAAGGAAGTTGCGGGCATACCCCTCGGCTACATTGAGCAAATCGCCTTTTTTACCGATGCCCTTGACGTCTTGCTTGAGGATAACTTTCATGGTGGTAAACCTCCTTTGGGAGATGAAATCTACTTTTTCATGCCCTTCGGGCCGGGCCGATCTGGCGGAAGTCAAAGGTATAGTCCAAGAGACCCAGCATCATAAAGAGCGAGAAGAACATGGTCCCCAGCATGTAGACGGCCACAACCTGCATGAACTTGGGCGTTCCCCACTTCTTCATGAAGAAGATAGCGATAGCAATCCCCTGCATCGTGAACAGAATGTTGGCTACATTGGAGAGGTTGGTAAACAGGTTCCTCATGGCTACTTGCGTGGGTGGCGTCAGCCACAGACCAAAGAACGTCAGTAGGAAAAGCCAGAGCAGATAAGGCGGAAATCGCCACAGACTAAAGGGTGGTAGACCCTCGGTCGGCGATCCCAGGCGTCTAAGCACCTCACGGATAATCGCCAAGCTGATAAAGGACAGGCCAGCCGCCGAGATAAGCAGAATGCTGGGAAGCATGGGAATGGTGTATTGCTCTATCATTTGCTGCATCTGGATGATGATCTCTAGCTGCGACTCGGGGAAGTTGAGGCTGCGAAACATCGATAGCGACAGCTCGCTGCTCTCGCGAAAGAGGTCGATCGTCTGCTGGACTACATTGATCCCCATGACGTACCACGATACCAAACCGGCTACGAGATACCCCACGATGCCAACGGCGGTTCCCGCCAAGAGCGTCAGATAGGGCGAATAGCGTTTGCGCAGGCCCCAGCCAATAACGATCCCCATGACCTGCATCATGGCCACCGAGCTCGACACCATGGGATCGATCATCGCCGCCAGCACCGCGCTGCCAGCCATCGCCGACAAGATGGCGGCGCGCAGACCTTGACGATAGGTTAGAATGGCTACTGGAACGGACAGTGTAAACATGGTCAGCATACCGACGGGGGTGTAGTAGCTCACTAAACCTAGCAGGACGAAGATGGCAGCCATCATCGCCCCTTCGGTAATCACGCGGGGGTTGTACTGTCGGTTCACGGCCTCACCTCATTCTTGCTTCCACGTAGTCGGATAGCAGCGCCAGATCAGGGTTGGGCTGTTCGGCTCCCGGCCCGCGATTGACCGTCTCGCCGGACATCTCCCTTAGCTTGAAGACGAGGGTTCGATCCAGGCTCGCATGGCTAATACCTAAGCGTTTGCCTAAGAGATAGCAGATCATCATCATCCCGGCCAGCGCCTGGGCCACGAGATCATCGCTGCCACGCAGCAGCGCTTTATAGATCATCGCCAACTGATCGGCCAGATCAGTCTTGAGCCGTTCGATCAGTCTGACGTTCTTGGCAATGTCAAGTTCCTGATTGGGAAAAGGGTCGTTTAGCGGCGAATAATCGCGCACGGGGATGGAGCCCCCCTTCCATTGAGCTGTAACTCCTTATTTTCCACACTCTGCAATCTAATCCCTGCATCAATCAGAACGGTAGAATCTGCTCAATGAATGCACCACTGAAGGCGACGGACTGAAAGTAACGGAACTAAAGGAAAAGGAGCGGCTAAGCCGCTCCTATTCGGTCGTGTAAGGCAGTAGGGCCATGATACGGGCGCGCTTGACTGCGAGAGTCATGGCACGCTGGTGCTTGGCGCAGTTGCCCGAGATACGACGGGGCAGGATTTTGCCGCGCTCGGTTACAAAGCGGCGCAGTTTGTCGATCTCCTTATAGTCAATGGACTCTACCTTATCCACGCAGAAGCTGCATACGCGGCGTTTTGGCCGACGTCCACGTTCACGACGGGGTCCTGGCATGGTATTCCCTCCTTTGCTGGGGTCTTAACTCTGAATCAAAATGGAACGTCATCGCTGTGGGGATCAACCTCTTGACCGAAGTTCATGAAGTCGTTGCCCGTAGCGCTCTGTTGTTGGTCCTTGCCTCTGTCGAGGAACTGCACCGTGTTGCAGACAACCTCCACATACTGGCGGCGTTGCCCATCCTGTTGCTCCACTTCATTGATACGCAGTGACCCTTCGACCGCAACCAAACGACCTTTTTGCACGTAATTGGCAACGATCTCAGCTTGTTTGCTCCAGGTACTGCAACGGATGAAGTCGGTCTCTTTCTCGCCCTGCTGGTTCTTACGACCACGGTCGACGGCCAGAGTAAAGCGAGTGACCGGAGTACCATTGGGCGTGTATTTCAGCTCAGGGTCCCGAGTCAGGCGACCAATCAGGATTACACGATTAAGCATAGCCAGCACTCCTCGCGTTCTTGATCAAAGGCGCGATAGTAGGCGCCGTTAGTCGTCCTTACGAACGATCATGGAACGCATGATGTCTTCAGTGATTCTGAGCACGCGTTCCAGCTCAGCGGCCAAGGTCGGAGCGGCTTGATAGTTCACGACCACGTAATGACCTTCACGTAGATCGTTGATCTCATAAGCCAAACGGCGCTTACCCCACTTCTTCAGATCAGTAATAACGCCACCATTGGTCTCAATAAGAGCCTTGAACTTCTCGATCGTAGCATCGACTTGCTCAGCATCGAGAGTCGGAGCGATGATGTACATCAACTCGTAATTGTGCATTCCCTTTCACCTCCTCCCCCCCGGACTAACGGCCCCACATCCTGTGTGGAGCGGGGGCAATCGACGTTGTATTATAGCATTGGATGCGACGAAATGCAAGCAACGGGGGCAGACAAGCCCACGGGGCGCCCTTCATTGCCCTGTTATCTCTCTGTGGGCTGTGGACCGGGGGCTGTGGACTCGTATTCCGGCCCCCGTTTGAGAATCGCTTTGACACTCTTCTCGAAACGAACACGAGGCAGCATGACGCTATGGCCACACTTGAGGCACTTGATGCGAAAGTCCATCCCGATGCGGGTCACTTCCCACTCGTCGCTGCCGCAGGGATGGGGCTTTCTGGTTTTGACAATGTCACCGATGAAGAACTGTGCCATGTCGTCAACTCCCCCTTTGAAAAGTCCACAAGTTCGTAAGCAGTCACGTCTGTCCTGCGGGCATATTCAGAGTCACCTTTAGCACCCCTCTCGCATATGGTGAAGCTAGGGGAGGTGCAGACCATGAATAGAGAACTAACCATCAAAGCCGACGAGATCGTCAGCAAGAAAGACATTTCTGATGCCAGCTTTGGCAAGGTGGTCATGGCGCTCGGAGTCGGTGCCCTTTTGAGTGACAAGCTGCGCAAAGCAGCCAAGTATCTGATTATCGGCGGGGCACTCATCCAGCTGCCGGTGGCACTGCGGATTACGCAGAAGGCGTTCAAATTTGCCAAGCAAGTCAAGCAGATGAAAGAAGAAAAGGGGGAGCCGGCGCAAGATCTCCCAACGGAGGAAAAAGAGCCGGAGGTCGAAGCATCCGCAACCACCGCTGAACCAGTGGCTGATGCGGAGATCGCGCCCAGCGAGGAAGAGGTGCAGACAACCCCAGATCTGGAGCATCTCAATCATCCGCTTGAACCGGCGAGCCATCCACACGAGGATCCAACTAATTAGGCCAGGGCATCAGGCATCAGTGGAGTCAACAGTCAGACGGTTGACTCCTGACTCTTGACTTCGGGAGGAGGCAATCACGCCTCCTCCTTTTGTTGTACGATGACACGCTTGGGGTGAGGGAAACTCACCCCTTCGCGGTCAAAGGCCTCCTTAATCCGTCTGCGTAATACGCGCTCGACCGCCCACTGCTGCATGGGCGTGGTGCGAGCCAGGATCCGAATCACCATCTCACACGGTCCGAAGGCGACCACGCCGAGGACGTCGGGGCCATCAAGGATGACAGTCTGCATCTCGTCTCTGACCTGCCTGCAGACCTCATCCAGCAGCTTCATTACTTTGTCGAGCTTCTCCTCATCCGCGACACTGATATCGACCATGGCACGCATACGACCCCGACTGTGGTTGGTCACGCGCTCAATGCTGCCATTGGGGATGGTATGCAACTCACCGCCAAAGTCGCGCAGCGTGGTGATCCGAAGACCGATCTCCTCCACTGTCCCAGTCACCCCGGCGGCAGCGATATAGTCACCCACGGCATACTGATCTTCAAAGAGGATGAAGAAGCCGGTCAGAACATCGCGAACCAGCCCCTGCGCTCCAAAACCGACCGCTAAGCCCACGATCCCGGCACTGGCGATGATCGAGGTGGTCGGGACTTCAAAGATGCCCAGGATCGTCAGGCCCGCGATGAAGTACACGATATAGCGGGCCAAGCTCTTGAGCAGTCCGCTAAGGGTCTTGGCCTTCTGCGCCTGAAGCGGGGTCTGTTTGCCATTGGGAGCGAAGACGCGACCAATCACAAAGCCGGTCCAGTGCATGGCCACCTTGGCCACCACTAGTGTGCCTACGATCTTGAGCACCGTGCCCAGCAGAGGGATACCAAAGGCCGCACCCAGGAATGGCCACCGGGTACGGATCGTCTCATACAGCTTGTCCATGAGATCCTCCAGAGTCAGGAGTCGAGGGTCAGCTTCTGATACTGATCCTTAGCCATGCGCCGATAAAGCGCCTCAGACTTCACTTGGTTGTCGGCGAACAGCCGAACGGCTACGGAAAGCTGCTCCTCCCGCAGCTCCAGCGACAACCCACAGCTAGCTGTAATCGCGCGCGGGGTAGGAATGATGTCAAAATCAAGGCCCGCCCCCGCCACCAGCTTCTCGGCTTTCAGGGCGTGATGGGTACTGACAAAGGTGATGAGTGTATTGCGCGACATGTTTCCTCCATGTAAAACGGGCTAATGGCCCGTTTTACAGCCCAAAGGCCAAAGGCCAAAGCCCAAAGTGAGTGACGGATGATGAACTAGGGACTAGAGACTGAAGACTAGGGACTCCGCGGGTATAAATGCCCTGCGGTCATCCTTGTGTGACAAAGTAGAACGCCTTGATGAACCAGTTGGACCAAGTGGATCCGGCCACCGCCGTGGCCAGGCCCCGGAAGCCATCAAAGACCAAGAGCGGCGCCAAGAGCGCCATCACCACGGCCAAGATCAGGCCGCTTTGTAGCAGACCAAAGGCCAGGCCTCCCAAACGGTCCAGATCACCGCCACCGATCCCTAG
>CAZINL010000036.1:6844-22279 GCA_964540595.1 uncultured Clostridia bacterium
TCAGATCGGCGGCCACTTTGACCACCAGCACGATCAAGGCAAAGGCAACGGCATTGATCAGGGCACGACTCACGAGCTCGGCCACAAATCGGCCCACGTTGACGGCAATGCTTTGCACAGTCAGTCCGCTCAGCTGGTTGATCTGATCGACCAGAGTCTTGGTCAGAGCGGGCGGCAACTGCATTTCCCCGAGGGCTCGGGTAAGCTGCATGAGTGGATTGTCACCGGGCATGGTCGTGGTCGGCAGATTCACCGAGCTCTCCACCATGGTCGAGACGGTCTGTGACCAACCCAACGTCCGGTTCAACCAGGTAGCCAGGGGTTGATAGTACAAGATGGCGGCTGTCACGCCAATAATCGGTCCAGTTGCCTTGAGAAAGCTCTTGACCAGGCCACGGGAATAGCCGCGAATTGCCCCAAAGGCCAAGATAGCGACAATGGTCCAATCAACCCAATTCATAGCACCCTCCCACTCGATTACTTAGCCTCCCAGAGTAAGAGTTTACCGTTTTGGTCAAGACCTGAGACCAATCTGCCCGAGGGCGAAAGGGCTAGGTCGACCAGCTGTCCTCGATAGCCGTTCCCCCAGACCACATCACCATTGCTGCGTAACCCTAAGATGCTCTTTGGGGTGCCGACTATGATCACACTCTCATCGTTGGCCACAGCGAGATCGATGGCCCGGGTTTCTAGGGCATACTGCCATTGCAGTTTGCCACGATGATCCATCGCCATGATCGACGACCGCTTGCTCAGCCCAAACCAGGAGCTTTTCTCCACGGTGGCAACAGTGTAGTTGCCCCGGGGCGAGACGACTAGTTGCAGGAGATCACCCTTGAGGGCTACTTCCCAGATCTTCTTGCCGCTGGTGTCGATACCAACCATCTTGCGTTGGCCAGCTAGCACGGCGACGCGCCCATCCTGGCTGATCCCCGCACCTTTAGTAACCATATTACCCAGATCGGTGACTGATGCCACCTGTCCTCGATTATCCAGCAGATAGGCGATGCTCTGGGTGCTAGCGCTGTTGAGGTTGAGCACCCCTAGGGCCACCCCCTGGCCGCGGTTGGCCACCGCCGCCGAAATCACCACCCCGTTGGTCACCACATGCTCCCACAGAGCTTTGCCATCGGGTGAGACGAGGATCAAGCGCTGGGTGACTCCCTTGTCACCCTGTGCTACTAAAATATGTCCATCGGGCGACGACCATGCATAATCTGGCGGTGCAGTGAGCTGGAGTTCCCAGCGCGGCACGCCGAGCTGATCATACGTCTGCAGCCGTCGGGTGGTTCGGTGCAGGTAGGCAAAACCTCCTGGACCAGCCCAGGCCAATTGACTGTCGTGTAGGGCGATGGCAGTTGACTGGTGGATCTTCGCCGAGCTGTCGACGGTGACCGCTGTCGAGGACTCGGCCTTTTGCACCACGCCTAGAGTAGAGCGATCGTCGCCGACGGCAGCGATCTGTGCCAAGCCCGTCTGTTCCTTTTGCCAGACGCTGACCATCTCTTTTTGCGCCTTGGGATTCTTGCCTAGGACAAGGCTGATCGGGCTGCGCTGAGTGAGGAAAGTGACGATCAACGCGGCCAGCAAGAGGAAGCAACCGATCCAGATCATGCCGTGCTTCACCTGGGTCACTACCCTGGGTTCTGTATTGTCCATGGCGGTTTCCCCCTTCTTGATGAGTCAAGTGTTGACTCTCGCTGACTAGACGAGAAGCATCCACCCCACTAGCACCACTGTTATCAGCGCGATCAAAGCGGTGGGGCTTAGGCAGCCTCGCTTCGGTCCGGACTTAAGCGCCTGGCGAACTTGGTCGTCCTGCTGGCGCCTGGACAGTCGTTGGGCGGTCTTTATCTCGTCCACAAACTCCTTGACCCTTTTCTGCTGCTTGTAGACAGCCGCCAGGTTATTGTGCGGAACCGGGTTGTCCGGGTCGTACGATATCGCCAGGCGGTGGTAACGCTCTGCCTCAGATAGATCTCCCTCGAGGAAAGCGAGATTGCCAAGATTGGTCAACGCCGAGCTGTGGCGGTCGTTGAGCTGCAGCGCGCGTTCAAATTGGGCACGGGCAGCGGGCCTGTCCTCCCGTTCGGCAAACACGACGCCCAACTTACTGTGGGCGTCCGCGTAGTCGGGGTCGATGGCTAGCGCCTGTCGGAGCGCCGCTTCGGCCTCCTGGCTGGCCCCCCGCTGTAGGTGGCGATTGCCTTCTTCATAAAGTACACGTGCCTGATCTTGATCCAAAGATGCCACCACCTTCTTTGAGTCATCCGTCTGAGATGCCCGTCGCGGGAGTCGAGAAGGTCCCCGACGGTGGACTCAGGCGATTGTCCTTAATTTGTAGTGTATTCGCCTCAGGGTTTATGAATCCCTTCACCAGAGCTAATGGCTGGAGCTTACACCAGCGAGTGTATAAGAACCATGATTTTGCCATATGATACATTACTGGGAAAGTGTTGTTTATCGCCGAGCCATCGGCAATGTAGTTTACGAAGATTGATCGAGGCGGGACCAGCGGTAATCAAGCCGACTGACAAAGGGGGTGGCGAAGGGTATGTCCATACCAATGATTGGTGGGCCACGAACGGACCACCGCTTGGGGGAGTATAAGGTTCATGTGGAAGACCGCGACGCCAGCGCTTTTGTCGGTAATATCCTCAGCGAGCTGATGAAACAGCAGTGGTATGCGACGTCGGAATTGGTGCTGCTCTGTATTGGCACTGATCGGTCAACCGGCGATGCGTTGGGTCCTCTGATCGGTAGCAAACTTGAGGAGTCGCTCCCCCAAGGCGTTTTTGTTCATGGGACTCTCGATTACCCGGTGCATGCCACTAATCTGGTCGAGACCATGGACTATATTCGCCGCGCATATCGACGGCCTCTGATCATCGCGGTGGACGCCTGCCTAGGGCAGGCTGACAGCGTGGGGATGATCACCATCGGTTCTGGACCGATGCGCCCCGGTGCAGGAGTCAATAAGGAACTGCCGGCAGTCGGGGATTTCTACCTGACGGGGATCGTCAATGTGGGCGGCTTCATGGAGTACTTCGTGCTGCAGAACACGCGCCTGAATCTGGTGGTCAAGTTGGCCAATACCATCGCCCACGGGATCATAGCTTCCATTAGGAAACTGCAGTAAATCAGCAGCCCCAGTCCTCGGACTGGGGCTGCTCTCATGATTGCCTACGCGCGATCGAAGCGCTTGATATGATCTAGGACCTGCTGAGCGGTCATCCCGTTGGCGTCAATCACCGGAGCGTTGGTGAGGGTATCCTGCATCCCCATCAGGTTGTCGTCGCCACCATTAATCACGACACAGTCCGCATTCTGAAACTGATCCATGCCCATGACTTGGTAACCTTTCTCCTTGAGTAGATTGGCGACTTGGGAGAGGGCAGGTTCAACGGCAATTCGTTTCATGGTCTCCTCCTCATATTTTGACATTTGTCGGTCAAACTGAACGTTAGGCTAAAGATAAATCAATAGATGCCAAATCGCCTGGTCAGCATTTGCGCCATCTCGCGGGGGCTACGACCACCAATATCAATCAGCATGGTTGACTTCATGGTGTTGAGGTCAAGGTCATTGACCTGGGTGAGACCGTCGTAATCATAGCCAGCCACCTCACCGGACTGGGCACCGCTATCGATGAGGATCGCATCGACTGGACCCTGAAGTTGGTCAACGGTCTGCACCACAAACCCCTGCGCACGGAGCGTCTGGGCCAGTTCCTCCTGACCTGATGGGACAGCGATCACCTTGGCCAATATCGTCACCTCCCATCAAGATGTGCCACCGCCGTCAGCAGCGGCAGATGATCTCGGATATGGTTATTGTGTGTCTTCTTACCGTGAATATGCAAAAGGAGCCGCGTCCAGCGGCTCCTTTGTCATGGATCTTGATCTTCTAGTGTTTACTAAATCATCTCGCGGGTCATGATCACCATGGACTGCTCATAGCAGGCCAGGCTGTCATCGATCCGCCCCATCTCTTTATACAGTCCTGCCAAATCCGCCAAGGCCAACGCCCTCGGCCTTGTTAAGCTCTGATCCTGCAAAAGCTCAAGAGCCGACTGCAGATAGCTTTCGGCGTCCTTTAGCTCGCCCTTGGCGCGCAAGATGCGGCCTTGGACAACCTTCAAGCGGGCCAGCAGATGACTAGGAACAGCGCTCGCTCGGGCTTCTGCTTCCTGCGCGCTAGCCCAAGCTCCCTCATAATCGCCACTTTTGTGCTGCAGAGTCGCCATCTGGGTCAGGATCTCCATTAGATCGCTTACGCGCTGTCCATTGATCAGACCGATGCTTTGTTGGTAATGGGCCAAGGCCTGGTCGGTGTTGCCCAACCGTGCCTCTGCCTCCGCCAGCTGATACAGCAGGTCAGCCTTCATCTGGGCGTTGTCCAGCATCTCATAGATCGTCATGGCCCGCCGAGTATGGTTCATGGCCTCATAGTAATTGCCGGCGCGATAGTGGGCGAGTCCGATGCCCATATGGCTCTTGGCCTGGTATTCGAGGCTGTCGAGCTGTTCAGCTAACTCGAAGCTGCGGTTGAAGGTCGTAATGGCGCGGTCAATGAACCCCATCGAGCCCAGCAGCTGACCATGAGCGGTCAACAGGCCGACCAACATCGCCTGTTGGGCGGGGTCCTGGGTGTTGTTCAGCAGCCGGATGGCGTCCTCGTAAGACAAGGCGGCATCTTGCAGTTCGAGTTGCCGGGTAAAGATATCCCCCAGCTGGATCAGGGTTCGGGCTATCTCGCCAGGCTCGCCCAGCTGCCCCGCCAAGCGATTGGCCTCCTTGGCAAGATCGGTAGCCTCGGCATACTGTCCCTCGGCTAGATAGGCCTGACTTAGCCCCAAGAGAGCCTTCACCTTCAGCGCGGGATAACGAAACTCCTCGCTGAGAGCAACGGCCTCCCGAAAGGCTGCCAGAGCCTCGTCGTGCTGTGCATCACGACCTAGAGAGCGAGCATAGTCGATCAGCGCCACGATGCGCTGGAACTCCTGGGTCTCTTCAGCTCCCATACTCGCCAAGAATGGCTTCGCTAAGACTTCGGCGAAATGCTGCAGGGCTTTCTTGGATGGTTTAACCTTCCCCTTCTCTACCTGGCTCACATATGCCTTGGTGTAAAGATTGCCAGCCAGCTCTTGCTGGCTCAGACGTGCGTCCGTACGCAATTGACGGATGATCTGACCGATGTTCTCATACATGTGAGCAATTCGCCCCCTTCAGCAAAAGGTGGGATGACACAGGCGCCAAGGCGTCCCTGCCAACCAGATATGCCAAGCTGAAGGCATAGATCCGACCGACCACGTGCATCGTGCCCGAAGCATTGGACAGACCATCAGCTGTACTACTATGCTAACACTACTTAACTCATCGGTCTATCACAATCTCTTCTGTTTTGGCGAATTTTCGTAAATCATGGTTGCTGACCTACATGACATTGAATTTGATTATTAAGGGTCTGCGTCAGTCTATCGCAATGAGGTTATGCAAGTCCGGGATTAGGGATCTTTTCACCTTGCGCAGGGTTGATAGGCGGAAGATCCGTAGGGGTAACGGGCGGTCCCTGAGGTACCTCGATGGGCTTGGCCGGGGTAGGATCCTTGACTGTATTCTGGGGGTCTGCTGTGGTCGGCGGGGGCTTGGTTCCCGTCCGCACGACTTTGGTCGAAGGGCTGTAGTAGTCCTGCGACAGCTTTTCTGACCGAATCATGACCCCGTCTTTGTAGACCTTGCGGTAAGCGGTGGCTAGATAGCCGACCGAACCGTTCTGGACCACCTCTTCTTGTCCTAGGGGCAGTGTGTCATCCGGAATCAGGCGGGTCGTATTCGGATATGTTTCGAGCACTTGCGACTCGATTTTGACCTGGGTGGTTTGATCGCGTTGACCGTAGAGCCTGACGATGACCTTGTCGCCTACGGTTTCGGTCTTGATCATGATATGGTGGGGCGTGGTGTTTTCAAACCGGAAGTCATGCACCGGGTAGTTGACCGTGGCGTCCAGGGCTGGAGGGACGTACGCCACGATAAGCGAGTGATTGTGGCGTTCGGTGATCTTGAGATCCGCTCTGAGCACCGCCCCGTAGAGGGTACTGGAGACCTGACAGACACCGCCTCCCACGCCCGTGGTATACTCCCCGTTGCTGATGACGACGGCGTCCTGGTAGCCGTCTTTGGCATCGGCCGGCCCGACCACATCGTTGAAGCTAAAGATCTCCCCGGGCGCCACGATCCGACCATCGATCGCCTTGGCAGCCGCCTTGATATTATGCACACGGCCGGCAAGGCCAAGGGTGAAGGTCGATGAGAACTCGGTCATCTTCTCTTTGATTCCCATGGCGGTCAGTTCCTCGGTGCTTGGCGAGGCCTTGATCTCTTGCAGAGGGACCTCGATCCGCGATTCTAGCTTCTCCAAGGCCGTGGTGATGGCCCGTTCCAGTTCGCGACGGTCTACTGCACGCCCGTTCTGGCTGGGAAGGATCGTGACGCTATCGCCTCGCACTGAGAAACTGGCTGCCCGGCTGGGCAGACCAAAGAGTTCGGTCAAGCGCAGATGCAGCGACTCTAGACCCGCAGCACTCAGGCGAGGGTAGAGTGGGATGGTCACTGAAGACTTCCGTAGGTGCCATTGCACCTGGATATCCTGCCAAAGACCCTGGTCATGGCCAACAGCCAGCGCCTCAGCCAGGGACCTCTCCAGATCAAAGCCAGCCACCAGATCAGTGCGATTGACCAGCTGGTTCCCCGCCGTCGTGGATAGGTTCAGGGTCACCGGCAGATCCGCCAGCAGCGCCTCCACCTTAGCTCTAGCCTCAGGCACCTTCATGCCGCCGACCGCGATTGGACCAATGAAAACCCCGCGCACCATCTGGTTGGCTGGCGTCCAGAAAAGCAGCCACCCCGTTGTTGCGATCAACACGATCGCGGCCACTGCACCTATTGACCATACCCAGCGTTGTTTCGTCATGGTGTGTCCTCCCCGAAGCAGGCATATCAGGCTGCTATCCTGGTGAATCATTCTTATTTCACCATATGCCGCTGCTCGAGGTACATGCCTACAGGAACTTTCATGACTTCACTATGGCAGACCTAAACAGCCTGGAGTACCTTGGATCCTCGTCAGGCAAGTTCCGAAAGAGTGATTGAGTAAGTGAGTGAGTGAGTGTTTGTTGGTCTTTGGTGGTTGCTCGGCACCGTTACCGGACTAGCTTTGGCTAAGGCAGGAGAAGCTGAAGACTGGCACGAATTTATCATCCACAGGAAACTGCAGCGACGACTCGTGGGCGTTGGCCCGAAAGAGTGAGTGATGTAGGTCGCAAATCTAACAACGGAGGCTGAAGATACATGGCAGTAATGAGTGTTACCGATCAATCCTTTCAGTCCGAGGTACTCGACTCACAGGTACCAGTCTTGGTTGACTTCTGGGCCGCTTGGTGCGGACCATGCCGAATGGTCTCCCCGGTCGTCGATGCCATTGGGGTCGAATACGCTGGCAAGATCAAGACCTGCAAGCTCAATGTCGACGAGAACCCTCACACAGCGATGAGATATCAGGTGATGAGCATCCCAACGTTGATCGTTTTCAGGGGTGGCAAACCGGCCTTGACCCTGGTCGGCTTCCGACCGAAGGAATCAATCACCCGTGAGATTGATAGGGTGCTCTAAAGCGACTCAAACAAGCGAAGCAGGTTACTGCTTCGCTTGTTTTGTGGCGTCGATGATGGCGACCGGATTGGTGTAACCCCGCTCGGTCTCCAACTGCTGACGGAGCAGTTGGAGCTCATCGGTGATGGCCTGGCGCCAGTTCGCGGTCTCCATACGCGAGGCGTAGCGCGTGACCTCTTCCACCAAGGACCTGATCTCAACCGGCGAGAGGGCCTCACCGTGGAAGGTCATGGGCTGGATCGAGCCAAAGCCGATCACCTGCAGTATCTTGACCAGCTCATCCGATGTCAGTTCTGCCCCTTGACCTTCACCCGCCAGGCTGGCCACCGCCTTGGTTAGGCGATTGCGTCTGTCCCACCAACGTAAGTCCGGAGATGGTCCCGTCTGCAGCGAATCCATGCGGATGACCAGACGCCCCCCCGTTCTGAGCAGCAGGTGTATTTTGTGCAGGAGCACCAGCAGACTGGTGAAACTGAAGCTCCTAGCGCTGAAGGAGAGTACAGCGCAGTCGATGCTGCCATGCTCCAGCGAGCTCTGCTCAATGATCGCCAAGCCGCTCTTGGCCCCACCCGTGATCGTGAGCACCTGGGCATTGCTCTGGGTGGCAACGACATGGTGGCGGACCCTCGCGGCTAAGCCGTGGTCGTCACACTCCCAGACCAAGATGCTGGCGCCCCTTAGGTCGATGGTGGTCCATAGATAGGCATTGGCGCGTTCTGCGATGGCCACGCGTCTCCCCCCTCACCCTTCGCCCACAGGACTCGTCTCCATTGGGCTTGTCCCATGCCGTTATTACTTGGCGATGGACTGGCTGCATCCCTTTTTGGCAGGGGCCTGGGGCGGAGAGAATCGTCCGTCATATCTCGGAGCAGGTCGACGCTCATTGTCAGGTTTCCACACCGCCATCGTCGACCTGTGACGAAAGCGAAGGCAGATGTCGATAAAAAGTTCCTACAGCTCGTGATTGATCGGATCACGCTCGGGGGTGAGCAGGGGCTGATCGGTGTCCTCGCGGTCGCCTCCTAAGGCATTGATAGCCATATCGACTCCTTCGGCTCTAAGAGTGTCGCCTTCGGCACGCAGACGCTCCGCGAGTATGGTTAGTTTCATGATTACTTCCATTGTCCAGATCCCTCCTTTGGGTCATTTTACCTCCAGCCTCAAGACTTCATGCGCCTGATGGACAGACTAATAGGGAAGCCCGAAGCCGACAGGCATCAGGCGAGCTCACCGAGCTGATCAGGGGCCATAACCAGGCGGGGTGTAGCACAAATTCGAGAGATCATGGGGTGAGACGTAGATTGAGCAAGCTGGTCGACTATCAAACCAAGCGCGATTTCAGCCGATCACCCGAACCCGTCGGGAAGGTGGAGACCACTGAGGCGGCCTTTCCCCGCTTCGTCATTCAGGAGCACCATGCACGACGTCTCCACTGGGACTTCCGCCTGGAGAAGGATGGTGTCCTAAAGAGTTGGGCAGTCCCTAAGGGCCTTCCCCTGGAGGTAGGTGTCAAGCGCCTAGCCATCGAGGTCGAGGATCACCCGCTCAGCTACATTGATTTTGCTGGCACTATCCCACCGGGTAACTATGGAGCGGGAGCGGTCAGCATCTGGGACCATGGCCGTTACGCGGTGGCCGAGTGGAAGAGTGCCAAGATCGTCGTGGTTTTGCTTGGCGAAAGGGTCCAGGGCAGTTATCATATGGTGAGGACCAATGCACAGCAGTGGCTGATTTTCCGAGGGAAGGAGCTTTAGAGATGCCACTCAATGCCTTTTCACGTACTGAGTTGTTGGTTGGCCCCGAGGGCGTACGCAGGCTTGCCGAGAGCTCGGTGGCGGTCTTCGGGGTAGGTGGAGTAGGTTCATATACCGTGGAGGCGCTAGCTCGCGCTGGGGTTGGCAGATTGGTTCTAATCGACGATGACTGCGTCTGCCTAACCAATATCAACCGCCAACTCCCGGCGCTTCGGTCGACGGTGGGTAAGGTCAAAGTGGACATCATGCGCCAACGGATCATAGATATCAACCCGAAGTGTCAGGTGGAGACGCACCGCTCGTTTGTGACCGTTGACACTGCAGCGGAGTTTGTCACCGCTGACCTGAACTATATCGTGGATGCCATCGACACCGTCTCGGCTAAGTTGGCGCTGATCAAGCACGCCTATCGCTTAGGGATACCGATCATCGCCAGCATGGGGGCGGGAAACAAACTGGACCCGACGCGCTTTGAGGTGGTGGATATCTCCAAGACCCACACTGATCCGCTGGCCAAGGTGTTGCGCAAGGAGCTGCGCAAGGCGGGGATCGAGCGTGGGGTGAAGGTGGTCTACTCCACGGAGCCGCCAAGGACGCCGCTGGTGTTGGAGAGCAGCTGCGCCACCGACTGCGTCTGCCCGCACAAGGATATGCGCAGCTGTACCGTGAGGCGTCAGATCCCAGGGAGCATCTCGTTTGTCCCCTCGGTGGCAGGGCTGATCGCCGCCAGCGTGGTGGTCAATGATCTGGTGCGGGAGCATGTGCCGCCGCAGAGTCCACAGTGATGCTTGGGAAGGACTCCAGAGTCTGTGGAAAACGGCGGGCGCGGCAGAGCAGCGCCCCTACACCGGGGGCTACACATATCCCTACGATAATGGGTGACCTACGGGCGCTGCTCTGCCGTGCCCGTAGGTCACCGCCATGAAGTCTCAAGCTCCGAATAGACAAAGAGGACGGGTTACGCTCACTGCGTAATCCGTCCTCTGTCTTATCCATTATCGTGGTGGCAGATGCTCCAAGAGGTCAGTTATGCTCTCCAGGGCATAGTCCGGCTTTAACTTCAGCAGTTTCTCGTGGGCATAGCTGGTCCAGAGCGCCGCTGCGGTCTTGACACCAGCGCGCTGCCCGCACAGGATGTCGTAAGGGCTGTCGCCCACATAGAGCGCCTCGGTCGGTTCGACCCGGGCCAGTTCCAGCGCCTTGAGCACGGGTTCCGGCTCCGGTTTGTGCTTCTCGGTATCTTCCTCAAAGACGAGGATCTCCATTAGGCCGTCTAGGTCAAAAAGCTTCAGCCCCATCACGGCCACCCGTCGGATCTTAGAGGTCACGATGCCTAGCCGATAACCTCGTTGTTTCAGTTCAGCTAGGGTAGCGCGCACCATGGGAAACTCCTTGGTCAGCTCGTCGTGATGGCTGTGGTTAAACTCGCGATACGTTTGTAGCAGTTCTGTGGTCCGATCAGGTCCATAGGTCTGCATGGTGTAGACCAACGGGCGCCCAAAGTGCAGCAGCAGTTCATCCTCGGGGATGCTCTTTTGCAGCACCTGCTCAAAGGTGTGGGCAAAGGATTTGAGGATCAGATCGCGGGTATCGATCAGTGTGCCATCGAGATCAAACAACACGGTGGTGATGGACATAGGGTACTCCTTTCCAGGGTCTCAACGCGGTGGTGCTGGCTCCCCGCCGCTACTCCAGTCCTGAGCGAATCTGCCCGGAGACGATCTCCAGCATCTGACGGTCATTGTCATAGGCGAGATGCTTATGCACCTCTTCGATGGTGGTAAACTGACCCGACTGGAATCCCTCGTCCTTGCTCAGGCGAATGGTAGGGTCATCGGTCTTCATCAGATACCAATGCACCGTCTTATCCCGCAAACTGCCTTCGGCATAGAACTGATAACGGGTCTCGCCAATATGCCGCATGATGGTCGCGTGAATACCAGCCTCTTCCCAGACCTCCCTGAGAGCGGCTTGTTCGGCGGTTTCACCCGCCTCGATATGGCCCTTGGGGAATACCCACTCGCCGAAACGGTTCTGAATGGCAAGCACTAGGCCTTGATGAATGATAATGCCTCCGGCGCTGACCTCTGTGATCATCTTCTAACTCCTCTCCTTAGATCATCCTAGCAGGCAGGGTGACCGTAAAAACGGTACCTGCCCCTGGCTCACTCTTTACTTCAATGGTTCCCTCGTGATTCTGTACAATGCGTGCCGTGACTGTTAATCCAAGACCTGTCCCCTGTTCCCGGCGCGAGAAAAACGGATCAAAGATGCGTGATAGATCCGCTGCTTTGATCCCGATCCCCGTATCGTGGATCCGTACCACAAAACGGCCAGTCGGATCTATCGTCCCTACGTCGACCGTTAGTTCGCCTCCTCCGGGCATGGCTTGGATGGCGTTGGTGAAGAGATTGAGGAAAACCTGCTTCAGCTGTTGACTGTCCGCCGAACAGATGGGGTGCTGATCTGGATAGATCGATCGCACCTTCACCCCGCCGGAAAATGCCATACTGTCCACCATCTGCAGGGTCTCCTGGATGACCCGGACCACATCGGTGGGAATGCGCTGCGGGGCAGTGGGTTTGGCCAACACCAGAAACTCGCTGGTGATCTCCTTGATCCGTTCCACCTCGTCGAGCGACAGCTGCAGCCATTCACGTTCGACGCTCTCAGCGCCAAGACGATCGCGCACCATCTTGACAAACCCTTGGATGACCATCAGAGGATTGCGAATCTCATGGGCGGTCCCTGCCGCAAGTTCACCCGCCAGGGCGAGCTTTTCGGCTTGACGAATCTGCTCCAACAACGTCCCATTGGCTTGCTCTAGACGATCACTTTCTGTGATATCAGCAAACAGGCAGACGGCTCCAATCACGTCCCCTAGGTCGCCACGCAACGGGGTGCCATAGACACGCAGGGCCACCGTGCCACGATCCACGATCTGGCCGCGATAGATCAGATCACGTAGCTCGCGACCATCCACCAGGACCGTGGCAACCATCGGTGCCGCCTCTGGGAAGCGGTCGAGAAGTGGCTTGCCAATTACCCCCTCTGGTAGTAGATCGGTGAACTCTAGGGCTGTCCGATTGACGTAAGTGATAACCCCCTCGCGATCTAGGACCAGTACCCCCATGGGGAGCTGCTGAAGCAGAGTTTGCAGTAGCTGCTGATTGTCCCGCAGTGATCGCGTCAGCGCGTTGATCGCCGAGGCAACCTCGCCAAATTCGCCTGCGTCCACCCGGACACGGTGATTGCGGTCGACCGCCATCTGGCGAATGCCATTGACCAGCCGCACCACGTTCTTGCTCAGGGATGCGGTCAGCAAGACGGAGAAGATCAGCCCGATCACGACCATGACGGCGCCATTGATCCAGATCGTCCGTAGATGCTCGGCCTGTTCGAGCAGCAGCATGTCGACCGGTTCATCGGCAAAGACCGTCCCGATGGTCTCGCCATCAGCCACGAGGGGTGCCATGAAACTGGTGACCTCACCCGTCTCTTTGCGCAGCCTGAGGAACTGATCGCCGGTGGAGGCAATCGCCTTATAGAGGGTAGTGTCGGCTGGACTACTGATGCGGTCTCCTGACTGCTGTGATGGGGTATAGACGATGACCTGATCGACAGCTGACAGGTAGACACCCATGGTGATGCGCGGGTTGGCGCTCGTCAGCCTTCCTAGAACCGGCGCGACTTGCTGACGGACCAGCGAGATACGCTCTGCCGGCTGTAGCGAGTCCGGATAGATTAGGCTATCATCGACATATTCCTGTAAATAACGGGTCAGTCCTGACAAACGCTGTTCGCGCATGGCCATGGTGTGCTTTTGTGCCAGGTGCCAGTATTGTATGCTGCTGAGGAAGGTCATGATCGCGATCAGTGACGCGAGAGCGGCAAATACCCAGACACCATAACGAAAGCGCCTCCATACCAACATCCCATCGCCTCCATTTCGCTTGCAGAGACGGTTGTAGGCAACAAGACCCAATTGTTCGTTACCGGTGGGTAAGCGATGACAATTGGGTCTTGGGATCGGAGTGGGATCTGCCAGCCTGCGTGGGCTGTCAAACTTCCCTGACCGGTGATGCGATCCTATTCGCTCTTGGCGGGGCGTTTTCCTTCCTGATGGTCTGGGCTAGATGCTTGGGACGCTCTGTCGATGGCTAAGAGCTCTTCACGCGAGAGCGCATAAGATGAGCGTCCCTGGGTGATCGGCTTCGCATAGGTGCGAGCCTCATCTCGGCCATGGATGCAGCTCAACACCACGCCATTATGATGGTGATCAAGCAGTGCCACGGCAAAGCTGAGGTCACTGCCGATATCGGCAAAGGCGTTGAAGCGAACGACCCCCAGATGCTGCAGATGGGTTGCTTGACCGACTTCCAGGCTGCGCAATCGAGACGCAAAG
The DNA here is from genome assembly GCA_964540595.1 of uncultured Clostridia bacterium. Taxonomy (GTDB): domain Bacteria; phylum Bacillota; class JAAYKD01; order JAAYKD01; family CAYOCI01; genus CAYOCI01. The sequence goes on from CAZINL010000036.1 coordinate 20,674, forward strand.
CTATCGACGTCCGCTTTGACCGTGCGAACCGTATCTACTTGGTCCAGCAGCAGCTGTTCTATATTGTGCTCACCGATAATGGCCAGCAGGCGACGGTAGCGTTCAACGGTCTTGCGCAAGCGGGCGCAGGTAACAACAAAGACCAACGTGATGACACCAAAGGCGGTCAACGAGCCGATCAGAACCATGGTACTATTGTGAATGAGCCATGCGGCGAGACTGTTCATCAGATCGGCCATGTCGTGTTACCCCCAGTGTGTGGTCTAGACAAGATAAGGTGGTCGCCGTAACAAATCTGCTGTTCCCTATTGTAGCACAGGCAGGGTGGATCTGATCAAACAAGTAGAATGGAAAATAGTCGTTATGCTGATAGCCGCGTGAGGCGGAGAGCAACTCAAAGGAGATGCCCCTCGCCGTGTCGAAACCAGATAACATTAACCCTGCCAATCTATTTTGACAAGGAGGAGAGATCATGGATCTATTGACCAGAGCACAGCAACTTAAAGATGATTTTGTCGCCATCCGCCGTGACTTTCACCGTCACCCCGAGCTGGGGATGCAGGAGGTCAGGACCTCTGGCATCGTCGCGGATTATCTGCGCGGGCTGGAGGGGATCGAGGTAACCACTGGTGTAGCTAATACCGGCGTAGTCGGGTTGCTACGAGGAGCCAAGCCAGGCAAGACCATCGCCATTCGTGCTGATATGGACGCACTCCCGATCCTCGAGCAGAACGGCAAGGAATATGCTTCTACAGTCAAAGGCAAGATGCACGCCTGCGGGCATGACGGACACACCACCATCCTAATGGGCGTCGCCAAGCTGCTCAGCGAGCGCCGCGACCAGATCGCCGGGAATGTCAAGTTCCTCTTCCAGCCCGCCGAAGAAGGTCCAGGCGGCGGACAGCCCATGGTCGAAGTAGGCGTCTTGGAGAATCCCAAAGTCGACGCGGCTCTGGGACTTCATCTTCACACCGGCGACTATCGTCCTGGCCAGATCGGTCTGCGTAGCGGCGTGAATAGTGCTGGTACTGACAGCATCGATATCAAAATCACTGGCAAAGGTGGCCATGGCGCCCACCCGCACAAATCCATCGATGCCATCATCGCTGCCGGGCACACCATCGTCGCTCTTCAGACCATCGCCAGCCGCGAGATCGATCCGCTCGGTTCCGTGGTCGTTACCCTTGGCACCATCAATGGCGGCTATCGCGGCAACGTCATCGCCGACGAAGTGGTCATGACCGGTACCGTCCGCACCCTGGATGCCAACGTCCGCGCCAGCATGCCGGAACGGATCGAACGAATCGTCAAAGGGATCTGCGACAGCTTCCGCTGCGACTATAGCTTCGACTATCATCATGGTTACCCGTCGGTAGTCAATGATGCCGCCATGACTGATCTGCTCGAAGAGGTAGCTCACCGCGTCTTAGGCCAAGAGAACGTCTTCCGTATCGCCAACCCATCCATGGGCGGCGAAGACTTCGCCTACTTTGCCGAAAAGGTCCCGGCCACCTTCTTCCGCCTCGGCGCCACCAACCCCGCCAAGGGCTGCGACTTTCCCGGCCATCACCCCAAGTATGACTTCGACGAAGACGCCATCCCCTAC
>CAZINL010000037.1:0-15785 GCA_964540595.1 uncultured Clostridia bacterium
TGGGGTGGAAGACTGTAGTATCGATGGCGTTGGGTAATACATGGACAGGGATACTCCCGTCGAGCAGTACATCATGCACCAGAGACTTGACATAGTGAGATGGTACGACAATAGCGTCAATATCCTGGCTGCTGATGTTGGGGAGCTTACCCAGCGATCGCTCCGCTCTACCCCGGATCTCGACGATCACCCGCCCGCGGTAACCGATCTGGCGCAGGACCGGGATGAAGGTTACCACATTGACGATGGAGATCAGGTCGTACTGCTCGGAGCGCACCAGCTGTGCCTGAGCGTTGCGACCCTTGATGATATGAGTGGGAAAGCCGATATAGGTGGCTAGCCCCGCCCCCGTAACATAAAAGAGGCTCTCTGATCTAATCCCCTGCCCCTTGAGAGCGACCATCCTGGTATAGGTGGAGTTCTGCGATCCTCCTAAGTTGGCCGCCCGCTGCACGAACAGCACCCGCTGCGGCAGGTCAGGGCCAGTACCGCTGGACCGCTGCTGGTGTAGGCGAATAGCCGCCATGGCGAGCAGGACCACCATTAGCACCGCACTGCCCCACACGAGCCCTGTACCAATGACTTGATCAACCGCCTGCCATGAAAGGTTCATATACTTCCCTCCCCCGAGAGTTTGGTGAAAGCTCGCCGGGTCATCTTGCCGCCGGGCGAGGAATCATGATGCTACTTATTGTAAGCGTCGCCTAGTTACGTTGTGCATGCGAGCAACCGGGTCACTGGTCATAGGACTAAGCTGGTACCGTCCTGACATCACCGCCATGGCGCCCGCCCCATACATTGTATTGGTGAGGGAGACGGGAGTTGAGTTGTATGGATCAAGCACAGGACCATGGACCTACGGACCTTCAGACGCTACGTGCCAAGATAGAGGCTAGGGAGGCCGTCATTGGCATTATCGGGCTAGGCTATGTGGGGCTGCCGCTGGCCATGGCCATGGTCCAAAACGGTTTTGCGACCATTGGCATTGATATCGATCAGGAGCGGGTCAACCAGCTAGCTAGTGGGCGCTCCTATATCCTAGATGTCACGGCCAGCGAACTCCAGACTGCCATGGAGACGCGTCGGCTGCGGGTGACGACCGACTATGAACACCTGCGCCACTGCGATGTGGCGATTATCTGCGTGCCTACCCCGCTGCAGAAGACCAATGAGCCCGATATGTCCTATATCATGGCTGCTCTCACCGCCATGATCAGCCGCCTGCATAGGGGTATGCTGCTGATCTTAGAGAGCACCACCTACCCAGGAACCACGGAAGAGCTAGTCGCTGTAGGTGTGCAAAAAGCCGGGTATACACCCGGCCAAGATATCTGCATCTGTTTCTCGCCCGAGCGCGTGGACCCCGGCAATAGCCGCTACAAGACCACTGATATTCCAAAGGTCGTTGGCGGGATCACCCCCGTCTGCACCGAGATAGCCGCTCTGCTTTACGGGCAAGTCATGGCTAAGGTGGTGCCGGTCAGTTCTGCACGGGTAGCGGAGATGGTCAAGCTGCTGGAGAACACCTTTCGTTCGATCAATATTGCTTTTGTCAATGAGGCAGCGTTGATGTGCGAACGGATGGGGATCGATATCTGGGAGGTGATCGCGGCAGCCAAGACCAAGCCTTTTGGCTTCATGCCCTTCTACCCCGGCCCAGGGATCGGCGGCCACTGCATCCCTCTAGACCCGCTCTATCTGGCCTGGAAGGCCAAGACCTACAAGTTCCATAGTCGTTTCATCGAGCTGGCCCACGACATCAACAGCAGCATGCCGCGCCATGTGATCACCAAGATCGCCGCCGCTCTCAATCTCGACGGCAAGAATCTGCATCAAGCCAAGATCCTACTGCTCGGCATGGCCTACAAGCCCGACATCAATGATCTACGCGAAGCTCCCAGCCTAGAGATCTACGAGCTGCTGAGAGAGCAGGGGGCACGGGTGGACTTCAACGACCCCTACATCGCACAATTTCGCTCCGATCGGGAGCTGATCAAGGGCGTCGAGCTGACACCTGATAGTCTGGCAACGTATGACTGCGTCGTTCTGCTTGTCAATCACAGCGACTATGACTACCACTGGTTGGCTGACCACGCTCATATGGTGATCGATACACGCCATGGCTTTGGCGGGATCAGCCAGCCCCACATCCTGTGCCTAGGTGCACCGTTGCCCACGATCGCCGACTGGCAAGCGACCCGCCGCCAGCGTAGCGAGGCAGTGCGAGAGGGGGACCGCGGCCATGCCTAGATCACTCGTCACTGGCGGAGCGGGCTTCATCGGCTCCAACCTGGTCCACCAGCTGGTACGATCGGGCCATGAGGTGATCGTCATTGACAACCTCTCGACCGGGAAGAGAGCGAACCTAGCGGAGCTGGATGAGTCGATCCGCTTCATCGAGGGCGATATCCGCGATCCGGAGCTCGTCCGCGAGGCCACACAGGGGGTCCAGTATCTCTTCCATCAGGCCGCGCTGCCATCGGTCGCCAGATCAGTCCGCGAGCCTTGGCAGAGCCACGACCACAATAGCTCGGGAACGCTCAACGTCCTCTTGGCGGCGCGTGACGCTGGCGTCGAGCGCGTCGTCTACGCTGCATCGTCCTCAGCCTATGGTGATACCGCCGTGCTACCGAAGAGTGAGGCGCTACCACCCAACCCCCTCTCCCCTTACGCCGTCACCAAGTACACCGGTGAGCTCTACTGTCGCGTCTTTTACCAACTCTATGGCCTGGAGACGGTGGCGCTGCGCTACTTCAATGTCTTCGGGCCCAGGCAAGACCCACTGTCGGAGTACGCGGCGGTCATCCCGCGCTTTATCACCGGGCTGCTCAGCGGCGAGGCCCCGGTGATCTACGGCGATGGAGAGCAGACCAGGGACTTTACCTATGTCGACAATGTCGTCCAAGCCAACCTGCTGGCCGCCATTGCGCCCGGGGAGAAGGCCGCGGGTAGGGTCTTCAATATCGGCAGCGGGCGCCGGATCAGCCTACTGGAGTTGCTCGCCATGCTAAAGCAGATTACTGGCATCGAGGTGGAGCCTAGGCATGCGGATGCTCGCCCTGGGGATGTCCGCGACTCGCTTGCCGAGATCGCACGAGCGCGAGGCGCATTGGGCTACGTACCGACCATCGAGTTCGAGGATGGGTTGACGCGGACGGTCGCCTGGTTCGTGGACCAGCAGGGGGTAGCCCTTCGGACTCGACACTTGGGGGTGAGCGGTCCATGCCATACCCCCCTCGCCTAAGGGCTGAGATCACGAGCGCTGACTACCGCTATCCTTGTTGGGTCTCACCCGACGGACGAATCCTCTATGCCAACCTCTCTCCTGTCCTGCGTCAATCCCACGATGACGGCGCGACCTGGATAACGGTGCACAGCTTCCCCCACTCCATCTCGGCGGTGCGGAGCGCTGGCGATGGTCAACTGCTGGTGTGCCTACGTGATACACGTGGCGAGCAGCCTGGGTCCATCTGGAGAAGCAGCGGCTACAATGCCGCCATACCCCAGCTTGCGCAATGGGTCAAGGTGCTCGATCTATCGGCTTGCAATGTCTATGTGGAGAACTCCTGGGGGATCAGCGTCTACGACAATATCGTCGTCGTAGCCGAGTATGGTTCGAAGATCACAGGAGGGAATGCGCGACAGGCCTACCTCAGCACCGATCATGGAGCCACCTGGCGGCCGATCTTCGAGTTAGGGAGGCAGGCCGGCTCGCACCTGCACGGGATCACCTTTGACCCATACGTCAACCGCATCTGGCTTACCCATGGTGATTGGCCCTACGGTGGTATCTGTTACAGCGACGACTGGGGCAGCACCTGGCAGACCGTGGACACGGGTGGCGTGCACACTCAGCCCACCAGCATGATCGCCCTGGAGAGCTGTCTACTGCTGGCCACCGATACACGGCTGAATGGGGTCCTGCGTATCAGAAGACGGGAGCGCGTTACGCCCCCGACAGTGGAGCTGGCGCATCGTATCGAGGACAATTCATCGCTCAAGGTGGTCGGTCAGTTGATCTTTCGCCGCCCAGACAAAGATGCCGCAATCTACATGGCCTTCTCGGTCGTCGGTCGTGGTGCGGGCGTGATCGTAGCCACGCGCGACGGCGAGACGTTTCATGAACTATTCCGCGACTGGCACCAGACTGGGACAGGGAGCGGGTTCCTCAGTTGCCTGGAGACCGCCAGCGGCAAGGTGATCGCTACTTTGGTCGATGATCGCCAGAGCTCATTTAGCCGATTAGTGGCCGATGCACCGGAGTGGACGTAAGAGATGAATGAGGTTGGGCCTGATCCCGGGTCAGGCCCAACCTCGTTTGATCGAGCAAGGATCTTTGGGCAGGATTTCCCATAACGCTGGCGAAGTGTAAGGCTGAAGGAGGCTGATCAATATGAAGATTTTCATCTCTGTCGATATGGAAGGGATCACTGGGGTTACGAAGTGGAACGAGACCAATATCGGGGAACATGACTACGAGTATTTCCGCAAAGTGATGACCGAGGAGACCAATGCTGCCATCGAAGGGGCTCTGGCTGCCGGTGCCACCGAGATCGTCGTCCGCGACTCTCATAGCAGCGCCTGCAATCTGCTCCCCGAGCTGCTTCACTCCGAGGCCAGGCTCCTGCGCAACTGGTCAGGAAGCATCTTTGGGATGATGGAAGGGATCAATGAGAGCTTCGACGCAGCGATGTTTGTCGGCTACCACGCCAAGGCCAATACGCCGAATGCGACGCTGAAGCATACCATGAACGGCAAGATCGAGGACTTGCGCCTCAACGGCGTCTCCCTGGCCGAGGCTGGGCTCAACGCCCTGATCGCCGGGCACTACGGCGTACCGATGGCCTTTGTCGCTGGTGACAAGGCGATCGGCGAGTACTGCCGTGGGCTGTTTGGCGATATCGAGTCCGTCGCCGTCAAGGAAGCGATCGGCACCGCCACCTTGAACCTGCATCCCGCCAAGTCACGCGCGCTGATCAAGGCCGGCGTCACCAAGGCGCTGCAGGAACTGAACCGCTTCAAACCCTACCGCCTAGCCCCCGAATACTTCATGGAGATCCAGTTCAAGGACGAGCACAACGCCAATCGCGGCCAGTGGTACCCCGGTGCCGAGCGCGTCAATGCCACCACAGTGGGCTTTAGGTCCAAGGAGTTCATCGAGTGCCTGAGATTCTTTGACTTTGTTGGGTAGGAACAAGAAGATGTACGCGGAAGCAGCGGGCCCTGAGGGCCCGCTGCTTTATATTTGGCAGTCACTCTGGTCATCACAAGGGATAACCAAGTTGCGCATTATTAAGGTTGGGGTAAAAAATATTAAGGCAACAGCAAAAACTATCTTGACAGCATCCAATCACTACCACATAATAGGCTTAGCTTAATAATATTAAGGGGTGGCTTAATATGTCGATGGGTATTGTTGAGATCGAGAACCTGCGCAAGGAGTTTCCTGCCCGCAAGGGCAAAGCCCAAGATGGCGGCTCGGTCTTTGTGGCGGTGGATAATGTCTCCTGTCAGATTCAGCAGGGCGAGGTCTTTGGGCTTCTAGGGCCCAATGGCGCCGGCAAGACGACAACGATCAAGATGATCTCCACGCTGCTGAGACCAACCTCTGGTCAGATCAGAGTGGCAGGCACAGACGTCATCCGCCAGCCGAACCAAGCGCTGCGCCATCTCGGCACGGTCCTAGCTGGTGAGCGCTCGATCTACTGGAAGCTGACCGGACGTGAGAACCTGGAGTACTTCGCCGCACTCTATGGCATCCCGGCCAAACTGGCCAAAGAACGGATCAACAAGCTCCTCACCCGCTTCTCTCTGGAAAAGCGGGCCGATGAGAAGGTGGAGAAGTACTCCACCGGCATGCGCCAACGCATCTGCCTAGCCAAGGCCATGCTGGCAGAGCCGCAGATCTTGATCCTCGACGAACCTACAGCAGGACTGGACCCGCAATCGGCGCGCAACCTGCGCGATATCATCCTCGAGATCAAGCAGGAAGGGCGCACCGTGCTCCTCACCACCCACTACATGGAAGAGGCGGACCAGCTCTGCGACCGGATCGCCATCATCGACCACGGCCGGATCATCGCCCTGGCCACCCCAAGCGAGCTGAAACACAGTCTTGATGATCAGAAGCTTTTCACCGTCGAGCTAGATCGCTGGCAGGAGTCATGGGCTCAGGAGATGCTGGCTCAAGGGGCACGCAATCTGACCGCCCGCTTCAATGAAACCAGCCGTCATCACGAGCTCAACCTGCATCTCAATGGTGGTCTGACCGCCGGCGAGGCACTGACCTATCTGGTAAATCAAGGAGCCGGGGTCATCACCTTCGCCACCAAAGAGGTCAGCCTCGAAGATGTCTTCATCCATCTGACCGGCAAATCACTGCGTGAGTAGGGGGTGCATAACTATGGCAGACCAATTGCGACCGAGTCTCTGGACCGCCATGGTCGCTGTGATCAAGCGGCGATGGTTGACCTATATTCGCTACCCCTCTTGGTTCATCTCGATGCTGATCTGGCCGCTGCTCTTTCCTTTTGGCTACATCTTCTCCTCCAAGGCGCTGGCCGGGCCGGATGGTGCAGCTCTTGCCACCTTCGGCAGCCTGGCCGGAACCACCGACTATGCTGGCTTTATCGCCATCGGCACCACCTTCTGGATGTGGTTTAACATGATGCTCTGGAACCTGGGTTTTGCACTGCGCGACGAGCAGGTGCGCGGGACGCTGGAGTCCAACTGGCTGGCACCGGTGCCCAAGGTCTTCCTCTTGCTCGGCTCATTTGTCACCGAGGCGCTGATGGGGCTGGTTATGGTGGGGATCTCCGCTCTGACCATATACCTGATCTGGGGTGTACGTCTAGCGGGTAGCTTCTGGCACCTGGCATTGATCATCCTAGCCTCAATCCCATCGATCTACGGAATCGGTATGATCTTTGCTAGTATTGTCCTGGTCGCCAAGGAGATCAATGCCTTGATCTTCTTTATCCGCGGGCTGATGACCGTCTTCTGCGGGATCACCTATCCGGTGGCGGTGCTGCCTGGCTGGATGCGCAGCGTCTCGCAGGCGCTGCCACTGACACACTCCATCAGCGGCGTCCGGGCGATCGTCGCGGGCCAGGGGCTAGGCGCTATCGCTTCTCAACTCCGGTTCTTGACGGTCTCTGGCGCGGTATTGATCGCGGCTGGCTTCGCCACCTTTGCCTTCATGCAGCGGCACCTCACCGATACCGGAACGATTGGGCAGTATTAAGTGAGTCCCTAGTCCCGAGTCTCTAGTCCCTTGTAGGAGCGGTTGGAACCATCGGGCCCTCTTTGGGCTTTGGCCTTTGGCCGTTGGGCTATTACTCGTAAGGAGTGATCATATGGAACGATTAACTGGCTGGCGACACGCCATCTTGGCGATCTGGGCGATCTTCCGCAAGGACCTGCAAGTCTTCCTCAGCTACCCCCTCAATGCGGTCATGCGCGTGGTCGAGCCAGTGATGTGGTTGACACCCGTCTACTTCATGTCGAAGAGCTTCCAGGTGGATGGTGTCAATGTCGGGCTGCAGGCCTACGCGGGAACCACCGACTACATGGCTTTTTTGATCCTCGGCGGCCTGGTCTCCAGCTACGTCAGCGCGGTCTTCTGGGGGATGGGCTTCGCACTCAAGAACGAGATGGACTCTGGGGTGCTGGAGTCCAACTGGCTCACCCCGGTCCCGGTGCTGGTACAACTGGTAGGGCGTTCACTCTTCAGCATCTTCCTCACTACGCTGAACTCGCTGAGCATTGCTCTCGCCTGCTGGCTGCTATTTGGCTTTAGCTTTATCGGCAGCGCCATACCAGCCCTGATGACCCTGATCCCGCTGATCATCGCCCTCTATGGCTTTGGCTTCGCTCTGGCAGGGGTGGTGCTCTTGACCAACAACGCTAACAACGTCATCGATATCGTCAGCAACAACATCACCATCCTCAGCGGCAGCCAGTTCCCGATCAATGTACTGCCCAGGCCACTGATGGCCATCTCGCTAGCCATCCCGCTAACTTACGGCTACGACGCCATCCGCGGGCTACTGATGAAGACCACGACCATCCTGCCCATCGCCGCGGAGCAGGCGATATTGGTGATCTTCATGTTCGTCACCTTCTCCGTAGGATATGTGATCTTCCGCCGCATCGAGACCCGCTGTCGTTCCCTTGGTACTTTGGCCCAGCACTAGGGGTGCGGCATATGAATGAAGACGGAGCAGCCGGTCAGATGACCGGCTGCTCCGTCTTCTTATTCCTCCACCTTCAGCGTAAACACATCAGGGCGGGCGTAGTGTCCCGTGGGATCAAAATCCAGGCGGCTCTGCACGACCTGATCCAAATCTAGATCGGCGTAGAAGATCTCTTCACGGTCAAAGACCGGGCCAGCGACGTATTGGCCAAATGGGTTGACGATGCAGCTGCCGCCGCGGCACATCACCTCGGGTTGGTTCTCCAGTTCATGGTAGTAGTTCAAATCAGTGGGATACATGCTCTTCTCGACGTATTGGTTGCAGCCGATCACGAAGCAGCGGCCTTCCAGCGCGATATGGCGCATGGTGCACTGCCACTCCTCGCGAGAGTCGGCGGTCGGCGCCAGGTAGATGGTGACCCCCTTGCCATACATCGCCGTCCGGGCCAGAGGCATATAGTTCTCCCAGCAGATCAGCGAGCCCATCTTACCGAAAGGTGTATCGATCACCGTCAGTGTGCTGCCGTCCCCCTCGCCCCAGATCAGCCGTTCCGAGCCAGTCGGCTTGAGCTTGCGGTGTTTGCCCAGCACCTTGCCGTCTGGACCCCAGAAGACGTTGCTGCAGTAGAGGGTGTGGTTGGTCTCCGAAGCCTCGCGCTCGGTGATCCCCATGGATAGATAGACCCCGGCCTCTTGAGCCGCCTTGCCGAGCAGATCGGTCTCACGACTCGGTACGGCGATCGAGTTCTCGTAGTAGCGCTGCCAATCCTTGCGCCCTTCCATGGTGCGGCTACCAACGATGAAGCCAAAGGAGAGCCCCCTGGGATAGGCGGGGATGAAGGTTTCAGGAAATACCACCAGTTCGGCTTGGTTCTCGCCGGCCTGCTTGATCAGCGCAATGGCCTTCTTGATGGTCTCGTCACGGTCCATGATTACCGGTGCCGCCTGCACGACGGCCACCCGCAGCGTCCGTTTCTTTGCTTCCATCGATATGACCTCCCGACTGCAATCTCTAGCTTGACTCTGTGCTCAGTATAACGCGGGCCGGCTGGAGCGACAATCACGAACTGATTGGCAGAATAAGACCTAATTCCCTCGACGCCTCGGCGATGCCATAGAGAAGGAAACGGTCTCCATCGACTTATCCACTAGGGACTAGGGGCTAGGGACTAGGGACTCAATTCATATTAGTCCATATCAGCGGCGTCCGCAGGGAGTTCCCTAACACGCCGTAGATAAGCGCTGACGCGCTGGTCATCGTCGTGGGGGTATTCGTAACCAAAGTGCGCCGCCGCATTCGTGGCGGTGGTGCGGAACAAGTCGCAGGTGGCAAACAGTGCCCGCCACACGTCCTCGTAGCTACCGTCCGCGTAAGTGGCGAGCAGTGCGCGCCACAACTCCGGAGCGAGATACTGCTCCAGATACTTGCCACACTTGCCCACGCTGACAGTAAAGTCGGTCTGTATCCCCACCTGCCATGAGAGCATCATGATCAGCATATCCTTGACATAGCGATCAAGGTGTTCATGAGCGTAGAGGATCTCCCTCCTCCACAAGCCTTTGGCCACGTAAGGAGCCACCCACCAGAACTCATTGCAGCAGTCGGCAAAAGCTTTAGCGGTGGGCCGCTTAACCCAGTACTCCTCATCACTGGGAGCGGGCAGCAGCGGGAAGCAGCCGTCCTTGTCCAGCAGCACCATGGTCAGCTTATCCTCGCTACTATAGGCCTCTGCTTCCTCGACGGGAACGAGGGTCATGTCAATCCGGTTGCCATCAGCAAACTGCATCAGATAGGCAAAGCGGTTCGTGGGCTCAGAGGGGACCGCGGTCATCTCGTCGGGCAGTTGCATGATCATCAGCTCGCCGAAGACGTCCACCCAAGCGTGGTCGGCGGTGAAGGAAGCGACATCGGTGACGATATAGACGATATCGTAGTCCTGGAAGATATCTTTAGGGGCATTGGGATTGGTGCGGGAGCCGTTCATCGCCACCGCTCGAATGCGCTCGTCCTGGCGCGCCACGCCCAAGATCAAGTTCATCATCTCTGCTTCTGTCCGCATCAATTGCTCTCCCCCCTTGGTGAAGTTCTCTGAGGCAAGGATCTTCCCAGTGTTTCGGGTTTTCTTGCCAGTTTCCTGCTCGGACCCGGCTGCAGAGCAACGGGTCCACGCCGACCGGAGTTACAACTAGTGCCGGATAGGCGCGGTGTCGCTCGTGACTTGGATAAGCCACGAGCGACAGTTGTAACGTAGGATGCGGCGGTTGCTTGCGCTAACACATCAGCCAAGGATACCCGTAGCCGACGACCCATCGCCCGCAGTGAGCCACCGTCTGAGAAACACGCAGGTTCCTCATGGGACAGCGTAGCGGTATGGGAAACTTACTTGCGGGAGGCGGAGGACTCTTTCCGGCGGTGGCGAACCTTTGGCTATTCAGTCGCAAGAAGAACGAGGTGGCGTCGACAAATATGAACTACATCCGCTGGTTCCGCGAGCTTGGCAAGGAGAGCCTACCGATTGCCGGTGGCAAAGGCGCCAATCTAGGGGAGATGGCTGCCGCCGGTCTGCCCGTTCCCGAGGGGTTTGTGGTGACCACCGCGGCCTATCAGGAGTTCGTGCTCGCCAATGATCTACAACCGCAGATCGAACGTTGGACGGCCGTGGCTGATTCCGCTGATATGGGAAGCCTTGATCGCGCCTCAACTCAGATCCGAGCCCTGTTTGCGCGGGGTGTCATCCCCGCGTCCATGGCGGTCGCCATCGCCGAGGCCTACGGCCAGCTCGGCGCGGGGGTGGTCGCCGTCCGCTCGTCGGCCACCGCCGAGGACCTGCCCTCGGCTTCGTTCGCCGGGCAGCAGGAGACCTATCTTCATATTGAAGGCGCCGAAGCGGTCTTGACCGCCGTACAGCGCTGCTGGTCCTCACTCTGGACAGCGCGTGCGCTCTCCTACCGCGTCAAGCAACAGATCTCGCCAGCGGATGTCGCCTTGGCGGTGGTCGTTCAGAGGCTTATCCCTGCCCAGACAGCGGGCGTTCTTTTCACCGCCAACCCGCTCACTGGACGCCGCGACCAGATGGTGATCGATGGTTCATGGGGGCTAGGCGAGGCGGTGGTCAGCGGCCGAGTAACCCCCGATCATTGGGTCGTCGAGGCCACGAGCGGCAAACCGATCGAGAGCAGCATCAGTCGCAAGCTGGTCTGGACGGTCGGGCAAGCGGGCGGGACAGAGACGATGCAGCTCCCATGCGAGCTGCAGGAGCAGCCCTGCCTGGATGCAGATCAGATCAAGGCGTTGGTTGCCATGGGCAGGCAGGTGGCCAAGCATTATGGCTCTCCCCAGGATATCGAGTGGGCGATCTCCACTGAAGGGCATCTCGCCTTGCTGCAGACGAGGCCGATCACGTCGCTCTTCCCGGAGCTCTATCCACCGGTACCGACCGACAAAGGTTTGCGTGTCTATGCCTGCTTCAACACGCTGCAGGGCTTGGCTGAGCCGCTAACTCCGGCGGGGATCTCTGCCTTTCAGATGGCAGGCTGCGCGGCCGGAACTCTCCTCGGTATGGGAGTGGTGCCGGGTGAGATCCCCCCGGCCATGAAGTCGGCCGCCGGACGCCTGTACTTAGATGGAACCAACCTGATTACCCATCAACGCACCAAGTCGGTCTTCCTCTTTCTCAGCAATCAGATCGACCAACAGATCTCGAGCATCCTGCGCGACTTCGTCGAGCACGACCCTCGCCTGACCGAGAAGCCCGGGCTGCCATTCAGGGCCCCGCGTGCGATGCTGTTGGCTTTGGTACGGCGGCTGATCGCCACCATGCTCCGTCCAGACCAGAACCGCGACCTGGTGATCAACGAGATGAACGCTCTGATCGCCGAGTGGGAGAGACAGGCGGAACAGCTCAGCGGCGTGGAGCAGCGGGTCGAGTTCATCCGCAGGCTGCTCGGCGCCCTCCTACCACAGTTCGTCATCAGGATCATGCCGGTGGTGGTCGTCGCCATGATCTCGCGTTTCAACGCGGAGAAAAGGGTGGCAGACTGGTTAGGGGACAGATCGGACTTCCAGGCGGTTCTGCGTTCGTTGCGCCACAACCCCACCACCGAGATGGACCTCGCCCTGTGGCGCCTATCCCGGACACTGAAAGAACATAGTGAAGAGCCGACACCAGGGCATTCCTTGGTGCAAGAGTTTCTTGCCAAATATGGTCACCGGGCGGTGAGGGAGATCGATATCGGCATGCCGCGCTGGTGGGATGACCCCAGCCATATCATCAGCGTGTTGCAGACCTATCTCAGCCATGATGAGAGCAGCGATGCCGAACAGCACTTCCGCCAGGGGGCGGATGAGGCCGAGCAGGCGGTGGCTCGACTGGTCAGCGAGATACGCAGACGGAAGGGGCCTATGGCAGCGGGTCTGATCGCCAAGCTGCTCCATCGCACCCGGGCGCTCATGGGTGTACGCGAGTACCCGAAGTTCTACGCCGTCCGCCTGCTCGCCTTGGTGCGGCGCGTCCTGGGTCAAGTCGGGGACGAACTGGCGCAATCGGGCCGGCTTAACGACCGTGACGATATCTATTTCTTGTCGCTCTATGATCTGCGCGCGGACGCTGATCTGGCGAGCCTCGCGGCAGCCAATCGGGCCGCCTATGCTCGCGATATGGAACGCCGTGCGGTCCCGCGCGTGATCACCAGTGAAGGCGAGGCCTTCTACACCGCTAAGACAGCCCGCGCAGGAGCACTGGTCGGGACCCCCGCCTCGGTCGGGATGTATGAAGGCCGCGTGCGCGTCATCCGTGACCCCAAGGGAGCAAAGCTGGCGCAAGGTGAGATCCTGGTTGCTCCGGGGACCGACCCGGCTTGGACCCCGCTCTTCCTTAGCGCTGGTGCGCTGGTCATGGAGATCGGCGGCGCCATGTCACATGGCTCAGTGGTCGCCCGTGAGTATGGTATCCCGGCCGTGGTCGGGGTGATCGGGGCTACAGAGAAGCTGCACACCGGACAGTTGATCCGCGTCGACGGCGGAGCGGGGACGATCGAGATCTTGAGCGAAGATCAGACCGAGGCGCCAAGAGACTAATGAAGGAGGCGACAGCCGTGTCCCTCAAGCCGACCATCGCGAGTTACTCAGGAACCACGTACCGGCTGATGCGCGACACCCTCACCGGGGATCTGCTCGATCTGATCGAGCAGATCGTGGTCACACCCGCCGCCATGACTCATATGAACCAAGCAGTATTGGCCGAGTTGGTGGCGATGCATGTGCTGGCCACCACCGATCATGGCCTCAGGCTTAACACAGCGGTCTTCATGGAAGAGGACATTGTGAACGTTTGGGCCCTGGCCTCGCACTTAGGCGCTGGCTTGGGCAAAGAGCTGCTTGCGGTGGGAGAAGGGCTCAACGGTTGCTCTCCCGAGATCAAAAATCTGCTCGGCGGGATCATCGGTGTCAGCCAAGGGCTATCACAGGTCTTCCGCGATCAGCACCTGGCCGTAGACTGGAAGAGCTACACAGGCAGGTACGCACAAGCTAAGGTGGATTTCGACCAGATTTGTGACACCTACCACAGCCTTAACCCCGATTGGCAGAACAAATCGGTGCTCAGAGGTAACCGCTACACGGCGGTATTCATTGGCTCGGGCGGGTCAAGCTATCAGAGTATCGTCAGCGAGATCTCTTCCTCCCCCACTTTTCGCAACCACCTGCTGCGCCTCTTGACCGACGCCTTCGGCACATTGCTCACAGGACATGATGTCGATGACGCTCTCATGCAAACGGCTCAGGAGATAGGCTTCGTTCGCAACGGGCGACCTACACCTATCCTGGTTACCAAGGAGATCTATCACGAACTGGCGCCGGTCATTCAGCGGATATCAGCAATCTCCTGCCAGTTCTACCTCGATCATCTACCGCTGGTCATGAAGCGCCTGCGCCAGACCAGCTGCGGCTCACGCGGCGTTCCGCCCGAAAACATGATGATGCACTTTTGGCGCTACTGCCGTCGAGCCCTTGCCAAGGAGCTGTATGCAGCAGGCTTTCTTACAGACGATGTGCCTAGTACGGGATCGATTACTGTTTTCTATGACAATGAGATTGAGGAGCTGCGAAGGCAGCTGTAGCCTGGACCGTGCGAAGAACAAAGACACCTTGTGGCGGCATGCAGCCGATCCACAAGGTGCCTCTGCTATCTTAGCGCCCATTCGCTAGTAGGTCACAGCCCACTACTACCCCCATCTCCATCCGGGACTGCCGATTGCCCCTTCTTGGCACGAAGCATCTTGATGACTGCCAACGATAGCGCGATCATCCCCGGAATGCCGATCCAGATTAGCGCCACTTGCAGCGGGCTCAGGCCGACTACGGCGACATTGTTGGCACGGTTGCTATCTAAGGCGAGATAATTTGGATCAACCGTCACGCGCCAGACGCGACCCGTGATGGTCGCCTGAGCCACACCACTGGCGTCGGCCTCAGCCATCACAGGCCCCGAGGTTGTGTCCAGGCGGACCTGCGTCCGTGGTGAGGGTGCCTTCCCTAGGTTGGTGACCGGGACAACGATCTGGGACTTATCCCGCGTACGAATCACTGTTGCGTCGCCCGGAGCCAGATCCAGCCGCTCGGTAGTAAACAACCAAGGCTGGAGGAAAGCCACCGCCTCAGCGCCCACCTCCGCTTCAACAAAACTCAGGAAGCCATCAAGCGTGATCTCCTGACCACCGAAGCGCTCACTCGCCTGGCGTAGCAGCGGGAAAAAGCGCTCATCGCCGAGATACGACCGCAGCATGTGGAAGACCCAAGCACCTTTGT
The DNA here is from genome assembly GCA_964540595.1 of uncultured Clostridia bacterium. Lineage (GTDB taxonomy): Bacteria > Bacillota > JAAYKD01 > JAAYKD01 > CAYOCI01 > CAYOCI01. The sequence goes on from CAZINL010000037.1 coordinate 15,000, forward strand.
GATAAGTAACGCCACTGGCTTCAGGCGCATACGCTTGGATTACCGTCGGCTCACGTCCAGCGAGCGAGGGTTGACGGATCACGTACGCCTGCTGCTGAATGGCGAGGCAGTCCACCATCACCTGTCTTCCATGCACTTGCTCCACATACAACAGCTGGATATAGGTAGCTAATCCCTCACCCAGCCAGGGGGCACCTGCTCTCCCTAGGGCAGGGCTGATCCACTGAGCATGCCATTGGTGAGCGATCTCGTGAGCCAATACCTCATCATAGAGATGCCCCCCTTTGCGACCCGACCACGCGGAGCTGAGCATGACGAGCTCTCGATCGCCATGGCCCCCCGACTTACCAGCCGGCAGCTCCGCCACAGTGAGAGAATCAAAGGGGTAAGGCCCCAGCGCATTCTCCAAGACAGGAAGGATGGCACTTACACGCTCCAGCTGCTCCCTACCATCGGTTGTACTGCCGGGTACCGTCCAGGCAGAGACAGATATCCCTCCCACTTCGCCCTCGGTGATCAGATAGGGTCCGGCGATACAGCTCAACTGCATCGGCTGATCGGCAACCCAAGCTGCAATCACGCCTTGGGGTGTCTGGCGAAGCTCGGTCTGCGTACCGGTAGCGGCCAGCTTCCAGTCTGTCGGCAGGTAGAACTCTATCTTGGCCGTAGCGTTTGGCAAGTAATACGCAGAGATACCCGCCACGGGGTACCAACCCTTATCAAACTGCAGCACCGCTCCATCGTCTCCGACATAGAGGCCCATGCTGGTGGTATTGGTTAGCGCCC
>CAZINL010000037.1:15795-22171 GCA_964540595.1 uncultured Clostridia bacterium
TGCCCCGAAGGGATTGGGATGAAAACGGTTGATGGAAATACCCCATTAGGCTGATCGGTGGCCGACATAGCCTCGCCATTGATCGCCAGTTGGCTGAACCTAAGCGAGCCGCCAAGCCGTAGAGCAATGGCCGGTACGGGGTGCAGCAGGGTGAAGCGATAGCTACCCGTGACAATCATCGTCTGCTCGCCTGGATCGAAGCTGACCGCCATATCATAGTGGCTATCACAGATCGGAGTAGCCTCCCGTACAGACTGAATGCTCCACATCGACCCAGTTGTCTCATACCGAAACTCCAAGGTTTGCGCCCAGCGCAGCTTGAGCTCCGCTACGGAACTGGAGCCCTCTTGCTCTAGAAGACCGGTGAGATAGACGAGAGCTATCTTCTCTTCCGGATCGAAGTGAACCGTCTGATACTGAACATTCGAGCTGATGCATCGCCAATACTCCGGTACACCCGGATCGCCTAAGTAAGGCTGAATCGATGGCATCAGCAGCGGGAGCTGATATCGTCCACTGCTATCCTGCAAACTGGAGATCCATTCGCTGGCCAGAGTGAGCGCCTGCTCCTCCGTTAGCTCCCCTGCGGTGGTCGTCATGGCCCAGACCGGTAACGTTGGTAAACAAGCCATGGCGACCGTCACGATGGTCAGTACCACCAGCGCAGCGTGGATAGCCATGGGTTGCTGGGCTATAGGGCTGAAGTGACGAATGGTTGATACCAACTTCATACTTACCCCTCCCAGCTACTCCTTTATCTCGCGCTCAAAGATAAGGTCAAACTCAGCGGGTGCTCCATTAAAATACTCTGGAGCCACGACCTGCACAAACCGCCAGCCGTTCTTGGCCCGCTCGCGGATGATCGCTTGGTAGTCTTTTCTCATCTTGATGACAGCCGGAAACCCGACCGTGGTTTCGATCTTGACGAAATCATACTCATACATGGCATTCCACCTCCCTGCCAATACTACGGAGTCATATAGTGGTAGTTCCCGCCGTCGCATAGCATCGGGTCCCAATCACTCTATCGGCAATGGCACCGCATCCCGCTCGATCATATGCTGTAATACTGCATATTACGGGAGGGATCGCTTTGTACCCCAAATACCCCTATATCGGCATGGAGAAACAGTGCCAGGATGTCCCGATTACCTTTCCACCACAGCACCAAGCAACCCAGCCGGGGATGGAATACCTGATGGAACCGCCACCGATCTCTGAGAACCCCGGCTACCTGGGCAGCGGCAAGCTCAGGGGCAAGGTGGCGATCATCACTGGCGGTGACAGCGGCATCGGCCGCGCGGTAGCCTACGCCTTTGCCAAAGAGGGAGCCAATATCGCCATTGCTTATCTCAATGAGCACCGCGATGCCGAGGAGACGCGCGAGCGGATCAAGCAGATCGGCCAGCGCTGCATCCTGATCGCCGGCGACCTGCGTGAGGAAGCTCAGGCTTACGCGGTGGTGGAGGCGACCGTCAAAGCCTTCGGGCGCGTGGATATCCTGGTCAACAACCACGGCGTCCAGTATCCGCAGGCCTCGATTCTCGACATTACCGCCGAACAGCTGGACACCACCTTCAGGACGAATTTCTACGGCTACTTCTTTATGGTCAAGGCGGCGCTTCCCCACATGGGGCCACACAGCTCGATCATCAACACCAACTCGGTGACCGCATATCAGGGAGACGCAGACCTGATCGACTATTCCGCCACCAAGGGCGCCATCGTCAGCTTTACGCGCTCGCTCTCACTATCGCTAGAGCCACAGAAGATCCGCGTCAACGGGGTAGCCCCGGGGCCGATCTGGACCCCGCTGATCCCAGCCAGTTTTTCGCCCGAACGGGTCAAAACCTTTGGCACCGACACCTCGATGAAGCGCGCCGGTCAGCCTTTCGAACTCGCCCCGACCTACGTCTATCTGGCCAGCGACGACTCTCGCTACGTATCCGGGCAGGTCCTGCATGTTAACGGCGGCACGATCACGGAATCGTAGTGCCAATTCAGATAATCACTTCTTTCAACGGAACTCAAATCCCTCTTCATTCGTCCAAACACTGGAAACAAGGATGATAGAGAGGGGAATAGCCGTGAACTTGGGTGTCCTATTGTTGGTAGTTGCCCAGGCGGTCTCGTCGGGGGCCATGGATGCCGACTTTACCCCGGACTATACCGACCTAGTCATCGAGCTGCAGGCGGCCATGGAGAACATGGAAGGGACCTATGGAATCGACTTTCGCGACCTTGAGAGCGGTGTCGGAGCGACCATCCGGGCCAGGGACCCGTTCTTTGCCGCCAGCACCATCAAGCTGCCAGTGGTGCTCTACGTCACCGAGCAGATCATCGCCGGCCAGGCCAAATGGAGTGACACTGTCACCTACCTGCCCGCCGACTATGAGGGGATTGGGGTCGTTCACTTCTCCCCCTTTGGTACCCGCTTTACGTTGCGCGACCTGGTGCACTACTGTGTCCGCTACAGCTGCAACGACGGCGTCAATATGCTAATCCGCTGGTCGGGCAAGGAGACGCTGCAAGAGTATTGGCGGGGCCTGGGGGCCAATGTCGTGCTAGATAAGGAGAACCTCTCATCAGCGCATAGCATGTCGCAGTATCTGGAGCGTCTAATCCAGATCGCCGAGGAGAGTGAGGACGGCAAGTGGCTCCTCGGTCAGTTCATGAACACCCTGCCCGGCGACCGCATCCCAGCCCTGCTGCCTGACGATGTAGATGTGGCGCACAAGATCGGCAATTGGCCCGGCTCGCTCAACGATGTCGGGATCGTCTACCATAAGGAGCGGCCCTTCATCCTCTCGGTCCTGTCCGCGGATGTGCCGGACTATGGCACAGGCGTCAACCAGGTGGCTAAGCTGGCGAAGATCGTCTACGACTACCAAGACCGCATGACACAAGCCGCCGACGAGTGGCAGAGGGCACGCGGGATGATGGTGCAGGGAGATGCGAAAAAGGCGGGCTAAGCCCGCCTTCTCCTATGTCTCCCTGCATCCTGCTCAGAACCCTGCCTTGTAGTAATACCAGTGGTCTGTGATCTTCTTGGTGTACTGCCAATTATCACCGTGGTCCTCGCGCCATCTCCACCCGTCCCCGTCTGGCTGCCAGGGCACAGGGCTGGCTTGAAACCCCAGCGGTTTGTCATCGCTGACATAGTAGAAGCCCTCGTAGACAGAACTAGGGGGAAGCCCAAAACCAGAGCAGAAGAATTCAATGTAAAGCTCCCCATCGGCACGTGGCCACGTTCTGACTGTCTCGACTCCTTTTAGCTCACAGGCCTTGTCATAGGTCTGGTTCGTGATGCATTCGTTGAGAGACTCAAGGTTAGTGCTGACCAGTCGGACGATCCTCTTCTCCTCCAAGTCTCTGGGAAAGTAGAGCAGCAGCATGATGGCACAGATAAGCACCAACCCAGTACACCCACAACCATACCCGCAGCCGCGTCGGCACCCTCCCCCTCTACTAACCTCTGGCATCTCCCCGCCCTCCTAGTTTTCATATCCAATCACTCGGCGATTCCCTGCGGAGTGATCTGCAAGCGACCGTGCAGATCAAGCGCAGCGCTTCTGGTTTGGCCGCTAAAGGGGAAGCTGGTGAGCTGATCACCGCCCAGGGTCTGTGACCAAGAAAACTCCAAAGCCTGGACCTGGTAGACCATCCGCAGCCATCGACGCTGCGGCTTCAGGATCAGGGTAGCCGGCACCTGCCCCAGCCCCGTAGTCAAATCCTGCAAGAGCAACGAGACTGGATCGGACTGAGAAGTAGTAGGCAACAGCGAAGCGACCGATAGCGTACCCGCGATCTGGTATTCTTCACGGCCTTTGGTGAGCAGCTGCTCCGGCGTGAACTGCTCCCACCAGGCTGACGCTACTTCACTGGCTTTGAGCGGGATGGTTTGCCCCTGCCACGCTAGGCTGGCGGACTCGGGCTCGCTTAGCTTCCTCTGCAAGCTTACACCGAGCTCTAGATCCCTTAAGCTCTCGAGCATCAGACGCTCAGCAGGGTCCGAGACGCTGCCTGGCTCCACCGCGAGCTTGATGACCAGTTCGCCCTGATAGGGGCTGTCCGACCTCAGCCCAGCCATCGCCTGGGCGTACATCGCGGCGGGCGTGGGTTCGGGTACGGTCACGGCCGCCAGGGTCGCACCAGCGATGATCATTAGTGTGACGATAATGGCTATCCGACGCATGGCAATCCCTCCAAGTGATCTTCTTATAAGAGAGACGTCTGTGGATGGTAATGAGTTCCATCAGGGCAACAGCTGTTGTATGAGTTATACCGCCTGCCGAGCACGATAGTTGATTAGATATGAGCGACGCATGCGAAAAAGCCCAGCATTTGCTGGGCTTTGCCTCGCTTCTAGCACTTTGTTTGCTGCCCTCCACCGTACGATCTTGGCTTTCTGCAACGAGCCTAGCAGTAGCCAGCTGTATAAACTCAGGGCTAGAATCATGAGCCAACCGAGACCCCGTAGGTTATCCGCTACTAGAAATGTCGCTCTAGGAATAGGGCTTGGTCAGTGAAGCCCTGCTTGAGGTAGAACGCCTGGGCGGCCTTGTTCTCGAACATAGTCGTCACCGACACCTCGGCACAACTAGCCTTTTGTAGGCGCTGCATAGCACTTTGCATCAGCGCCGAGCCAACGCCCTGCCCACGATACTCTTCCCTTACCACTAGCTCGTCGATTAGCGCGGAGCTGGCGGCGTGGAAGAGGTTAGGGCTAACGAGGTAGCTGAGCAAACCCACCACCTTGTTTTCCACTGCGGCGAGCAGAACCACAGTAGCCGAGTTCTTTAGGTATTCCTTCACATAAGCCTCAGTGATCGGCGTTTCCTCGCCATTCACGGCGGCGAGTTCGCGGATTAGCGCAGTGATGACACCTTCATCACCGCCGTGCGCTTCCCGTATCACAACCATCTCGCTATCTCCCTTCATGGTGCTGCGGATGCGGAATCTCATCATTAGTGGTCATCATCCATGGCCGCATGCCTGTCAGACACCTCTCCTCTGTATCCAAGATCGCTGTGAGCTTTCTCGTCAATCGTGCGTCCTAAGCATGCTCAATGGGATTAGTATAGACGGCATGAGCGATCTGGTAAATACTTCTTGGTGCTTCTGACTCCTTTATCAGCCAGGAGCGAGGTGTATAACTTGCGCCCCTACGCAAGCAGGTGATCAAGATTTTGCTGGCCATGCAATTTATCATTGATGAAGCCATGCAATGTTCTTAGTTACAAGCTGTTCGAGCAACTGTATAATAATGTTATTAGCTACTGTTCTAGGGAGGGGTTACACATGATGAGAGACCCGGAGCAGACCGTCGGTAATCTTATCGACAAGCAAGGTGTTGCTTTTATCAGTTCTATCGATAGCGAGGGTTTTCCCAATACCAAAGCGATGCTCCCTCCGCGCAAGAGAGAGGGGATCAAACATGTCTACTTCTCCACGAACACATCATCCATGAGAGTACAACAGTATCGAGAGAACCCCAAAGCAAGCATCTACTTTTGCGACAGACGCTTTTATCGCGGCGTGATGCTAAAGGGAACGATGGAGGTTCTTGAAGACCCAGCGATAAAAGAGGAGCTCTGGCGTGATGGCGACACTATGTACTACGCACAGGGGGTCGCCGACCCCGATTACTGTGTTCTAAAGTTTACAGCCCAAACGGGGAGATATTACAGCAGCTTCAAGTCCGAAGACTTCACTGTGAAATAGTGTGAAAGGCGGTAAGGTTACACCGTCTGATGACCGCCATCCCAGCGTTCCTGTGAGGATCTGTTGATTGATCGTCAAGCCACAGCCTTAAGCCATAAAGCCAATCCCGACTGCCATGCAATCGGGATTGGCTTTAACACTCAGCGTCGGTTTCGATCTTTCCCTTACTGCTGGATAGATCGTCAAGGGTTGCCGTGACGTGCTCTGTTTGTTCTGCTGTAAGCAACGCCTTTACTCCGCTCACCAGATGCCTAAGTTGTGCGCAGGCATTCATGCTATCGGTTCCAGCCATTGCAAAGATGTCATCCACCTTACCTTTGTAGCCGGCAGGGTGAATGTCGAAGCTATCAATCATCTTAACCGCCTTCTTTTCATTCAGGCAGTATTCCTTATTCAGCGCAAACAGTACCTGGTTGAGTGCCGAGATTGACCGTACAACATGGGCAGTCAGATAGTAAATATCGTCTTTATCAAGGCTGTTTTCCGCCAGCCACAAAGAGAACTCGGCCTCAAACGAAAATAGGTGAATAAGCGCATGTTGCAGTTCGGCCGGGTACTGCTCAGCCATGCGCTTCAGGGCAGATACATGATTGCCGTTCTCCCACAGCACTTTGCTTACGGCTAATTCGCCCATATACATAACATTTATATA
>CAZINL010000038.1:0-1699 GCA_964540595.1 uncultured Clostridia bacterium
TGCCCGTTGCCGACTCCTGCTTCGATAGGTAACGCAATAGTCTGCCATGTCAGGAACTTGCATGACTTCATAGCGGTAAGCTTGTGCAAACCTCAATGCCTTAATTCCGTGTCATGCAAGTTCCGAAAGATTGAGTTATGCCGGATTATAACGTACAAATGTCGAAAAGCTTGCGCAAGAAAAGCAGGATTTCCCCGTAGTCGAGACGAAGCCTTTCGACATACAAAAGAACCAGGAACGGAACAGGAGGGCAAGCATTGATATGGCATCTTTTCCCCGAGGCCTAGCGTCGGTCTGGCAAGATCTCACCGGAGGCCCGGCTGCCTCTGAACATGGCCGACTGGAGCGAAATCTCCGCCTCAATGTTACGCACGGTGTCGTCTCGATAATGGCCCAGAACATGTTTGGGCCTTTTACCGGGATCTTCGCACTCAAGCTTGGCGCAACCAATTACCAAGTAGCACTAATGTCCTCTCTGCCCGCGCTAGTCAGCATCATGGCCATGATACCTGGTGCTCGTTACATTGATCGCCAGCCGCGTAAAAGGACGATCACCGGCCGGATCCTGCTGGCTCACCGCTTCTTCTTCCTACTGGTCGCTCTCATCCCCTTTTTTAATAAAGACCATCGCGCAGCGCTGTTTGTCGCCGCAGTTGCGTTGATGAATCTTCCTGGTGCGGTGGGCAATGTTGCGTGGCAGTCATTCATCTCCAAAGTCATCCCGGCGGATCGCCGCGCCAATGCTTTTGCTGCCCGCAACCGCTTGATGAACATCGTCGGTACGATCGTCACACTGCTGACCGGGAGAGCGCTCGATATTATGAGCTTCCCTGTGGGCTATCAGGTCGTGTTTGCCTTGGCTTTCGTCATGGCTATCGCCGAGATCTGGGTCTTCAACAAGATTGACGAAGGCGAACCGGCGGCGCCGCCACCCGCCCGCACAGGCACTGCCAACGGTAACGTCATCCTTGGCATCGGTCAAGCGCTGCGCGAGATCGGTCAACAGAAGCGCTTCTTGTATTTCATTCTTGCCTCGTTGTTCTTCCATTTCACTTGGCAGACCCCCTGGCCCCTCTTTACGCTCTACCAAGTGGGTGAACTGCAGGCCAACAACACCTGGGTAAGTGCGCTCAACCTGATTAACACGGGTGGTTCCCTGGTAGGGTATGGCTTCTGGGCGCGCTACAGCGAGAAGCGTGGCAACTTGCAGACGCTGTTTGCATCGAGTATTTGGATCTTCCTAGTGCCTCTGGCCTATGCGTTCTCCCGCAGCCTCTATATGATCGCGGCTTTCAACCTCGTTACTGGCATGATATTTTCGGGGGTGAACCTTGCCCTGTTCAATGCGTTGTTGGAGGTCACTCCTGAGGAGAACAAGACGAGCTATATCGCCTACCATAACACCGCTACCAGCATCTCGGCTGTCTTTGCACCCATGCTAGGCGTCGCTCTACGCAACGCCTGGGGTTTTAAGATCGCCTTCATTATTTGCGCGGTCTTGCGCCTTGCGGGGAGCTTGGTCTTCCGCATTATCAACAGTATCGATCACGGCGAGCGACAGACCGCGGCCTAGACGCTTCGCGGCTGTAACCATCTTTTCGGAGACACTAGCCAATGACACAACAGATAAAGAGCCGCGTTCCAATCTGGAGCGCGGCTCTTCGTATCTTCTGATCTGTCAGGACCAAGACGGCAATCC
>CAZINL010000038.1:1709-3267 GCA_964540595.1 uncultured Clostridia bacterium
TCAGTCATGCTGACCGGCAGCCTCCCCTGCCACGAATCCCGATGACCAGGCCCACTGGAGATTATATCCGCCACAGTCGCCATCGATATCCAGCACCTCGCCAGCAAAGTACAGCCCAGGGACCAATCTCGACTCTAGTGTCTTGGGATCCACCTGCCGAACATCGATCCCCCCAGCGGTAGTCTGCGCCGCTGACCAGGGGTTGGTTCCGGTGATGCGCAAGCGCCAGTCCTTAAGCAGAGCAACCAACTGTTGCCGCTGGGCTCCGGTGATCTTCCCGGCCGGTCGGGCAATCTCTCTGATACCCGCCTCCTGCACCACCACCTGCGCCAGTTTGTGATTGAGCATTCCGACTAGATTAAATGCGACCCCTTTCTCCGGCTGCGTGGCAAAGCGTTCAGCGAGCATCGCATCCAGTGCGTCGCGGCTAGACTGCGGGAGCAGATCAAGGTGAAGCATGACGGATTCACCGGCCTGTAACCAGTGAGCGGCGACACGGCTGACCTGCATGATCGGTATCCCTGAGATGCCGTACGCAGTGAATAGTAGTTCCCCCTCATCATCAGCCATGACCTTGCCACTGACCCTAAGCTCGGCGCGCCCATGGCATCGGACTCCGTCGATCTGCTTGAGATAGGGGGCTTCAAGATGCAACTGAACCAAGGCAGGATGTGGATCCACCAGGGCGTGGCCAAAGGCAGCCGCTAGACGATATCCATCACCGCTACAACCAAAGGCCGGAGCCGCCATCCCGCCCGTGGCGATAATAACGCGATCGGCGGTGAAGCTCCTTTGATCCGCAGTGACCACTGCAAAGCGTTCCCCTTGCCTGCTCATCTCCGCGACCGCAGCTTCGAGCTCCGTCACAATGCCTAGCCTATCCACCTCATAGCGGAGCACGTCCAGAACACTGGATGACTGGTTGGATAGAGGATAGACCCTGCCATCCTCTACTCTAGGCACAATACCCAGCTCATGGAAGAAGGTCAACGTACCGGCATGATCCAAGCGCCGCAGCACCCCATGGGCAAAGCGCGGGTTAGCTCCATGGAAATGGCTGATATCAAGATCGGTATTGGTAAGATTACAGCGTCCGTTACCGGTCGCCAGGATCTTACGTCCGACTCGTTGCCCCTTCTCCAGGATGGTCACCCTCGCACCTTGGCGCCGTGCTGCGATAGCCGCTACCAAGCCTGCCGCTCCCCCACCGATGATGAGGACGGAGATGCTGTTCTCTACCATGGCTGCCGGTCCTCCTTATGAAGAGTCGCCCTTGCTTCTAACGCAAGGGCTGGTAACGCCTGATGATGGATTCGGCTACCCGAGCCCCATCCACGGCAGCGGAGATGATACCACCTGCATAGCCCGCTCCTTCGCCTGCCGGGTAAATCCCGTCGATGCTGGCCATACAGTCATCATTACGGTCCATGCGGAGCGGTGAGGAACTGCGTGTCTCGACACCGGTCAACAACGCTTCCGGATGAGCGAACCCATGTAACCGGTGGTCGAAATCCCTGATAGCTTCTCGCAGCGTGCTAACCACGTAGTCCGGCAGACA
>CAZINL010000038.1:3277-21912 GCA_964540595.1 uncultured Clostridia bacterium
CAACCGGCACCACACCGGGTCTATAGGATGGGTTCACCACACCCCATGCGCCCGACTGTCTGTCATTGAGGAAATCACCGACCAACTGCGCCGGAGCCCGATACTCTCGCCCGGCCAGGTCGAAGGCAGCCTGCTCCCAGCGGCGCTGAAATTCAACCCCCGCCAAGGGATGGTCGCTGCCGAAATCACTGGGACCAACCCCCACCAGCAGTGCGCTGTTAGCGTTAGCGGCATCGCGTGCATGCTCACTCATGCCATTGGTCACCACACAGCCCGGCTCTGAGGCTGCAGCCACCACCACCCCACCCGGACACATACAGAAGGTATAGGCTGATCGACCATGGGGGGAGTGATAAGAGAGCTTGTAGTCTGCCGCTCCCAGGTTCGGATGACCAGCAAAGCGTTTGTACTGTGCGTGGTTAATCCACTCTTGACGGTGCTCAATGCGAACCCCGATGGAGAAAGGCTTGGCCGTCATCGCCAGACCACGACGATGGAGCATAGCAAACGTATCACGGGCGCTGTGCCCCAATGCCAAGATCGCTGTCTCCACGGGCAGCCGTTCGTCACCGTTGATCTCGATAGCAGCCAGACGCTCGCCACTGATAACGAGATCGGTCAGCTTGCTGCGAAAACGCACTTCCCCACCGAGGCTGATGATGCGCTGACGCAGTCGCTTGACCACCTGCTTAAGAATGTCAGTGCCAACATGTGGTTTGGCCGTGTAAAGGATCTCATCCGGCGCACCTGCGCGCACCAGCTCCTGCAGTACCTTTCGGATCCGCAGATCACGAATGAGGGTGGTTAGCTTGCCGTCCGAAAAGGTACCGGCTCCACCCTCACCGAATTGAACATTGGTCTCGGGATCTAGAGCACCCCCTTGCCAGAAATGCTCTACCGCTAGTGAACGCTCGTCCACATCGGCACCCCGCTCCAGGAGCAAAGGGGCATACCCCATCTCTGCGAGCAGCAGTCCCGCGAAGAGGCCCGCGGGGCCGCTGCCGATCACCACTGGTCTCTGGCTGAGTTGATGGCTCCCAGACACGGGGGGCTCGTATTCCGTCTGCGGCGAGGGAAGAATATCACGATCCCCGCGGCGAGTTAGCAGTCTTTGTTCGCTCTTGACCTCGGCGTCCACAGCATAGACGAAGTAGATCATGTCGTCCTTGCGGGCGTCAATCGACTCTTTGATGATCCGATAGTCGATCAGATCGCTAGCTGGTATCGCCAGCTTGCCTAAGAGTGCCTTCTCCACCTGGCCGCGATGGTCGAGGTCAACTTTGATATTGGTTATGCGTATCATGTGAAGCACCTCGCAGCAATCAGCCGTCTGAGTCATCCGTCTAGTAACAGGCCTACACGGATGACTCTCACATATAGTAACATTTTCCGCCCAGCAGCGCCAATGTATCCCGAAGACCTTGTATCCCGCCGATCTTCGGATTTGCACAAGAAGGCCCCTTTCCGCGGTCGCGGAAAGGGGCCTTGAGCTAACCTTGTAAGGCTAGTCCTGAGCGAGACGTTTGTAGGTTGCCAAGCGTGTCTGGGCATCCTTCTCGGCTTGGGTATAGAGCGCCTCAGCGGATTCAGGGAACTGCTGCTGCAGAGTAGCGTAACGGACTTCTCCCATGAGGAAGTCGCGGAAGCTAGCCTTGGGCTCCTTGTAGTCGAGAGTGAAGGGGTTCTTGCCTTGGTCAGCGAGAGTCGGGTTGAAGCGGTAGAGCGGCCAGTAGCCAGACTCGACAGCCATCTTGCCTTCGCGCTGAGATAGGCTCATGTTGATGCCATGGTTGATGCAAGGAGCGTAGGCAATGATCAGCGATGGGCCGTCATATGCTTCGGCTTCGGCGATGGCCTTGAGGAACTGGTTACGATCGGCACCCATGGAGACAGATGCCACGTAGACGTAACCGTAGGACATGGCCATCATGCCAAGGTCTTTCTTACGGGTCTTCTTGCCGGAAGCGGCAAATTTGGCTACAGAACCGGTCGGGGTCGCCTTGGAAGCCTGACCGCCAGTATTGGAGTAGACTTCGGTATCCATGACGAGCACGTTGACATTGGCGCCGGAGGCGAGGACATGGTCCAGACCGCCGTAGCCGATATCGTAGGCCCAGCCGTCACCACCGACGATCCAGACGGACTTCTTGGTGAAGAGATCAGCGTCACCCTTGATCTGGGTGAGGATACCCTTCTGCTCGTCGCAGCAGCTGTTCTGGATAGCTGCCGGCAGGAGGCCGAGAACCTTGATGCCATAGAGCTTCGAGCCATCGGCGTCATTGGCGTTGTCCAGCCAGCCTTGGAAGGCTTCTTTGAGCTCAACAGGGAGCTCAGACTTCATGGCTTGGTTGATCAAGTCAACGAGCTTAGCGCGGCGCTGCTCAATGGCGAGGTTCATGCCGAGACCAAACTCGGCGTTGTCCTCGAAGAGCGAGTTGGCCCAAGCGGGACCATGGCCGTCGGCGTTGGTGGTGTAGGGGCAGCTGGGGGCGCTGCCACCATAGATCGAGGAGCAGCCGGTGGCATTGGCGACCACCATACGGTCACCGAACAACTGGGTGATGACCTTGAGGTAAGGAGTCTCGCCGCAGCCGGCACAAGCGCCAGAGAATTCAAAGAGCGGCTGCTGGAACTGGCTGCCTTTGACGGTTTTGACGCTGAACTCGTTCTTTACGACGGGTAGCTTAGTGGTAGCGAACTCCCAGTTGGCACTCTGATCAGCGACAACCTGATCAAGGGCTTCCAAAACCAGCGCCTTGTTCTTCGCCGGGCAGACGTCGACACAGTTACCGCAGCCGGTGCAATCCAGCGGCGAGACCTGCATCACATACTGCATGCCAGCGGCCTCTTTGCCAATAGCAGCCTTGGTCACCAGGCTGGCAGGCTTGTTGGCCAGATCTTCCGGCTTGGCCAAGAAGGGACGGATGGCGGCGTGCGGACAGACGAAGGAGCACTGGTTGCACTGGATGCAGTTCTCATGCTTCCAGACAGGTACCTCGACGGCGATGCCGCGCTTTTCAAACTTGGTGGTGCCGACAGGGAAGCTGCCGTCAGTGCTGAAGGCGCTGACAGGAAGCTCATCGCCCTTCAGTGCGGTCATGGGACGCATGACATCGCTGATAAAGGCAGGCTCATCGGCTTTGGCTACAGGAGCATCGACAGCATTGGCCCACTCAGCCGGAACTTTGATCTCTTCCAGGGCTTCGGCGGAGCGATCAACGGCAAAGTAGTTCATCTCGACGACCTTATCACCCTTGCGGCCGTAGGTCTTCTTGATAGCAGCCTTGATGTAGGTAAAGGCATCTGCAGCTGGGATGACGTTGGCGATCTTGAAGAAGGCTGACTGCATCACCATGTTGATGCGGCCGCCAAGGCCAACTTCATGGGCAATCTTGATGGCGTCAATGTTGTAGAAGCGAAGCTTCTTCTGAGCGATGACGCGCTTCATCGAAGCTGGGAGCTTGCTGTCCATCTCCTCAGCGGTCCAGGGCGAGTTGAGCAGGAAGATACCGCCGTCTTTGATCGATTCCAGGACATCATAGCGAGCCACGAAGGATGGGTTGTGGCAGGCGATCAGATCGGCTTGGTCGATCAGGTACGGTGACTTGATCTCGCTGGTGCCGAAGCGCAGATGGGAGACGGTGATGCCGCCCGACTTCTTGGAGTCATAGACGAAGTAGCCCTGGGCATACATGTCGGTGTGATCACCGATGATCTTGATCGAGTTCTTGTTGGCACCGACGGTACCGTCAGAACCGAGACCGTAGAACATGCAGCGATAGACGCCCTTAGGAGCGGTATCGATCTTTTCAGTGACCTTGAGCGAGGTGTTGGTTACATCGTCGTTGATACCAACGGTGAAGTGATTCTTGGGCTCGCTGGCAGCCAGGTTGTCAAAAACAGCCTTGACCATCGACGGAGTGAACTCCTTGGAACCGAGACCATACCGGCCGCCAATGATAAGGGGTAGGGTACCCTTGGTCGCGAAGGCAGTGCAGACATCCTGGTAGAGGGGTTCGCCGACGGCACCGTTTTCCTTCGTGCGGTCGAGAACGGCAATACGCTTGACCGACGCGGGCATCACGCTGAAGAAGTGCTCGGCAGAGAAAGGACGATAGAGGCGGACCTTAAGCAGACCAACCTTCTCACCCTTGGCGAGCAGGTAGTCAAGGGTCTCCTCGATCGCATCGCAACCGGAGCCCATCGCGATGATGACGCGCTCGGCATCAGGAGCACCGACATAGTCAAACGGCTTGTAGTGACGGCCGGTCAGTTCGCCAACCTTGTTCATCATCTCCACGACGATGCCAGGAACGGCATTGTAGAACTTGTTGGCAGCCTCACGACCCTGGAAGTAGATATCAGGGTTCTGCGCGGTACCATGCTGAACCGGATGCTCGGGGTTCACACCACGGGCCCGGAAGCGAGCAATATCGTCAGCGTCGACGAGCTTCTGCATATCCTCGTAGTCGATGACGTCGATCTTCTGAATCTCGTGCGAGGTGCGGAAACCGTCGAAGAAGTGCACGAACGGAACGCTGGCCTTGAGGGTGGACAAGTGGGCGACCAGTGCCAGATCCATGACCTCCTGAACCGAGGCCGAAGCCAGCATGGCAAACCCAGTTTGACGAGCGGCCATGACGTCTTGATGATCACCAAAGATCGAGAGGGCATGCGCAGCAATGGCGCGAGCCGATACATGGAAAACTGCGGGAAGCAGTTCGCCAGCGATCTTGTACATGTTGGGGATCATCAGGAGCAGACCCTGAGAAGCGGTGAAAGTGGTGGTCAGAGCGCCAGCCTTGAGCGAACCGTGGACAGCGCCAGCGGCACCAGCCTCAGACTGCATCTCTGTTACCTTAAGAACCTGATCGAAGAGGTTCTTGCGACCATGAGCGGCCCACTCATCGCAGACCTCACCCATGTTGGAGGAGGGGGTGATGGGATAGAGCGCGGCCACGTCACTAAACGCATAAGCTACGTGGGCGGCAGCGGTATTCCCATCAATGGTTTGCTTGTGCATTGCCATTTCCGGTTTCTCCTATCTTTAAGTATTTTTGGGCGGCTGTTTGCCGTCTTCCAACGACAAACTAGAGCTGTTATTCCACCCCTGACTGTAAGCCCAAATGAGACCTGTGTCAAGAGGCACTAGTGGTCGAATCACGTGGTCTACTTGCTTTAGCTGGCTTGTCCTGCCATTTGTACTAAAAAGCACAAGTTACTAGGAAACTCTAGCGGCTGCTCATGCTTCTCTACGTTGACTTTACAGTTGTTACCTAATCAGCTAAGATGGATATTACTACTGTTCCAAAATGACGCAACTAACGTCGTCTGGATGAACTTAAGGAGGTCGTCTCATGTACCGCGATGTAACCTATAATCATCATACGCGCGAAGCGCTGGATCAGCTTCCCAAGGGTGCCTTCCTGACTGTGCAGAGCGGCGCCAACGTGAACACCATGACCATCGGTTGGGGAACGATCGGGTTTATCTGGCAGAAACCGATCTTCATGGTGGCAGTGCGCTACTCACGGCACACCTATGGTCTATTGGAGCAGGCTGGTGAGTTCACGGTCAGCATCCCCATCAAGGAAGACCTGACGCGTGCCCTAGCTCTGTGCGGGACCAAGTCGGGTCGTGACCTAGACAAGATCAGCGCTGCCGGCCTAACCCTCAGACCCGGCAAGGTGATCGCCACGCCGATCATTGACGACTGCAGTCTGCACTATGAGTGCAGGGTCGTCTACCAGCAAGTGATGGAACCAAAAGCGCTTGACCAGGCGATCCGAGCGCGCTCGTATAGCAAGGGCGATTATCACGTTCTCTATTACGGCGAGATCGTGGCCAGCTACATAAAGGAATAACTAACGGTGAGAACCGTGTCGCCAATTTGGCGGCACGGTTCTCTGTATTACTGGCGGTTCTTCAGCTCGCGGTGGGCACGCGCGGCCTGGTAGGCGACCAGTGTGGCGGCGGCGGCTACATTCAGTGACTCAACTCGGTTGGCCATGGGGATACTAATAATCGCATCGGTCAGCTGGGCCGTCTCTGGTGAAATGCCAGTGGCTTCATTGCCGACGACGTAGACCGTGGACTTGGCAGGCTGATAGCCAAACAGGTCGAGCTGCCCGCCTGCTGCCAACGAACAGATAGTCACACCGGCATCCCTAAGTTCCTGAAGTGCGCTCGGCAGATCCTCGCAGTTGATAATCGTCGTCTTAAAGATGGTTCCTGCGGAAGATTTCAGAACCAGCGGCTGGTTGATACTGGGGCACCCTCGCTTGGGGATCAGCAGCCCATCCATACCGCTGGCCGCCACCGAGCGGATAATCATGCCGACGTTTTCTACAGTCGTGACACCGTCGAGAGCCATCAGGGCGAAACCCGGCTTCGCCTGCGCGATGAAGTCACTGAGCGACGCGTATGACGGGGTGCGAATGTCCGCCACGATCCCCTGATCCTGATTCTTGTTCTTGGAAATCCGCGAGATCCGCTCCGGAGTGGTGTATTCCACAGGGATCTTACGCTGTTTGGCGGTCGCGACGATCTGGTCGATCAGTTCGCCCCTGATCTTATCAGCGATCAAGATTTTGGCGAATTCAACATCGGGGCTGTCGGTGAGAATATCGAGAATGGTCTTCTTTCCATAGACGGTAAGAAACTGGCTGAAGTACTTCTTCTTGGCCAGATACTCGGGTGAGTTCTCATACTCCTTTGGCATCGCTAGTCCTCCCTATACAGCGCTCTACCGGCGAAACATCTTATCCTCGGTGTGATACAACGAGATCATTGATAATGGCTAGATACTCACGTATTAGATAGCGCGGCAGAAGAGCTTTAGGCGTCCTGGCCCCGATCCCGTACGGCACTAAACCGTATTCCTTAGCAAGCTGTTTGGCTCGAAAGAGATGAAAGCTACTGGTGACAATCAGGACTCGTGGTGATCTCGTGGCCACACGCTCGCGGATGAGGGCAGCAGAGAAAGCCACATTCTCACGGGTACTGGTTGACTGTTCCTCTTTGATAATCCTGCTAGGATCAGTCCCTGAGGCAACCAAAAAACGTTTCATAGCTTCGGCTTCTGAAATGGTCTCATCGTGACCCTGCCCTCCCGAAGCGATGATCAAAGCTATATCGCTGTCATACACGTAGTATAGACTGGTATTGAGCCTCTCTTGCAGAACCTCGCGGGGTTTGTCACCATCCAGCCCAGCACCGAGGATCAGGACTGCATCCACTTCGCTAGCTACCGCCTGCAAAGATGAATGGTAGATCAACGCCATCACCGCGAGAAATGATACGAACAGTAGACCGATGGCAGTAATAGCTAATTTAGAGACAATTGACAAACACCACTGGCGATTCGGCATTGCGATCTCCCCACGCATGGAGTCATCTCAAAAGGCGGTGTTGGATTTATGACCGATCCTTGGAGGCAATGTATCTTAATGCTAAGCACGACGATCCAATGTCGATTATGTCAAGATTTAAGCGGCATCATCAGACCGTTTTGAACCATACTAAGAACGTAACCCGCGAGCAACAGTTGGAGATCCAGCAATATCTGCTGCTCGTTGGGAAACAACACACTATGTAGAAGGAGCTGATATAGATGGCACGCAATAGCAATCGAATTCTGGTAAAGGGTGCTGGTGGTGCTCTTGATCAGTTTAAGCAGGAAGTGGCCGCTGAGATCGGTATCCAGAACTACATGGCCAACGGATATGGTGGCGATCTACCGTCCAAGGTCAACGGTTCGGTGGGTGGCTACATGGTCAAGAAGATGATCGCTCTTGCCGAGCAACAGTTGACCAGCCAGGGTACCGGCTCTTTCCAGCAGATCCCCGCCGTTCCTAAGGAAACCTACGGGGCTCAGGAGCTCAGCGCTCAGAACCCGCTTCACTAAAGCAGTCGATCTCAAGGATAGGGGAGCCACAAGGCTCCCCTATTAGTGTTTTGGTCGGCGGTTTTTGCTGCTTAATAAGCTCGGCTGTACCAGACAGTGTGCTTAGCCTTTTCTCCGCAGCAGAGGCAGGTGGTCTTCTGAACGGGCGGATCGAGGGGCATGTTGCGGGCAGTGAATTTGGTGACCTCCTTGACTTTTGCCTCGCAGGCATCGTCACCGCACCAACCGCCAAGTACCCACCCGGCTGTTTCACCCTTGGCTTCAGAATCACTGATATGACGTTCGAGATCGGATAAGTTCTCAATATCGAGATGTGAATGGCTCTGGCGGAAGGTCAGTGCTTTCTGATATAGATTGCCCTGAATCTCTGCCAAGAGCTGCTCAACCGTAGCCGCGATCTGGTCGAGGCCGACGGCGTTCTTCTCCCCTGTATCACGGCGGGCGAGAACGCACTGGTTGTTGTCAACATCGCGAGGACCAAGCTCCAAGCGGATCGGGACGCCACGCATCTCCCATTCGTTGAACTTCCAGCCTGGGGTCTCATCACGAAGATCGGTCCTGACGCGAATACCGACTGCCTTGAGTTGCTCGAAAACAGCATCGAACTTGGGCATGACTTTCTCTCGTGTCTTGGCAGGACCGATTGGGATCATGATCACCTGGGTCGGGGCTACCTTCGGCGGCATCACTAGGCCGCGATCGTCACCATGGGCCATGATCAGAGCACCGATCAGACGCGTAGAGACACCCCAAGAGGTGGTGAACACATGCTTGAGCTGATTGTCCCGATCCAAGAACTTGATATCAAACCCCTTGGCAAAGTTTTGACCTAGGTAATGAGATGTTCCGGCTTGCAGCGCTTTGCCGTCCTTCATCATGGCTTCAATGGAGTAGGTGTCGACCGCCCCAGCGAAACGCTCAGACGGGGTCTTCTGCCCCGACCAGATCGGAATGGCCAACTCAGTCTCAACGAAATCGCGGTAGATATCGAGGATCCGCATGGTCTCTTCGCGAGCATCGTCCTCATCAGCATGCGCGGTATGACCCTCCTGCCAGAGAAACTCAGAGGTGCGCAGGAAGGGCAGCGTCCGCTTCTCCCAGCGGATCACATTGGCCCACTGATTGAGCAGCACCGGCAGGTCGCGGTAGCTCTTGATCCACTGGCTATACATATGACCGAACATGGTCTCCGAGGTCGGGCGAACCGCAAGACGTTCCTCCAACTTGTCGCCACCGGCTTCGGTGACCCAGGGGAGCTCAGGATTGAAGCCCTCAACATGCTCCTTCTCTTTCTGGAAGAAGCTCTCCGGAATGAGTAGGGGGAAGTAGGCGTTGCGATGGCCAGTTTCTTTGAAACGGCGATCGAGGCCTGCCTGGATACGTTCCCAGATCTCATAGCCATCGGGCTTGAAGACGATACAGCCACGCACCGGTGCGTAATCCATGAGATCGGCTTTGCGAATGGTGTCAATATACCAGCGCGAGAAATCCTCGGACTGAGGGGTGATCTCCTGTACAAATCCCTTCTTGTTGTCATCTGCCATTGTATCCACTCCTTGCAGTCGTGCGTCCAAAGGCCCTAGTCAGAGCTAGTGGACTAGTGATAGAGATGCTGGGAAACTAAAACACCCCGCCCCTAAAAATAGGGACGGGGTAATTGAACCCGTGGTACCACCCTGATTGGTCTCGCGAGGCGAGACCCACTCTAGGTCCCTGTAACGCTGGGCAGGCGGCACGACTCGTCATCGGCAGCTCCGGGGTGGGTGAGATTCCAGTTCTGGTCCGACCTTGCACCATGCGGTCGGCTCTCTATGCCAGTGACTAGAATACGGTCCCCTTCATGGCTGTTTATTACCCTAGATAATAGCATACCCAGATGATCGTTGTCAATGAATGGATGGCTATTCTGGCTGACTACTCGCCCAGCAGCTTGCCGGCCGCACTGGTGAGGGCCTCAAAAGCCTGGGAGTCTGTATCTGCCTTGAGTACGATACTGTTCAGCTGCTGATCCAAGAACTTGGTGAAGGGCTTGTCCTGGAAATAGGTCAGCTGCAAGACCGCGGACTCGGCCTTCACTCCCACCGGGGTGGATGGATGAATCACAATCTCCATTGAGGCACAGGTCAGTTCCCAGGCGTAGCCCAGGGCTACGATCAACTCCATTGGTACGTCCGGTCCGATCACCGACTTCTTTTCATCCGGGTTCTCCTGGGATGGGGCGGCATCCTTGAGCAGCGCCCTCAGGGCACGTTTCAGTTTCATTGCCATGTTAGTCACTCCCTGTCAAGATGCCTTGAGTGTAGCACACCACGAGGCCAACGAGCAAGTCTCGGCGGCAGGCAGGGTAATCGCTGCCGACATGGAATTGTTCTGGGGATATCGTCTCAAGACTTCCTGGACCCCACATACCCCCTAGAAAGAGTGAGTGATTGCTTATGAACGATGGTCTCCTGAGCCGTCTCTGGCGCCGCGGCGCTGAACAACTGGGATCAGCCGATCTCACACCCCACGCCGATCTGCTGCAACGCATCAACGCGCTAGACCTTTCCGCACATACAGACCAAGATCTGCGCCGTTGCTCCGAGCAACTCAAACAGCAGATACGCTCAGGCGTCAGTCCTGAGACTCTGCTAGTGGAGGCGTATGCCCTGGTCCGCGAGACCGCGTCACGCACCACCGGGATGCGGCCGTTTGATGTCCAGCTGCTGGCCGCCATCGCACTCTACGAGCGCAGTATAGTAGAGATGCAGACCGGCGAAGGCAAGACCCTGACGGCCGTCATGCCTGTCTACCTCAACGCCCTCTCGGGGCGTGGCGTCCATGTCCTCACCTTCAATGATTATCTGGCGCAGCGCGATGCCCATTGGATGGCTCCGATCTATCGGTCTCTAGGACTCACGGTAGCCCATGTCAGCGATGGCATGACCCGGACTGAGAGGCAACAAGCCTACCGTGCAGACATCACCTACTTGACCGCCAAAGAAGCAGGCTTTGATTATCTGCGCGATTCGCTCTGTATGGAACCCGCAGAACTGGTGCATCGCCCCTTCCACTATGCGCTAGTCGATGAAGCCGACTCGATCCTGATCGACGAGGCTCGCATCCCGCTGGTTATCGCCGGCGAACTCCGGGGAGCAGGATCTGACCCCACCTATCTCGCCCACGTCGTCAAGCAGCTTAAGCCAGGGCGCGACTTCGAGCTCGAGCAGTACGGGCACAATCTCTTCTTGACTGACTCAGGTCTGCAGAGAGCGGAAAGATTACTGGGGCGTGGAAACCTGTATGCCGCGGAGAACCTCGAGCTGTTGACGAAGCTCAACTGCGCCCTGTATGCTCAGGTGCTGCTAAGCAGAGATAAGGACTATATCGTCCGTAACGGCAAGGTCGAACTGGTGGATGAGTTTACTGGCCGGGTCGCGGATAAGCGCCACTGGCCGGATGGCATCCAGGAAGCGGTGGAAGCCAAAGAGGGCCTAGTCCCAGGATCCAAGGGCATGGTCATGGGCTCCATCGCGATGCAGCACTTTCTCGGCCTTTACCCTCGCCTGTCGGGGATGACTGGGACAGCCCGCACCGCTACCTCTGAGTTTAAAGAGTTCTACGGCCTGCAGGTCGTGAACATCCCGTCGCACCGCCCCGGTATTCGGGCCGACCACCCGAACTTGATCTACGCTCACCGCGACGCCAAGTGGGCGGCGGTCAGCGCCGAGATCAAGCGAGCGCACGCGGCTGGGCAACCTGTGCTGGTGGGAACCAGCAGTGTGGCTGAGTCTGAACAGCTGGCGGCAGATCTGATGCAATCCGGGCTAAACTGCCACATATTGAACGCCAAGAACGATCAGATGGAGGCGGAGCTGATCGCACGGGCGGGAGAACCCGGAGCGATCACCATCTCCACCAACATGGCAGGCAGAGGGGTGGATATCAAACTAGGCGGAGCGGATGAGGCTCATCGCGAGCAAGTCATCGCTGCAGGTGGCCTCTATGTGATCGGCACCAATCTGCATGAGAGCCGCCGGATCGATGATCAACTGCGTGGCAGGGCGGGAAGGCAGGGCGATCCTGGCGAGACTAGGTTCTTCATCAGTCTAGAAGACGACCTGATCCGTGAGTATGAGATGACCAAGCTGATCCCCGACCAGCACCAGCCAAAGCCACAGGACAGCATCCTCAGCGCTCCCGTGATCGCCCGTGAGATAGCACGCGGCCAACGGATCATCGAAGGCTACACCTCAGACATCCGTAGGCAAATGCTGAAGTACTCATTCATCATCGAACAACAGCGCCGGATCGTCCATCGCCGTCGCCAGGAGATCCTTATGGGTGAGCTGGTCCCTCATCTGCTCGCAGAGCGGTCACCAGAACGGTACCAGCTATTGATAGAGCGTTTTGGTGAAGATGAACTCCAACGAGTCGAACGACAGATTACGCTCTCGGCAATCACCAACTGCTGGGCCGATTACCTTGACCGGATGGCCTACATACGCGAAGGGATCCACCTCGTCATCGTCGGTCGCCAGAACCCGATCGATGAATTCCACCGGGCCGCCATCGAAGAGTTCGCTAAGATGGTCGACGAGATCAACGATCGGATCGTCGCTATCTTCAATGGCGCCAAGGTCAGCGCCGACGGTCTTGAACTCGACCAAGAGATGATCAAGGGCCCCTCATCCACCTGGACCTACCTGGTGAATGAGAAGCCCGATCAGTTTAGCAGTCTGCCCTATCTGCTCAAGGCGATGTCTACGCGCGCCCAAGGAGTGCTCATCTCGGCCAAAGGGATGTATGAGAGGCTCTGGGGCAAGAAGAGCAAAGAAAATCCCGACGAAGAGGCATAGGCGATTACTTCAGCTTCTTTCCGTCCGAACTCATATCCCTCTTTGACTTGTTTACGGACCGTCCTTCTTCAGACAAGACAAAACCTGCCCCTCTGGCAGGTTTTGTCTATCATGGCCTCAAACTCAATAGTGAACAACGTACTCTACATGGCACTCATAGACTGAGCGGAATTCATACGAGCGATCTATCCACCGACATAAGTGCTGCTCGTTTTCTTAGTGAAGACACTCTTCGCCAAAGCTCATAGAATGAGAACACTGCTATGAAGGATAGGACAACCACCAGCAGGAACTTCACGTATATGCTCAAATTGAGCTCCATGAACAGCCACGTAAAAAGTGTGACGGGGAAAAAGTGGACGATATAGATTGTGAACGAAGCTCCGCTCAAATACTTATAGACCTTGCTCTCCTTGTTGAAATAGGTCCAGCCGACATTGAGCAGGAATACAATAGCAGAGCACTCGTAGATCCCTTTGGCGAGCGCCCATATGCCCAGAAGATAAATGTCATTGGCGAATTGTGCCTGAGACATGATGTGCACGTAGAACAATGCTGCAAGCGACAAAGCACCACACACCATCGAGAGTTTGAGGTATCCTCGTATTTTCTCCTGGATACGCCCATCAGCCGCAAACAGGTAACCGAAAATGAACACGCATAGATAGACCGCATCGTTCGCCCAGTCGAGGATCAATGTCTGGTATCCGGGGAAGAAAGGGCGCAAACTTAATTCGAGCAAGATGATCGCTCCGAATACTAGCAATAGGTAGTGCCCTTTCGATATGAAGTCACTGATGCGCCTAATGCGACTTTCATCTTTTTTCCACCATTTGAAAAGCGGTACACAGATCATAGAGAAGACAAATAGATACGAAAGAAACCAAAGATGCCCATAACCAAGATAATGGACGATGTTACGCCAGAACTGCGGGATGAAGCTAAGTAAGCCACCATCAAACCCCTCATACAGCGCCTGTAGATAAGCCGTCGCTGGGCAGATTGATAGTAACCCTAGTAATAGAGGCCGCAGTAGCTTTTCTAGACGCTCCTTGATATACCGCCCGCTACCCCTGTTCTTGAAGGAGTAAAAAGACGCGACTCCAGAGACAAAAAACAGAAGGGTCATAAAGAAATCCCCTAAGGGTACCGTGAAGAGGAGAAAAGGCAAAGCTGAAAGACCAGATACAGGTGCCTTGATATAAGCGCTGCCAAATCTCAAGTAGGTCAGAGCGGCATGAAAAGGAACAACTGACAGTACGGTCCACACGCGCAGTCTATCGATATAATAGAGCCGCTTTGCTTCCACATTCATCCCCCTTCCTGATCTACCCTACGGGACTAGGCCTAGCAACCAAGTTCGTTAAGGATCACGAGGTCTGCTTTCAGTATCCCTTGAGGTAAGACGATAGGGGTATGTCTGCTGGGTCAACGCCGCTCCTGGGACAGCGTGATGGCATCCGCGGTTATCAACTATAGTATAACAGTCGAGACAAAAGTACGTAACATCCGAAAGCCCTTTACCTTCAGTCTATTTTGGGCTTTCTAACTCTATGCTCTTGTTATCAATGCTGCGCACCCCACATGGCACGATCGGCTCACCTTGATGCTTAGAGTGTAATCTGTTAGTTTCCCGCCTTTCAGCATGGTCTATATCAGTGAGGGGATCCACCTCGTGATCGTCGGTCGGCAGAACCCATTGGACGAGTTCCACCGCACCGCCAGCGACGAATTTCCTCATATGGTTGAGCGGATCAATGATCGGATCGTGTCCACGTTCAATGCCAAGGTGAGTGACCACGGTCTGGAGCTGGCCGACGAGATCAGAGGAGCGCTCTTCTCGGCTAGAGGGATCTACGACAGACTCTGGGGCAAGAGAGAAGAAGATCCCGACGAAGAGTCATAGGCGATTACTTCAGCTTCTTCCCTTCTGTGAGCATCGCCACAGTTTTCTCGACACGCTCAGCCTTGGTCTCTGCCTTCTTAGCCCCGGCAATCCAGTCGGCATAATGCTTCTGCTGCGAGTAGGAGAGTGAGGTGAAGAAAGCCTTCGCCGCCTCAAATCGATCAAGTGCTGCTGCCAGTTCTGCCGGCACCTCCACACGTCGCTCAGCGTCGTCCTTCCAGACCACCACATGGACCATGTCGCCAGGTCCCTTCCTTAGCTGTTGGCGGATGGACTTCAGTATGCCAATACATGGGCCCGCCCCCATGTTGGCGATGGAGCCCCGATAGGCAATCCCGTCAAAGGTACACTCGATCTTCACCAGGTTCTTCTTACCGAAGCACTCCATGAGGTCGTAAGGAAAGAGGACATATGCCCCGCCGTCGCCAACGTCCGGCTGTTTGATCTCGGCATCAAATTCATAGTTTCGCACGGTCATCACCTCTCAGACAGGGTGTGTAGCTTCTGGGATGATCTGCACGGGCAACTGGTGTCCGTCATAGAAACGTCAGCGGACTATTCCGCTTGGCCTCACTCCATACCGCGAAAGCCTCAAGGCACCTGCCCTCAAGAAACATAGGCAAACGCTCCGCAAACCCACTGGCCAGAGGCAAGCTGGACAAGGTGTCGACATCGACCCAGAATACCCGACCTTCGTCGGTTTCGGAGAGCAGTTCTCCAGACCATTGCTCCGTTCTGTAGTTGAAGACGAAATACCGTTCCTTAGTTTGCTCATTGTACCAATCTACCAGACCACAGAACTCGAGATTGGCAACCTCAAGTCCGGTCTCCTCTCTGATCTCACGGACCGTCGCACCAACGATGCTCTCGCCATCTTCCACATGTCCCCCTGGAAAGCTAATCCCTTTCCAACTCTTCGCTCGTTGCTGGACTAGGACACGATGGTTGGCTCGATCCAGGATCATGCACATCGTAGTAAGCTCGACAGTTGGCAACCTCATCACTCCACATTTGGTCCAGCACCAGACCAGATCGCTTGGTATGAAATGCCTTATTCGCCGATAATATCAATATTCCTCTTCAGCTGCTGCGGACTGCGTTGCTATCAATCAGGCAAGAACCCTGCCCAGACTGGCAGGGTTCTTGCCTGACTTCTACATTACTCCAAATATGGAGACCATGGCGATAGATATGCTTGAGAGACCATGTATCAGCCAACTCGGCCAGATCGAACCTCCCGCTACCGTGAAACTCAAGTCCGGCGTAACAGTGGATATGGAAGCATGATAAAAACAGGCAAGGCACCTTACAAGATTAAACGTAAGATGCCTTGCTTCATTCCTATCCTTAACTCACAGGCAGATCATGACTCGCATTTCATTTTACCGTCATCCAATCGGCAGGATGCACCGACAGGAGGGGTTTGCTCTTGTGTTGACACAGCGTTGCGGATGGCCTGTATAACTTGCGTCAGGGGCTGTGCACCGCTGATTCGATATTTACCATCTATGATGAGGCATGGAATGCCTTTAACGCCATACTGTTCTGCAAGAAGTAAGTCCTTCTCCACCGCTTCCTTTGTGTCACCACTGTGGTAATGTTGCTCCCACTTCGCAAAGTCTATACCACTTTGCCTGATGCAGTAGCTGATGATATCCGGGTCTTCAATGTTGCGGTTTTGCACGAACAAGGCATTCTGCAGAGCGTCAAAAACATCCCAATATCCGGCGTCGCCTGCAGTGAAGTATGCCGCTTTACATGCAGTAAGCGCCTTCATGGAAGTCGGGAACGGAAAGTCTGCCTCATGCATTCCGGAGATGTTAAATCGGTGCAGGTCATCGTTTTGGTTTGCCTGCTCCCAATGACTCACAATTTCGGCCTTGGCCGCTGCTCTTGAACCAAACATCTCGTCAAAATCGCGTTCCGATTTGACCAGCGCATAAGATCGATGCACGATTTGAGCTTCTGGCATCAATTTTTGGAGCTGACGCATCCTATATGACATTGGGAAGCAAAAGCTGCATATTACGTCATGGAAAAACTCAATGGTCACTTTGTTCATAATAGAGCACCCCTTAGTTCTTGCATTAGCAGATCATGGCAATAAACGCAGGAATCCGCTCCCTTGTGTAATATTCCACAGAGCGATATTTCCCCGATTTTCACACAGCAGATCTTAGCAGGTAAATCTCCAAAACCCCTTATTTGCGGGCCTTTGTCCACACTTACATTTCAGCCCTTGTTATCAATACCACGCACTCCACATGCGCCGTCTGGGGAAACATGTCCACCGGCTGCACCTCACGCGTGACGTAGCCTCGTTCCGCCAAGATGGCCAGATCACGTGCCAGGCTGGCGGGGTTGCAGCTGACGTAGACCACCCGTTCAGGCCGCATGGCGGCGATGGCATCGAGCAGGCGACTATCGCATCCCTGCCGTGGTGGATCGACCACGACCACTTCGGCTCTTACGCCTTGGGAATAGAGCTCAGGTATGATCTGCTCGCTCTCGCCGACGAGAAACTCAGCATTGGTGATACCATTGACGGCGGCGTTTCTTCTGGCGTCCTCGATGGCCTCTGGTACTACCTCAACGCCGATCACTCGGCCTGCGACCCTGGCCAAGAATAACGAAATAGTCCCGATCCCGCAGTAGGCGTCGATGACTGTCTCGCTGCCGGTCAGCCTAGCATACTTGAGCGCCTGGTTATAGAGTACCTCAGTCTGACGGATGTTGACCTGATAGAAGGACTCGGGAGAGATACTAAAGCGCAGCCCACCAAGAATGTCTTCGACCGTGTCCTTCCCCCAGAGAGTGATGGACCGGCTACCGAGAACCACATTGCCAGGCTTCGTGTTGACATTTTGCACGATGCTGGTGAGCTGGGGAACCGCGTCGCGTAGCGCGGCAACCAGCTCGTTGGCGTGTGGCAGCGTCTCGCCATTGGTGATCAGGACACACATTGCCTCTGCACCGTCTTGCCCGATCTTGATTAGAGCGTGACGGAGCAGACCCTTCCCGGTCCTCTCATCGTAGACTGGGATACCCCAGCGCCGTACCACGTCACGTAGAGACCTAAGGATCCGGTCGCTGATGGGGTGTTGGATATAGCATTCATCGAGGTTGATGATCTCATGACTTCCCTGAGCATAGAAGCCCGCCACTACCACGCCGTTCTGCACGCCAAAGGGGATCTGTGCCTTGTTGCGATAATACCAGGGTTCTTCCATACCCAAAGTGGGATGAACCACGACGCCCTCAAGGTGTCCGATGCGCGTGAGGTTATCCGCGACCGTCTGACGCTTCACGGTGAGCTGCTGCTGATAGTCCATGTGCTGCAATTGGCAACCACCGCAGTGGTAGAAGATCGGGCATCGCGGGGTCGCGCGATGGGGAGATTGCTCAATGATCTCCTCAAGACGACCGCGGGCGAAGTTCTTCTTCACCTCGGTGATCCTTATCCTAGCCTCTTCTTCAGGCAGCACATAAGGGACAAACACGGTGAAGCCTTCCACCCGCCCTACCCCCTCACCAGCGTGCCCGAGGCCAGAAAAGCGAGCGTCGTACAGCTTGTCCCTGCACACTGGAGTGGCACTGTTGCGCATTTTGTCCTTCCTTTCGTTGGCGGATGCCACCTTGACAGAGTCGGAATTACCCACCTTGCTGCATAGCTACTCGACACCTGCTGGATAATAGCAGGTAGGACAACTACGGAACTTGCATGATCTCGTTATGTTAAACTTACGCAGCCCCAAATGATCGATTCTACATCATGCAAGTCCCAAGAGAATGAGTTGTGCAAGATGCCAAACTAAGGGGGTATTTGATGTCTAGTCAGGTATCGATCGTGGGGATCAAAGTAAACCGTCGCTGCAAGAATGGCCTACATGTCCAAGAGCGGCTTTCACAACACTGTGACAGCATCCTCTGCCGTCAAGGTGTTACCGATCCTAACAGCTCCGACGGGATCATCACGGTGGTTATG
>CAZINL010000039.1:0-21570 GCA_964540595.1 uncultured Clostridia bacterium
TATCCGTCCTCCCAAGGTGCCCAAGACCACCTTCACCGTCAGCCTGATCGAAGGGGGTCATCAGATCCATGCTATTGCGCAGAAGGCGACGTTCAGCATCAACCTGCGTTCTGATGATCCGGTGGCACTTGATGAACTCTATCAGCAGGTGGTCGCAGCCTTGGAGGCGGGCGCCCGTGAGGAGAACGAGCGCTGGGGCAGGGACGCCATCAGCATGAGCTACGAGATCGTGCTCAATGATCCGGCTGTGGTTCAGCCCGATGATGCCGCCATCGTCCAGGTGGCATGGCTGGCGACTGAGTGTGTTGGCGTTCAGCCACGGCTAGTTCCAGGCGGAAACACCAACGCCAGTATGCCCATTATGATGGGCATACCCGCGGTAAACCTAGGTCGCGGTGGCAAAGAAGGAGGCGTGCATACCCTCGAGGAGTGGTTTGACCCCGATGAGGCACACCGCTGTCCGCAGAAGTCGCTGCTCATACTGTTAGCGCTGGCGGGAATGCCTGGCGTAACGAAACCACTGTTATAGGAGTAGTAGCTTCCGAATCACGACTACGCCAGCCTCAGAGACAGCAAAGCCCCCGGCGAAGACGCTTTCGCGGGGGCTTGCCTGACTCTCTTCGATATCGGTGCCTTGGCGATGAGCTACCTGCCCGTGCTGCAGACGAAGTCCCAGGTGATGCCATAGGCATCTCTCAGATGTCCCATGTAGTCGCCCCACGGCATCTGCGTGACGGGTCCCAGGATCTCCCCGCCGGACTTGAGTGTATCGAAATACCGTTGAAGATCGGCAAGCGTATCGCACTCTACGGTGATCTTGTAGGCCGTGTTGTGGTAATCCAGCTCTTCTACGGTGTCGCACATGTAGAGGTAGAACTGGTTGATCTTCAGCTCGGCGTGAAAGATCTTGCCCAATAGGGTGTCATCTTTTGTCATGTGTTGGTTGAAGCGGTGCATGCAGATGGCGTCACCAGAAAACAGTTCCTTATAGGTAGTTAGTGCCTTCTCGCAGTTGCCGTGAAACTTCAGATAGATGGCAAATCGCATGTGAATCCTCCTCGAAATTGATGGGGCTGTGCCAATTGGGCAAGGTGAGGCAGTTCATCGTTGAACGCCAGCAGATCGATCAACGACCAGCCGCTTGCCCTTGTGGATGATGGTGTGCCCTTCCTGCTCGAGCATCGCTCGCTGGTGTTCTATACCGCGGGGGAGTTTTTCATTGAGTTCCCAGCCAGACTTGAGCGTCCGCCAGTAGGGGATCAGCGGCCCGGTCCCGCTCTGTTGGGCATCCTCTGAGGCAAAGGCAGCGATCTTCACTGAGATGCCCGTAACCAAGGGGCAAGCCGTCATGGTGCCATGCTTGTCCGCTAGTTTGGTGCGGATCATCTCCGTCGTGATCAGGTCTCCCTCCTCCACTGCGGCCATGATCTCATAGACCTCTCGCGGTGCTGGGATCACCATGGTTCCACCCTTTGGAGTGGTCTCGACCTTGGGCAGGCCGTTAGTGACATGAAGCTTCTCTTGCCAGCTTTTCTTCGTCACCTGGATCACCTTTCTCTGATGGGATTAGGATTTTACCTGTTGCCAATTGGCCACCCACCACGCGCCGTGAGGCATATCGCTTCTCAGGGCAGCCTCAACGGCAGGGGCGATGTCGTATTGAACCCTGCGGAAGTCGATGCTCACACGACCGACATCGGTGCTGAGTATGGCGTACGATGCGACAGGACCAAGACCGACTGGAAAGCCAACGGTGCCTGGATTCACCAACAAGGCTCGGCCATGGTGGCGTAGCATGCTGAGGTGGGTATGCCCGGATGCGAGCACGTCGAAGGTCTGGCCTGCCAGTGCCGGTTCAAGCTCACCATCGGGCGTTCCAGCTAGTAATCGCTCGCTGAGCGAACGCGGCGAGCCATGGCAGCAGAGTAGGCGCTGCCCGTTATCGAGGTCTACCGTCAGCGTCATGGGGGCAGCAGCTAGAGGTGCGAGGATTGAGGCTGGGACTGTCGCCCGAATCCAGACCTCGATCTCGACCAACTTGCGCACATGGTCGTCGAGACCATCGGGGTTGATCGGGTTCGTCAGCCGATGCTCGGTGTTGCCCATGACGATCCCTGCTCCCAACTCGCTCAGCTTAGCGAGGACCGGTGCCGGTTGAGGGCCTCCTGACGCCACATCACCTAGACAGATAAACCGGTCGATTGGCTCTTTCCCTATGTCCGCCAAGACTGCGTTAAGCGCCGCCATATTGCCATGGATATCCGCAAGCAGGGCAATTCTCATCTCGTTACCTCCGTCCACCTGGATTAGTTGGTCAGCCTCTGTGCATGTCATAGCTTCGCCTCATGCGCCCATCCCACCTTCAAGGAACCGGGCAGCCAGCGGAATTTCAGGCTGATGCTTGCATTCGGCCCTGGCTGGTTTACCATAGACATATGACGGATCTCTGCTAACGGGGAGGGGAGGACCCTATCATGATGGCTTGTCTGATCAAAGCTTGGCTGACGGCGCTTGACCTGTACTACCGCAATCGGGAGTACAACACCGAGATGCCCGAAATTGGCCGAATGGTTACAGATCTCTCCTATGGCAGCGATCCCGCCCAACGCCTGGATATCTTGGTGCCGCCCGGTCGGCCTCCTTACCCGATCGTGATTAATGTCCATGGCGGCGGCTGGCTGATGGGCAACAAAGCCAGCTACAGCCGGATCTGCCACTGCTTCGCTGCCAAGGGTTACCTCACGGCGAACTGCAACTACCGCCTAACCCCCCGCCACCGGCACCCCGCCCAACTGCAGGATATTGCCGCGGCGGTCCGATGGGTCTACGAGCATGCGCCGGAGTATGGGGGCGACCCCGCACGGATCTACCTGATGGGCGACTCAGCTGGTGCCCATCTGGTAGCCTGTTACGCATTGGCGCCGCACGTCGGGGGACTGGCCAACGAGCTGTCTGGGCTTGAGTTGGTGCCAGACACCTCACTGCGGGCGCTTTTGCTCTTCTACGGGATCTACAGTCTGCGCCAACTGCAAGGAGAGTTCAACGGTTTGGGTAGACCGGTGGTTCGTAGCTTCTTGGCACCTGAGCGTGCTGACCGTGACAACCTAATGGAGCTAATCTCGCCGCTTGGCCATATCACTGCTTCCATGCCACCCTGCTTTATCTGCTGCGGAGAACTGGATGCTCTCTACGCCCAATCGACCGCACTGGTCGAGTACTTACGCAGGAAGGATGTTACGCATCAAGCCCTGCTGCTCCCACGCGACCAATACCCTGACGCTTGGCACGGCTTCTTGAACTACCATCGCCGTCCTTCTGCTCGCGTAGCCATGCAAGCCGCCTTGGAGTTCCTAGAGAAGCAGGAGGCGCAATCATCAGCGTCCTCAGATGGAGAAAGGAGCCGCTAGGCTCCTTTTGATTGTACCATGAATGACAGGGGCGCTTGTCAATTGGTTCATCTCCGGTCCGTCGGGATGCTACCATGGCAAGAGACCCATAACTAGTTCATCCTCGAGCCCATACGCTGTAGTGAGGGGGTGATACACCATGAAAAAGTGTTGTGCTAGGCGGAAGTGCCATAAGCGATGCATCGTTATCCACAAGAAGATCGTCAAGGTAACGAAGAGGTTCAAGGTTGTCAAGCCGGTGAAAGTGATCAGGATCACCAAGGTGATCGAGCGGGAGATCATCATCCGTGAAGGCGGGCTTTGCCCGTGCGGCAACCAGGTCGCCAATTCGAGCTTTGAGAACGCGACATTAGCTCCCTGGGTTGCCACTGGAACTGTAACTCTCGCTACCGGTCAGGGTGCTCACACCGGGGTACAGGGTGTACAGCTTGACGCGAATGAGGCCATCACTCAGAGCAATGTTCCAGTCACAGCCGGCTGCTGCTATGAGCTCATGTTCTGGGCGAAAGGGCCCAGTGGAACGCCCAACACGTTGACCGCTACTGTGACCTTTGCAGGGGCGACTGGACCTGACCTAACGATTAGCATTACTGGTGGGACGATGGATCCAAACAGCTGGACATCTTATCGTGGCTTCACATCATGTGTTCCGTCAGGAGTGACAACTGCAACGATCCGTTTCCTCTCAGGTGGCAATAACGAGTTTATCGACGATGTCATCCTCGCCAGCGCTGGCAGCTGCCCGCAGACTCCATCCAATGAGACCTAGTCAGATCCGCAGAGCGCTGATTCTGACCCTCTGTGCATCCCTGTAGAACAATCTCACGCTACCTACCCCCTGGGACTGCTGTGTGGAGATCGAACTGATCGACTGCCGTTGCCGCAGTGCTTAATTGAGATCCTTGACATAAAACTCCAGGCGCCGACCTCCGTTGGCGCCTTTTTTGATAGCGATGCTGCACAAACCGTTTGGCCGAGCGACATCGCCACCTGATTGGGATATAATGCAGGTAAGGCCATATTGCATTAGGAGACAATGACATGACCAGACAAGTCATCTTAGCACAAGAACTGGCAGAGACACTGCCGCAACTGACCCTAGGGGTCATCTCGTTAACCGGCGGGGTGGTCGGCCAAACTCCAGAGCGGTTAACCAGGGAGATGGCCGATCTCGCCGAGGAGCTGCGATCCCGCTATGATCGCAGCACCATGCTGACGATCCCAGGGGTCAGGGAGTGCCGCGATGCCTTTCGCGCCCTACATATCGACCCCACGCGCTATCGCCCGTCGTCTGAAGCTCTGATCAAGCGTATCTTGATCGGCGATCCACTGCCGGCGGTGAATGCCGCCGTCGACCTCGGCAACTACTGGTCTGTCCGCTGCGCCAGTCCTTTGGGCCTACTCAACAGCTCTGCCATCTCCGGCGATGTGGTCTGTCGCCTTGGTCGCGAAGGGGAGAGCTATGAAGGGCTCAATGGTCGCCTGATGCATATGGTGGACAAGCCCGTCTTGGTTGATGAGATCGGTCCTTTCGGCAGTCCGATCGTCGATTCTGTGCGCACGCAAGTGGCCTGCGGCACCACCGAGATGCTGCTGGTGGTCTTCCTCTTTGCCTACGACCATGACCGGGCTCAGCAAGTGTTGGGCGAGATGGCACGGTCCTTCGCGGAGTATGGCTTTAGTTCGTCGGTCACGACGAGACCATGAGATCTGTCCTAATGTTCCATTGGTTATAGAATTACTCATATGAACACAGTGGCTTCTTAGGTGCTGGATAATCACAGATCCGTTCTGATAGATTGGCGGGCAACTAAACTTCATACTAGCCACGATAGAAGGAGACAACATGTCATTTTCGAACCTCAATCTCATCGCACCGATCCTTAAGGCGCTGGAGACGGAAGGGTATACAGAGCCCACCCCTATTCAAGAGCAGGCCATCCCACCGCTATTAGCTGGGAGGGACCTACTGGGTTGCGCTCAGACCGGTACCGGCAAGACAGCCGCCTTCGCTCTGCCCATCCTGCAAGGGCTAGCCGGTGAGCAACGTACAGGCGGGCGGGGGCGCCCGATCCGCGCGCTGATCCTGACTCCCACCCGCGAACTGGCCATCCAGATCGCCGAGAGTCTTGATGCCTATGGGCGGAACCTAAACCTAACCAATACCGTCATCTTCGGCGGGGTCTCGCAGCAACCCCAGATGCACGCTCTGGCGAGGGGCGTTGACATCCTCGTCGCCACGCCTGGTCGACTGCTGGACCTCATCCAGCAGAAGTACGTTAAGTTGCAGCATGTCCGCTTCTTCGTGCTCGACGAGGCTGACCGCATGCTCGATATGGGTTTTCTACCCGATGTGCGCCGCGTGATTGCTCAGCTGCCCGCGAAGCGGCAAACCCTGCTCTTCTCAGCGACCATGCCCCCCGAGATCGCGGCGCTGGCCAACTCACTTCTTACCAACCCGGTCCAAGTCGAGGTCACGCCTGTCTCGTCGACGGTGGATACCATCGAGCAGGCGGTCTACTTCGTTGGTAAGAAAGATAAGAAGCATCTACTTATTCACCTGCTGAGGAACCGATCGATCATCTCAGCTCTGGTCTTCACCCGCACCAAGTATGGGGCGGACAAGGTCGCAAAGGAGCTAGTCAAGGCAGGGATCCAAGCCCAGGCGATCCACGGCAATAAGTCACAAACCGCTCGACAGCTTGCGCTTAGCAACTTCAAGGAGAGGAAGACGAGGGTCTTGGTCGCCACCGATATCGCCGCCCGTGGGATTGACGTGCAGGAACTCTCCCATGTGATCAACTTCGAGTTGCCCAACGTTCCCGAGACCTATGTGCATCGAATCGGCCGCACTGGACGCGCAGGCCTAGGGGGAGTGGCCCTATCCCTCTGCGATGAGGAAGAGAAGGCCTACCTCAAAGACATTCAGAAGCTGATCGGCAGGACGATCCCAGTGATCGAGGATCATCCCTACCCGCTTGACGCTAGTGGGGAGGACGAGGGGACCGAACCTACCACCAGGCAGCCCAAACGTGACGGTAAGCCCCAGAACCCCGTCATCAAGACCGGAGCGGTCGGCTACTTCCGCAGGAGTGGAGGCAGAGGGGGACAGAAACAACGATCACGGTAGAGAAAATGAACACCGAGGCCTGGCCCCGGTGTTCATTTTCTCTTCATTTAGCCGCCCGGTCTAGCCATTCATCGGCCAGAATGGCATAGAGATAGTCATCTCGCCACTCGCCCTTGGACCAACTGCTCGCGCGTAGGTGCCCCTCGCGACGGAAGCCTAGCCGCTCAAGGAGCCGGATCGAGCGCTGGTTCTCGATATCGACATACGCCAGCACACGGTGCCTTTTCATCTCCGCAAATAGGTAGTCCAGCATGGCGGTCAGCGCCTCTGTGGCAATACCCTTGCCCTGATGCTCGCGAGCGAGAGTATAGCCGATCTTGACCTGCTTGGGGTCTTCGGCGAGAGTATGCACCCCGATATCGCCGATCGCAGTGCCCGTCTCTTTCAGTTCGATCGCCATCTGAAACCAGGTGCCCAGGTAGCCGGGATCGAAACCCGCCATCTCCTGGACAAGCGACTGCGCCTTGGTTAGGCTGTAGCCCTCCTCCCAGCCCTGATAGCGCGCCACTTCGGGATCAGCACGATAGCGCTGTAGGGGTTCAGCGTCTCGGGTGGAGAAACGGCGCAGTCTCAGGCGTGGGGTCTCAAGGCCCGTAAAGCGGTAGGCAGCGCCGCAGCTACCAGCTGCGGCTGGTCTACCGACCTGTGCCGACACCTTGACCGCTAGCTTGTCCATGATCGGCCAGAGCGCCTCGGCTACTTGGCGTGAAACGCGCTCATAGTTCATATCAAACTCACCCATGGTTCCTTCTAAGCTGTCCGAGATCGATCGGATCACGCAGAAGGGGATTTGATTGACCGCACAGACATCGGCGATCGCGGCTGACTCCATATCCACACAATAGGCTTCGTACTGCTCGGCCAGTCGCTGCTTAGCGTCCAGTTTGTCTTGAAAGATGTCGCCGGCACAGCCATTGCCCATATGGACACGATAGGGACCTTCGTGCTGCTTCAGCTCGTCATAGATGAAGTGGGAGAACTCCGCCTGAGGGTGGGCGACAAAGCGCTCCCAGAGCTGTGAATCGTGCTGGTGCTGGGCCAATGTGACGACGATATCGCCGATGGCGATGTCAGGGCGCAGCGCGCCGGCGGTGCCGACGTTTAGCACCAGGTCCGGTGGGAAGCGGTCGATCAGCGCTTGCGTGGCAGATGCGGCGCGCACCTTTCCTACTCCGCATACCATCAGCACATACCGGACCTCGATCGGGTGTTGATCTGCGTTTGCGTAGCGGGCCTGGCGAAGATAGATCGGCCGACCGACTATGACATCGTAGATATCCCCACCCTTTGCCAAGGCTAGAAAAGGCTCCAGTTCGGAGCGCATGGCGGCTAAGATCGCAATGGTGATCATGACTGGCTCCTTCCGACCATGGCCTACCGACCATGGTTGCTGACTTAGTGTTGGGGTCTCTGATTCGCGGCAGCGGCGGCCAAATCCTTTCCTACCATGCCGGAAGAGCAGAGAGACAGACCGGTGGCCCCGGTCTGTCTCTCGTTTTGTCATCCCAGTTTCCCATGCCGCCCTATCGGTACCACAGCGGATGATGAACGTCTTTCCCTTCGTGAACTCACGAGGGACGAGGGGCGGGGGGCGAGGGACTCGTCTCAGCCAGCTCGCGGCCCCTTTGGAAGGCCTGCAGATTCTGCTCGATAGTCTTGGGGGGGACGTTCTCCTTGATCACCTCTACCCACGCATCCACCGCAAAAGGGAGATAGCTGGATAAGACGCCGAGCAGCACCGTATTGGCGAGCCTGATATTGCCGATCTCTTTGGCGATCGCCTGGGAGTCAACCGTCTTGACGCCAAAGCCCCGGGCCAGAAGCTTGCCGTCGATATCCTCGGGGTAGTCCTCTTTCTCGATCAGCACGCGGTTAGGGAAGACCACCTCGCGACTGAGGATGATGGTCGCTCCCGGCTTCATTAGCTCGGTCCAGCGCAGCGCCTCTAGTTCTTCCATGGCGACCAAGAAGTCGCCCGTACCCTTCGGGATCAAGGGCGCTGCGACCTCTGCGCCCAAGCGGACACTTCCCCAGACCATCCCACCGCGCTGCGACAGACCGATCACATCGCTGGTCTTGACGTTCAGGCCCATCTTAAACGCCACGTGGGAGATGATTCTCGTGGCCAGGACGAGCCCCTGTCCCCCCACGCCGGCGATCAATACACTGGTCGTTGTCATGGCCCCCACCTCCTTATTCTAGCTCCTGCGATCTCTTGATGGCCTTGACCGGGCAGACCTGCGAGCAGATCGAGCAGCCCGCACACATATCAGGGTTGATGTAGGAGTTCTTATCGGTCTGTCCCGGGTAGACTCTCATCGAGATGGGTGGACAGTTGAGACGGATGCAGGTGCGGCAGCTGATGCAGATCTCGCGGTCGACGTAGAGATGCGGCTCCTTGATCTTGAAGTTCAGGGCGCAGGGGCGGCTGGTTACCACCACGGAGAGACCGTCGCGTTTCATGGCCGCGAGGATGACTTGCCGTGTCTGGTCATAGGCAAATTGATCGACCACGGTCACGTCCTCGATGCCAAAGGACTTGAGGATCTCGGGGATGCTGGCGTGATACAGCTCCTTATTGCCAGTGTAGTTGCCGGTGGTCGGGGTCACCTGGCCGCCGGTCATGGCGGTGGTGCTATTATCGAGCACGATGACAGTGATATTCTCCTTGGTCTTGGCCAGATCGACGAAGCCAGCGAGACCGGAATGGAAGAACGTTCCGTCACCAATGGTCGCGACCAGCGGTTTGACCTTGCCCGCCCGGCGCTGAGCCATGGCCATCCCCTGGATGATCCCTAGCGAGGCTCCCATGCTGATGTTGGTCTTCAGCACTTCAAAGGGCTCCAGGATGCCTAACGAGTAGCAGCCGATATCGCCGACGACCGTGGCCCGGGCTTTCTTTAGGATATCGAAGATCGGCCGATGCGGGCAGCCAGCGCAGAGCATGGGGGTGCGAGGGGGGATCGACATAGGTTCGGTGGTGCTGGGTTGGGCTGGCGCGATCACCCCGGCTGCTGTGAGCCCTTCCTTGATCCGATCGCTGGTCAGCTCGCCGGTAAAGGAGAAATAGCGCTTGCCTTCGACGGCGATCCCGTTGGTCCTAAGGATCTCTTCCATACAGGGCATGAGCTCTTCAATCACCAGGACCTGGCTGTAGTCAGCCGTGATCCGCCGGATCTTCTCGATCGGCATCGGGAAGCTCAGTCCGAGCTTGATGACGGAGAGACCGAGCTCTAGCTCTTTGAGATACTCGTAAGAGACACCGCTGGTGATGATCAGGGTGTCGCGGCGCCCGCTGTCTAGGTAGGTATTGAGTGGCGAGTTCTCACTCAGTTGTTGCAGCTTCTGCACGCGCTCGTGCATGTAGGCCTGTTGCTTAGGGGCGTAGGGAGGGAGCATGCAGTAGCGGGCCTGGTCCTCGACAAACCCGGGAACAGTCGGCTCGACCCGTTCGCCCAAGGCGACCACAGCGCGACCATGGCAGAGAGTCGTGGTGAGCTTGACGATCACAGGGGTGCCATACTCCTCGCTAATACGGAACGCTTCACCGATATAGTCCTTGATCTCTTGGGCGGTGCTTGGCTCGAGCAGAGCGGCATTGGCGAACTTGGCATAGAAACGGCTGTCCTGCTCATTTTGTGAACTGGACAGCCCGGGGTCGTCGCCGACCACCAACACGAAGCCGCCATTGGTTCTGGTCTGGGTGAAGGTCATGAAGGGGTCAGACGCAATGTTGATCCCGACGTGTTTCATCGAGACCATCGATCGTGCGCCGGCAAAGCTGCCGCCCATGGCGATCTCCAGCGCCACCTTCTCATTGGTGGCCCATTGACTGTGAATGCCCTGATATTCCATCAGGCTCTCCATGATCTCCACCGTCGGCGAGCCGGGGTAACTGGCCGCCACCACACCCCCAGCCTCCCAGAAGCCTCGCGCCACTGCTTGATTACCCGACAGTACAGCCAGTTGCTCCAAGTCAGATCCCTCCTCATCACTATTGGCGAGGTACAAAGACCGTCACTCTTCTTTCTATGTCGACGCGCCGTTGCTTAAGACCTGGGGGCAGGCCTCATTTCCTACTTGTTCAACCAAACGATAATCATTGACAAATTAATCCACTAATCCTATGGTAGATAATAGTAAGAGGAAGAGTAAGGAGTGAAGCGCTTTGATCGAACTGCCTGAAGCGATGACACTGGCTCGCCAGCTGCGGGCGACAGTGGTGGGGAAAGAGATCTGTTCCGCAGTGGCCGGGGCTTCGCCGCACAAGTTCGCTTGGTATTCCGGTGAGCCAGAAGCCTATGCTGAGCGTTTGCACGGACGGGCGATCACAGATGCCCAGGCACGGGGCGGGATCGTCGAGATCGAACTGGGCGACGATCTGTCGCTGTGGTTCAACGATGGACCGAAGCTGCGCCTGCACAAGAGCGGTGAGCCGCGCCCCAAGAAGCATCAGCTGCTTCTCGAGCTGGGCGATGGCAGTGCGCTGAGCGCCTCAATCCAGATGTATGGCGGTCTGTTCTGCTGCCCCAAGCAGGCGATGGACAAGCCCTACATCGTGGTCCACAGCCAGAAGCCCTCACCCCTCACGGACGAGTTTGATCTGAACTACTTTACCCAGCTGCTTCGCGATGTGCAGCTGTCCAAGCTGAGCGCCAAGGCCTTCCTCGCCACCGAACAGCGCATCCCCGGGCTGGGCAATGGCGTACTGCAGGATATTCTTTACAACGCCAAGGTTCACCCCAAACGCAAGATGGTGACCCTGACCACGGACGAGATCGACACACTCTTCCATGCCATCAAGACTACCCTGAGGCAGATGGTCGATCAGGGCGGCCGCGATACCGAGACCGACCTCTTTGGGCAGCCCGGCGGTTATACTACGCGGCTGAGCAAGAACACGGTGGAAAAGCCATGCCCGGTCTGTGGCGAGTTCATCAGCAAAGAGGCCTATATGGGCGGCAGCATCTACGTCTGCCCCGGCTGCCAGAAGCTCTAGCCACGTAAAAGATTGAAGATCGGGGTCAGACCCCGATCCTCAATCTTTTACTCCTCGATGGCTATGGATCGTCTTGCCAGCGACATCCGCGATGGCACCCTAGGGCGGACGTTGGTGCACGGTTCGACGAGCGCTCGCTTGGCACTGACTGCCCCGATGGCGATAAGAGCGGCGGTAAGACCTAGGACGATGCAGACGATCTTTTTTACCCAGTTCATAGGCTCTAGAACCCCCTAACAGTGATCTTGGGACCAGTTTAGCGTGTTCAACGGATTGGATCCATCGGTTTTCCTTACGAG
Source organism: uncultured Clostridia bacterium (assembly GCA_964540595.1). Taxonomy (GTDB): domain Bacteria; phylum Bacillota; class JAAYKD01; order JAAYKD01; family CAYOCI01; genus CAYOCI01. The sequence continues at coordinate 11,836 of CAZINL010000039.1, forward strand.
CATGGCCCGCAATCTTAAATTTGTGTCATGTTTGGAGGTGGTTGCTACACCTACGGCGAAGATAGCGAGAACAAGACAATACAGGAGGCGAGCCCATGAAGCGTATCTCGACTGACCATGTCACCTGCACCCTCTCTGCCCAGCATCCTGCGGTGGAGCGGGCGGTTTCAGGGGAGACGGTGGTCTTTCAGACCATGGACTGCTATGGTAATCAACTGCGTAGCGAAGATGTCATCTTCAGTGATATTCGTGGCGAGTTCAACAACCCCGCCACCGGTCCGCTGTATATCGAACGGGCGCTGCCGGGCGATATCCTAAAGGTGGATATCCTCGACATCAAGGTCGCCGATCAGGGCGTGATGAGCGTCCGCCCGAAAAATGGAGCGCTGGGCGACGTCTTTCAGTCGATCCGTACCAAGATCATCCCCGTCAAGGACAACCAGGCGCAGTTCAACGACAAGATCAGCATCCCGCTGCATCCCATGATCGGTGTAATCGGGACCGCTCCGGTGGAAGAGATGAAGACCACCGTCCCGCACCTTCATGGCGGCAATATGGACTGCAAGCGGATCGTCAAGGGATCGACCGTCTATCTGCCCGTCTTTGTGGAAGGAGCGCTGCTTTCGCTCGGTGATCTGCATGGCGTGATGGGGGATGGCGAGATTGTCATCTGCGCCTTAGAGATGGAGGGCGAAGTGACGCTGAAGGTCGCGGTGATCAAGGGCAGAGAGCTGCCTTTGCCGCTAGTCGTCGACGGTGACACGGTCATGGCCATTGCCTCAGAGCAGACCCTTGACGAGGCCGCGATCTCTGCCACCAAAGCCATGCATGGTTTCCTTGTCAAGGAGCTGGGGATAGATGAGTTTGAGGCGGGTATGCTCCTATCGCTGATTGGCGAACTCAAGATCTGCCAGATCGTCGACCCACTGATGACCACGCGGATGGAGCTGCCCTTATCGATATTGGAGCGTTACGGCTACCGTCTGCCTTAGGCAAGAGCTCACCCACTCTGATCAGAGTGGGTGAGCTCTTCTCTGCCCTAGGAAAAGCTGGTTAACCGGACTAGAATTTATTCGATACATAGGAATAGTAGCAAATATAAAGAAATACAACCTAGTCGGACTACGAGGTCGCTCTTCAGTGGTCGGACAGCAAAATGACGAGGAGGTTGTGAGATGAGGAGAAGTCTAGCCATTCTTCTGGTCCTAGTTCTGTCCATTAGCCTCACCGCTTGCGGCACGCAGCAGACCGCCACGCCCCCGACCCAGGTCAAGAAAGAAAACGAGTACTCTACGGTCTACTCCGGTGAACTGACCACCATGAACTACCTGGTTTCTAGTTCCAGCTCAGACCAGGCCGTCGCCATGAACACCGTCGATGGTCTGGTTGAGTATGATCCCTATGGTGTCATCAAGCCCTCTCTGGCTAAGTCATGGAAGGCCAATGATGACAAGACCGTCTGGACCTTTACCCTGCGCGAGGGCGTGAAGTGGTTGACCTGGGAAGGCAAGGAGTATGCCGAGGTGACTGCTCAGGACTTCGTTGACGCCGCCAAGTACATCCTCGATAAGAAGAACGCCTCCAAGACGGCCAACGTTTTCTATAACAATGTCAAAGGCGCCAAGGACTATTACGATGGCAAGACCACCGACTTCTCGACGGTCGGTATCAAGGCCAAGGACAAATACACGGTTGAATACACCTTGCCCCAACCAATCCCCTATTTCATCACCGTCGTCACCTATACCTCGTTCTTCCCGGCCAATGGTAAGTTTCTGGCCGAGGTGGGCGACAAGTTTGGCGTCGACCACAAGACCATGCTCAACTGCGGCGCCTACATCCTAAAGAACCACGAGCCGCAGGTACAGCGCGAGTTCGTCAAGAACGAGCAGTACTGGGACAAAGGCAACGTGCATATCCCTCGCCTCTATTACAAGTATAACAAGGAAGCTTCCACCCTCGGACCAGAGCTCTTCCTGCGCGGTGATATCAGCGTCTCCAGCGTGCCCATCGCCACCGCTGAGCAATGGCTGAAAGAACCGGGTAAGAAAGATAATCTTCGTCCAGGCACCACCAGTTTCTATACCTACTTCTACGCCTTCAACTTCGAGCCGAAGTTTGCTAAGGAGTATGAGCCGGAGAATTGGACCATCGCTGTCAACAATGTCAACTTCCGTCGCTCCATCTTCCACGCTCTCGACCGTCGCGCAGCGATGCTGACCGCCGAATCATATGATCCAGACCGCCGCCTCAACAACACTGTCACTCCCAAGAACTTCGTCGCCGTCGGCGGCAAAGACTATACTCAGATCGGCGACCTCGCCAAGTTCGCCAATACTGATTCCTTTGACAAGGCCAAGGCCGTCTCGTTCCGCGACCTCGCCAAGAAGGATCTCGCTGGCAAGGCAACCTTCCCGATCAAAGTCATGATGCCGTACAACACCGGCGGTGCTGACTGGGTTAACCGTGTTCAAGTAGTGGAGCAGCAGCTTGAGGGTGTGCTAGGCAAGGATTACGTCGACATCATCCCCGTCGGCTATCCGCCTACCGGTTTCCTCGACGCCACTCGCCGCAATGGCAACTATGCCTTCCAGGAGTGCAACACCGAAGCAACCTATGCTGATCCCCAGAGTTACACTGATCCCTTCATGCCTGAGACCACATCCAAGTACAATCGCCCTTACCTCGCCCAAGGCTATACCGAGGCCAACGGCAAGACCAAGTGGGAGAACATGATTGCTGAGGCTAAGGCTGAGGTCAAGGATATTGCCAAACGCTATGAGCTGTTCGCCAAGGCCGAGGCCTTCATGATCGACCAGGCCTTCCTCATCCCCTACGGCATTGGTGGCGGTGGCTGGATGGCATCGAAGATTAACCCATTTACCGTTCCGTACGCCTCGTTCGGGTTGTCGAGCTACAAGTTCAAGTACCAAAAGGTCGACGACAAGCCTATGAACACCGAGCAATTCAAGGCTGAGTTTGCCAAGTGGGAGACCGAGAGAGCCGCCGCGCTCAAGGCAGCTGGTCAATAGACCTTGGCGTATCCATCAGGGAAGCACGCGCATCATGCCGCGTGCTTCCTTTTCTATGTACTTAACTAAGAACTCTCAGGAAGCAACAACTTCCAGCCGAAAACCGACACGCGTCATTCGTTGACAGATAGTGAGAGCGGGCGCATTCTGTTAGTGAACAGTGTTCACAAAATAAACGTCGTTTAGAAATGGGAGAACATATGACATCCAAAGAACGAAGGGAGCGCGAGCGCGAACGAATGCGCGAAGTGATCCTGGAGGCAGCCAATCAAGTTGCCGCACGAGACGGGATCGATAACCTCTCGATCAGGAAGATTGCAGAACTGATCGAATACTCGCCAGCGACCATCTACCGCTACTTCCGCGACAAGGAGGAGATCGTTGATCTGCTCTTAGGTAGTGGCTATCAGAAGATCGTCGCAACGCTCAGTACGCAACGTCAACTTCACCCTGACCCACGGGAACGCCTGAAAGGTTTCGCCCGCGGCTATATCCAGATGGCGTTGGCCAACCCAGATGAGTATCGTTCCTTCCTGCTGAGTGATCTTCCCGGCGTGTTGGCGCAGACCTCTGTCCTCTTCCAGGGAGCGAGCAGCCAGCGCCCGACGATCGCCATGTTGGTCCAGACGCTGCGCGAGATCGTGGGCAGCGCGGCGCATTTGGACGATGAATGGTATGAGCTGACCGCCCAGGTCATCTGGGCCGCGGTCTACGGTCTGATCGTGCGCTCCATGATCGAGAGCACCCCACCCGATCAGATGGAGCGGCTGATCGAGCGGTATATCGGTTTTGTCGCCGACTCCTTGCAGGGAGCTCGGATCAACGTCGAGCGGCATGGCGGCGTGGGCCGAGAGGGTAGCTAGCACGGTAGAGTACTCGGAAGCCTATGAGTCTGAGGTAGAGCAAAGGGAGGAGAACTCGAATGAAAACATTGGTAGCTTACACATCCAAGAACGGGTTTACAGAGAGGTGCGCGCGACTACTCCAGGAGAAGCTAGGTCAGGATGTCACGCTGGTGAACCTAGCAACCAATCAGTCGGTCAACCCGGCCGACTATGACTGCATCGCCCTGGGCGGATCAATCTACGCTGGCAAGACCCAGCCGGAGCTAACCAAGTTTTGTCAAGATCACGTCGAGACCTTGCTCAGTAAGAAGCTGGGCCTGTTCCTCTGCTGTGCTAACATCGACCAGGTCGAGCAGCAGATGGCGACCACCTTTGACGCTCGCCTACGGCAGCACGCGGCCGTCCGCGAACACCTCGGATATGAGTTTGACTTCAGCAAGCTGAACTTCTTGATGAAGATGATCGTCCGGGCTGTGGCGAAGGTGACCAAGAGCGAGACCCGGATCATGGATGACAACCTGCAGAGATTGGCCGATGCCCTGCGCTAGGGCGCAGCGATGCACACCAGACGGAGGTGCGGAACCGTGTTGAAGAGAGTGCTGATCGGTATCGTGGCCATCGTGCTGCTCCTAGCCATCGGCGGCGGTTATATGATGGCTACCCTGGGCAAGCAGACCGAAGCCGTGATGGCGAACCTGAATATCCAAAACGTCGACCTTGCTGCGGTGGCTGACGGAACCTACACTGGCGAGTATGACGCCAAGCTGGTCTACGCCAAGGTACAGACGACGGTCAAGAATCACCGCATCGTCGGGATCGAGATCCTCGAACACCGGAATGGGCGCGGCAAAGCCGGGGAGCAGGTCACGTCCCAGATCGTCACCAAGCAATCGCTGACGGTTGATGGCATCTCTGGTGCCACCACCAGCAGTAGGGTGATTACCAAGGCCGTGGAAATAAGCTTGCGCAAGCCATAGCGGTCAGGCCGACAGCGTGAGTGTGGGGAGGCGATAGTGATGATCCGTAACCTGAACGTCAACAAGGTGCTTTGGCTGATCTTGGCGACTGCCGCCTTGGCAGTGGCGCTGGTCGGGGTGCTGCAGCCCAGCATCTATGCCAAAGTCATCAGCAACGAAGTCATGGCGGGAACCATCTCCCAGGACCTGGTCACCACTGTGGCAGCCATCGTTATGCTGATCTGCACTATCGCGGCCAGAGAGGGCGATGTTGTGCGGCCGATCATCATCTGGGGGATTGCGGGCTATCTCTTCTATGCCTACGGGATCTACGTAATTGAGCGGGTCTACAACATGCTCTACCTGGCCTATATGGGGATCTTTGCGCTCTCTTTCTACTCTCTGGTCTATGGCGTGGCCTCAATCCGGCCTGAGACTCGCTCGGCGGTGAGCCTCTCCAAGCTGACCCGCCGCCTCTCCATCGGCGTCTCGCTCTTCATCCCTTTCATGTTCGGACTCCTCTGGACTAGCAAGCTACTGCCGATGCTGCAGAGTGGCTTGAAACCAGAGTTCTACTACTCTGTCTACATTCTTGACCTCTGCTTCATTATGCCTGCCTACGTTATCCTCGCCGTGATGATGATCAGGAGGGACGGGTTGGGGCTGCTCTTGGCTCCAGCCATGTTCATCCTTGGTGTGACACTGCTCTTTCCGGTGGGGATCGGCGAGCTGTTGAAGCCGATCTACGGCGCACCCATTGATTGGTCGGGGTTGAAGCTCTACCTAGGGCTATCGCTCTTCTTCTTGGTTGTGGCGCTGCTCCATATCAGGAATATGAAGATTGACCGTCGCGGTGGCGGGATCTCCGGATAGACCAGTGCCTGCCTAGCACAGACTAACACTGGGCTCACATCAAGCAAACTTTTCCGACCATGGCGATAGGACTTCACGGCGCCGCTCGCGAAATAACTAAAGAGCTAGCACCACTAAATCGCGATGAGGAGGTCGGCATCATGAAGATCGTCCTATTTGGCAGCAATCTCTGACCCGGCTGTGGACCAGTGAAAGAGTTTCTTTCACAGAACAATGTGGAGTTCACCTATGTGAACATCACCGAGAGCATGGGCAATCTGAAAGCCTTCTTCAAGTATCGTGACAACGACCCGCGCTTTGCCGAAGTTCGAGAGGGCGGTCGCGTCGGTGTCCCTTGCACCGTGGTCAACGATGGCGAGAAGATCCTCTTTGGTCAACCGGACTTGAACGAACTGAAGTAGTGCTACGAAATGAAGTGCGCACCGCGAGCCTGTAGCTCGGGGTGCGCACTTCGTCGTACTCTCAGGGACAAGGGCCAGACTGATCGCTAATCGGCGACCTGCCCGCTTGAAGCGATCTCCTCCGTTAGCAGGAGAGCGCGGGATATGTCCAATACGCCGTAACCATACGCTGTGTCATAACCTGGATCACCCAGATCGCGCGAGGACCCTTGGAGAACCTGCCTAAACTCCGCTGGTGAAAGATCTGGGTAGAGCGAGAGTAGCAGAGCAGCAAAAGCACTCACATGGGCTGCGGAGTATGATGTACCGCTCACCTCGGCGAAACCTTCGGCAGGGACGCTGGAGAGCGAGTACACCTTCTCGCCTGGTGCCGTGACCATGACGCTGCTGTTTCGTTGCGAGAATTCGGAGACCAGTAGCTCCTCATCCACCGAGCCGACGCCGATCACCGTATCGTAGGCAGCAGGGTAATAGACACGCTCAGGTGCAAAATGGTTGCTGTTGCCAACTGAGGAGATCACGATTGCGCCTCTTTCCTCGGCGTAAGCTATGGCTGCCCGCAGATCGGGTTCATCACTGGCAATACCCGAGCTGATATTGATGACCCGACAATCATAGAGATCGATGGCGTCTTTGATCGCCGTGCACAGGGCTGGCATGCCAGCATCGGCTTGAACCCCACTAGGATACTCGGTGATCCAGACCAGGGGAACCACCGTGGCGTGATGGGCGATGCCGAATAAGTCACCGTTCTCACCGCTCGCCCCCAGAATGAGCGCCGTCGTCTGGCTGCCATGTCCGATCCGGTCATGGGTGACATTATTCTGGAAGACGTAGTTGTAACCTTGGGCAACCTTGCCCGGTTCCAACCCCCGGGTCCCCGTCCTAACACCGGAGTCGATCACTGCTACTCGCACTGGATGCTCCCCGACTGGCCACGGATCCGGGGGGTTAATCAGCTTCAGGGACCAGTCGTTCACGATCTTCGCGTCCGCTGGCTTGCTGGGCAGACTCACCGAGGCCAAACCGGTAGACATGAGTTCAGCATCAGAGATTGCCTGGGTGACCATCGCCGTGATCAGGCGCTGGAAGATGGCGGCACACTGGGCACGGGTGGCCAGACCCTGCGGATCGGCAAGATTGCCAGGTAAACCACCGATAATGCCATAGCGGCGCATCTGCTGCATGACGTCCACAGCCCAGCTGCTAATCTGATCCTGGTCGGCAAACGGTTGCGGGTTCCCGACTATCAGCGACAGCGTGTAGCCTTTGGCGACCAGGTAGTTGTTGAGCATGCCTGCCATCTGCTCTCTGGTGATGGGCAACTCGGGCCCGAATCGTCCCTCGCCGATACCGCGGGTGACCCCGACCGTACTGGCCCAGGCGACAGAGTAGAAATACCAGCTATCGGTGGGTACATCCGTGAACTCTAGGCTATCGTATAGGGATAGATCGGCTCCATCCAATCTGGAAAGCACCGTGGCGAACATGGCCCTGGTCATCGAGCCGTCGGGGTCAAAGAGCTGATTGCCAATCCCACCAAATAGTCTCCTAGCGACTGTGAAGTCGATCGTCTCCCGCGCCCAGTGTTCAGCCGTGTCCGTAAACGTGGTCTGATCTACTCGCAGGTAATACGTTGCCGACGCAGGTGCGACAAACACCAAACTGCCGTCCACGACGCTGCACATTGGCACGATGATCTCGCGATCGCCAGAGAGATAGTAGGCCACGACCCGGTTTGGGCTCGCTGCCATCGAGGCGGGGAGAGGAATGGCGCCCAGTTCGCCCTGCACGAAGACGTATTGATCTTCTGGTGCTTCAGGACCCGGTTCATCTGGCGTATTCGGATCCGATCCTGGTGGGGTATCAGGATCCGGATCGCCGGGGTCTTGTTCTCCGGGATCACCAGGGTCCTGCTCTCCGGGGTCACCAGGCTCCTCTTCTCCAGGCTCACCAGGATTCGGATCGATGGGGATCTTGACAAAGCTCGCAGTGATGATCGTGTCTTCAGCCGGCACGTTAAAGGTCGTCACCGCTACTGTGGGGTCCTCAAACCATCCGCCGCTAGAGCAGCTCCAACCATCAAACCGATAGCCAGGCAGCGGGGTTGCGGTTAGGGTGACGGTACTCCCGGCAGTGACAAAGAAATCGCCATCTCGCTCTACACGACCGCCCTCAACCTCTGCCAGTGTCAGGGAATACTTACGCAAGGTCTCGGCCCCGAAGGTGACGGAGCGCTTAATACTCACTCCGTCAGCGACTAGAAGCTCTCCCTCCAGGTAGCCAATGCTACCAGGACTAATGATCAGTGTACCATCCGGTTCAACGGTGGCACTACCCTCTCTGGCGACTGCTGTCCAGCGTACCATGTTCTGATCAGTGATGATAAACTCGTTATAACCTAAGTCGAGCGCTTGAAGATAGGCCTGTACCGTCGTATCCCTGGTGGGATTCAGGACGATATTGCCGTCTGGGCTTACCACAGTTGGACCGTTATTGGGCATCTCAACCTCAATATGGATACTGTGTGTTTGGATACCGGACAACCCAGGATGCCTGACCACGGCACTGGCAGTGACACGATTACCAACGGCGTCCTCAGCGATGACCAGCACATGGTAGTCGGATCTGTCGAGGTTGACTGGCAGGTTGAAAGTGAACACGCCATATTGATCAGGGGCCGCTCCCATCGAGGCCAGCGTTTGCTTGTCCACCCTTGTATCGCCGTCTACGACCACCGTATAAAGCCCGTCCTCGTCACCTAACCCCTGGATCGTCAGAATGCCTCCGTTCCAATACTCGTTGTAACTTAGAAAACTGCCATTGGTAGGCGAAGAGAGCACGAGTCGAGGCGGCATGGTATCCACCGCGAAGATCTTGCTAAAGGTGAAGTAATCCCCTTCCGCATCGGTGCCGACAAAGGTGATGGTGTGCTCACCATCGCAGAGCTGTTGGCTGATCCTGACGATATTGGTGTCGGTCACCTCTTGAGTCGCCGTGCTGTCAGGATCGAGCAGGTTCTGCGCCAACACGCCGTCGATGGTCCAGTAACCGGAGACAGGACAGTCGGCTATCAGGTCAAAACTGACTTGATTCGTGGTAAAGGTGGTGATGGAGTGGGTTTCCTGGGTATCCTCGCCGGTTCTTACCGTCTTCGGCACGGTCTTATGGCTGCTCTGCGGCACAAAGGAGATCACTGGCGGGGTTGCCTGACGCAGCTGCACCGCTGTGGACTCTGCTTCATCACCTATCACCATCAGATCATCGCTTGGATCATCCGGGGTACCCCCATCGTTGATCAGATAGGCGGACACCTTGGCGATATAGTGCTTGCCGGCAGTGAGACCGTAAGTCTTATCATCCCTATCATTATCTGTGGTGAAGTAGGTTCCCCCCACCAGCATTCTAGGTAGATTGCCATCTTCGTCCTTAGGGTAGGTGATGCCGACGAAGTCGGTGGCGATCAACCCGTTAGCTGTACTCTCGAACACACTCAGTGAGTAGCCATCGAAGCCTGCAGTCGGCGACACGCCTACTTTCACTTCCAGGAGGTTGTTACCGACGTTCTCTAGGGCGAGATCGGCCGGGGCATCGGGTTGGTCAGGGTTGACATGCTCGATGCTGAACA
>CAZINL010000040.1:0-14055 GCA_964540595.1 uncultured Clostridia bacterium
GCCAGCCTGCTGTATCGGTCTTCACCGGAGGAGGTCAAGCTGATCCTGGTGGACCCTAAAGTCGTCGAGATGAACACCTACAACGGCATTCCCCATCTGATCGCCCCTGTTGTCACTGATCCTAAGAAGGCTGCCGGAGTGCTGCGCTCCGTGACCCGCGAGATGGAGAAGCGCTACGAGCTATTTGCTGCCGCTGGCGTCAAGGATATTGTTCGCTTTAATGAACGAGTGCGTGAGACCGGCGAAGGCATGGTGCTCAGCTATTGGGTTGTAATCGTCGATGAGCTGGCTGACCTGATCATGGTAGCCAAAGAGGATGTGGAAGACGCTATCATCCGCATTGCACAGCTCGCTCGTGCCGCCGGCATCCACCTGGTCTTGGGAACGCAGCGTCCCTCGGCAGATGTCATCACCGGACTGATTAAGGCTAATATCCCATCGCGTATTGCCTTCGCTGTGGCCTCAGGGACTGACTCCCGAATCATCCTCGATGGCAACGGGGCGGAACGACTCCTAGGAAAAGGGGATATGCTCTTCCATCCCATCGGAGCTTCTAAGCCTATACGGGCACAAGGAGCCTTCATCTCCGAACAGGAGGTGGAAGCCGTTGTCAGCCACGTCAAGCTCGAGGGCGCGCCGGAATATAACACCGAACTCATTCTAGGCGAGACAAGCGTCGAGGAGAGCGTCGATGGAGAGACTGACGAGTTGTTTGCCCAAGCGGCGAGGATGGTGGTCGAAGCAGGTCAGGCTTCGGTCTCTTACCTGCAGCGGCGTTTGAAAGTCGGGCACAGCCGGGCGGGCCGCATCATGGACCAACTGGCCGAACATGGCGTCGTAGGAGAGAATCAGGGCAGCAAACCGCGCGAGGTCCTGATGTCGCGTGAACAACTGGAGAACTATCTGGAGTAGAGGCAGAAAGCCAGGCGTAGAGGGGGAGTCCTAAAGTGCGCGCCTATCGTGATCTGGCACGGGTCTATGACCAACTGATGTCCGAGGTCGACTATCAGCAGTGGGTCGACTATCTAGAGGAGATCTGGCATCACCACGGCGTCAAGGTAGACCGGGTCTTGGACTTGGCTTGTGGAACCGGAACTGTCTCTCTGCTCTTGGCCGATCGTGGCTATCAAGTGATCGGTGTGGACCAGTCGGCCGAGATGCTTGCAGTCGCGGAACGCAAGGCCCAAGCCGCGGGTCACGACATCTATTGGTGCCAAGGCGATATGCGTGAACTTGATCTGAATGAGGAGTTTGATTGCGCCATCTGTCTTCATGACAGCCTCAACTATATGCTAATCGCCGATGACCTCAAGAAGGTCTTTACTGGTCTAGCAGAGCACCTGCGTCCTGGTGGGTTCTTCATCTTCGATGTCAACACGATAGGGGCATTGGAGGCCGTGGGCGACAATACTCTGTTTATGGAGGACGATAGTTCTTCCATCGTCTGGAAGAATGTGTATCACCCTGAGCATCAGATCTGGGAGGTCGACCTGACCCTGTTTATCAAGCAGCCAGACGGTCTATACTCGCGGTCGAAGGAGATCCATCGCGAAAGAGGGTATCATGAACAAGAGTTGGCAAACCTACTGACTGCATGCGGCTATCGGCTACAGGCGGTCTACCATGCACTGACCTTGTTTCCTCCCACTACCAATACCAGCCGACTCTATTTCGTGGCACAACGCCTGTAATGGTACTCCACCGGGCTTATGATCCGGTCAGCTCACCGACACAGGTACACCCAACACCCTGCATAACTCGGTCTTTCGCAACTTGCGTGATGTGTAGTACGAGTATCAGGACTACGGATGGTTACCACAGTGAGGTCAACTAAGTTCAGGATATTGCCATGGAAGGAGAGATGGCATTGGGACAGATTGGTGAACGTCTGGCTGAGGCACGAACAGCAAAAGGCCTGAGCCTGGCGCAGGTGGAGGAGATCACCAAAATCAGGCTCAAATATCTAGCTGCCCTTGAGGCTGAGGATTGGCAAGTGATCCCCGGGGAGGTTTACCTGCGAGGTTTCCTTAAGAGCTACGCCCAGGCCGTCGGGATTGATCCGGCAGCCATACTGGAGCTCTACCAACCCACGCCGCCGCCACAGTCAGCACCGATACCTGTTGCAACACCCCCTGTGCGAGCGTCAGCCCCTCGCGTCGAGCGGCTGACTCCGCCGCGCACGGGCAAGCTGTCTGGCGGGTATGGGCGGGTTGATCGGCACAGCGCTCATCATGGGGCACGCCGTTTGGTGTCGGTCATCGTTATCATCATCCTATTGGCGGGGGCTGTGTACCTAGGCTATCGCATCTGGCCGCGGCCATCGGCAGCTACGCCGTCTCCCGCGCCATCAGGTGCAGTCACTGGAGAGGCACCAGTCACGACACCTGGAACCGGTACGCCGTCCACTCAGCCTCCCCAATCGACCCCGACCACCACGGCGCCGGCCGTTCAGTTGACTAAGCAGAGCGAGACGCGCTATGAGGTGCGTTATCTGGTGAAGTCTGCGCAGCCGCTCACGTTAAAGGTCGGGATCAAAGAGGTCGGCCCCGGGCAGCCTGTCGGTGAGTGTTGGATCGACGTCCAAAGCGACACACGCAACGTCGGCGATACCACGCTGCGTTCAGGTCGTACTCAAGAGTATACCGCCAGCGATACCATCCGCCTTCGTCTTGGCAATCCTCAGGTCGCTGGTCTAGCAATCAGCGTCAACGGCGTCGAGGTGCCGCGACTACAGACCAATGAAGCCCTTGACCTCGTCTTTACGCGACAAACTCCATAGGCAGTTGAGGGCGTAGCGTTGCTGCGCCCTGCTTAGATTAATGATGAACTTCTAAGGAGAAGGACCAATGAAGGACTTCCTACCCATCTCAAGAGCCGATATGCAGAAGCGCGGCTGGGAGCAGTGCGACTTCATCCTCGTCAGTGGTGATGCTTACGTGGATCACCCCAGTTTTGGTGTGGCTATCATCAGCCGCATTTTGGAGGCCGAGGGGTTCAGAGTGGGGATCATCCCTCAGCCTAACTGGCAGAACGATGACGACTTTGCCCTCTTAGGCGAACCAAGGCTTGCCTTTCTCGTGGCGGCGGGCAATCTCGATTCCATGGTCAACAACTACACTGCGAGCAAGAAACGACGCAGCACCGATGAATACTCGCCCGGGGGCAAAGGCGGAAGAAGGCCGAATCGAGCCACTGTTGTCTATTGCCAACGGATCCGCCAACGCTTCGGCCGTATCCCCATCATCATCGGCGGGATTGAAGCCAGCCTGCGTCGGCTTGCTCATTACGACTACTGGGACGATGCGGTTCGCCGTCCCATCGGTGTTGATGCCCAATCAGATCTGCTAGTCTACGGGATGGGTGAACACCAGATCCGGGCGATCGCTCACGCGCTTGATGACGGGATCCCGGTGGAGGCCATTACCGAGATCAGAGGTGTCGCCTATCAGACGGATGATGCACCCCCAGCCGGACCAGACACGATCTATCTGCCCAGCTTTGAGGATACCGTCGCTTCGAAGGAGAGATACGCTGAAGCATTTCGGATCGCTTACGATGAGCACGATCCGGTCAGGGGCAAGCGCTTAGTGCAAAAAGTCGGCTCATCCTACGTAGTCGTCAACCCCCCGGCGAAAGTCTTGACCACGGCCGAGATGGATGCTGTCTACGCTCTGCCTTATATGAGGGATTACCACCCCATTTACGAGCCAGATGGTGGGGTCCCGGCGATCAGAGAGGTGGAGTTCAGTGTCGTCAGCCATCGCGGTTGTTTCGGTGCCTGCTCGTTCTGCGCTATTACCTCACACCAAGGTCGTATTATCCAGAATCGGAGTGATGACTCCATTATTGAAGAGGTCGAGACGCTGACCAAACGACCTCGCTTCAAAGGGTACATCCATGATATTGGTGGGCCCACCGCCAATTTTCGCAATCCTGCTTGCGACTACCAGGCAGTGCGAGGAGCATGCAAGGGCAAACAATGCCTATATCCCGACCCTTGCCGACACCTCAAGGCCGATCACAGCGACTATATCCGGCTTCTGCGGCGGGCGCGGGCGGTCAAGGGGGTCAAACGTGTCTTCATCCGCTCCGGAGTTCGATACGACTATCTTCTCCATGACAAGTCCCGTGATTTCCTCAACGAGCTCTGTGAGCACCATATCAGTGGTCAGCTCAAGGTAGCGCCGGAACACGTGGCTCCCTGTGTGACCAATCTGATGGGGAAACCCGGGCGAGCGGTGTATGAGAACTTCGTTGGCGCCTACCACCAAGCCAATGAAAGCTTAGGCAAGAAGCAGTATCTCGTGCCGTACTTCATCGCCAGCCATCCAGGCAGTAGTCTCAAGGATGCTGTGGAGCTCGCCGAGTTTGTTCGTGATATGGGCTATCACCCTGAGCAAGTCCAAGATTTCATCCCGACGCCGGGCAGTCTCTCCACTGCGATGTACTACACAGGTCTTAATCCCCTCACCGGCGACAAGGTGACGGTCATCAAGTCGCCTGAGAAGCGTAAGCTGCAGCGGGCGCTGCTGCAATATCGCGATCCTAAGAACTGGCCTTGGGTGTACAAAGCACTGCTGGAGGTCGGGCGTGAGGACCTGATTGGACACGGCCCGAAATGCCTGATTCCGCCACCGCCATGGAAAGGGATGCCGAACCCGCCAGAGATGGTAGGGAGGCAACAGCCCGCATCTCGCCAAGGCGCTGCGCGGGCTGAGCGGGCAGGCGAGAGATCCTTACGTTCGCTGAAAAACCCTGGGAAGGGCGCCGACAAAGCGCGCCAACCACTTGGCCGCGCCGGGAGCCATGGAGCCACGACATCTCAGCGATCAGGGCGGAAGCCCGCCACTCGTCGTCCCCAATAGCCGGTAGAAGACTGAAAATGCATGGGCCTAGCCCATGCATTTGTTCTACCCTGCTGGCAGGGATATTGCATAACGTGTGCGAAACAGGTTCTGCAAATCGGTTGAGATTGGTACTTGAGGCTTGAGACTTGGTACTCGACAACAGGGAGGGCCAAAAGCGTGGAGAAAGAGCAGATCATGATCGTCGACGATGAAGCCAGTGCCCGTGAGCTATTCGGCATCTGGCTGGGACAAGAGGGTTACCTCACCACTACCGCCGTTGACGGCGAGAACTGTCTACGACAGGTGGCCGTAGCGCAACCGGACCTGGTGGTGCTAGATCTCAAGCTCCCGCCAGGGATCTGGGGTGGGCTTAGTACCCTCGAACAGCTCAAACGTCTGTACCCTGAGCTCCCTGTCATCATTGTTTCGAACAAAGCCGATACCAAGAAGGCCGTGGAGTGCATCCGACTCGGCGCGTTTGATTTCGTTGACAAGATGGACGCCAAGACCGAGCTGCCGATCGCCGTCGCCAATGCGCTCAAACTCTCTCGTCTGCAAGAACGCACTCGACGCCTGGAAGAGGAGAATAGGATCTATCGCGCTGAGGTGGCCAAAACCTTCGGTTTTGAGCGCCTGGTCGGGGGCTCTGAGCCCATGCGTGATCTTTATCGCATCATCGAGCGCGTGGCAGACACCGATGCATCCATCTTGATCCTCGGTGAAACCGGTACCGGCAAGGAACTGGTCGCCGGCGCCATCCACCAGAGCAGCCGCCGCCACCAGGGCCCGTATATCAAGGTCAACTGTGCCGCACTGCCCGAGAGCCTATTGGAGGACGAGCTCTTTGGCCACGAAAAAGGCGCCTACACTGGCGCTCAGACTAGGCGGGCCGGGCGGTTTGAGCTTGCCGACGGTGGAACCTTGTTTCTCGATGAGATCGGTGACATGTCGCTCGCTACACAGGCTAAAGTGTTGAGGGTGCTTCAAGAACAAGAGTTTGAACGGGTTGGGGGCTCACGCACCGTGCGAGTGGACGTCCGTATCGTCGCGGCGACCAACAAGGATCTACGCGAGATGATTGGCAAAGGTCAGTTCCGTGAGGACCTCTACTATCGCCTGAAAGATATCGCCATCGAGCTGCCACCGCTGCGGGCTCGCCGCGATGATATCCCGCTGCTGGCGCAGCACTTCTTGGCGGAGTTTGGTGGGCGCTACCGTGGGAGACAGCTCTCCGAAGAGGTCCTGGGTGCGCTCCTTGCCTACGACTGGCCGGGGAACATCCGTGAACTTAAGGCAGTCCTCAAGAACGCGTGCATTTTGGCTCGAGCCGAGAGGGTTGGGATCGGTGACCTACCCAGCGATGTCGTCGGTGGCAGAAGAGTTCCAGAGGCACCTGCCAATGCTTTCGTCGGCATGACACTTGACCAGATCGAGAGAGCAGTAATCATGGAGACGCTGAAGCAGCATCAGGGCAATCGTTCGGAGACCGCGCGACGGTTAGGGTTGACCTGGCAGTCTCTTGACCGCAGGCTCAAGAAGTATGATATGGCGGCGGAAACCGAGTGACAAGAGAGGGGGGTACGTCATGGGGGCTCATATGAGTGATCTTTACCGCGACCTATCTTCACCTTCGCGGGCTCGAGATGCCTTGCTGAGGCTGGCAAGCAAGGGCAAGCTTGTCCGTCTCATGGAGCACCTTGATCGTCACCCAACTGATTGGAGATTAGTGGAGACCCATGCGGGAGCGGTGCTCGAGGCTGTGATGAATCGGGCCGATCTTAACCCTGCCTCAACCGAAGTCCCGCTGCTTTTCGCCCAGATCAACCCGGATCGACTGTACACCAAACTTCAACAGGTCGTAGAGCGTGGGCAACATGACTGGGCCTTGTCGATCGTGACCACGATCATCCGCCGTAATCCGCAGATAAGCTATCAATGGTGGTGGCTGTTAGCTCAGATCGAAGCCCGCGCTAAGCGCAGTGAAGAAGAGCAGGCAGCACTGCAGGAAATGCTCACACGGGATCCCGATCCGGAGCTCAAGATAAAGGTCGTCCAGCGCTTGATCGAGATAGGTGCTTGGCAGGATGGGTTCACGGCTGCGCAGGAGCTCTACGAAATCGCCACATGGCGTGAACCGATGATCAACCTTTTGGCCAGCGCCTTGTCGTCAGAGAGCAGGTGGACGGCAGATCGGTGGGCCGAGTGGGACCACCAGTGGGCAGGTCTTCTTGACGAGACGGCTCGGACGCAGCTGTGGGCACAGATGCTGAAGCTAGCGAGCGAGCAGGTCGCCTATGATCGTGACGCGCTGGCCGACGGGATCGATGCCATGCAGGTTTGCCTGAAGACCATTAACGGCAGTAATCTCGAGGCAGATCGTGACCAGGCGCAGCACGGACATGAACTGGCACTGAAGCTAATGCGCTTTGTTGGCAGCCTCGAACCACTCGAGCTAAGGGAGCAGCCGCTCTACATGATGCTCCTGGACATGCTGGTTTCCTGGGAGGCTCGCTGGAAGGAGCGAGGGATCGTCTTGGAGTATTCCATGGAGAGGGATCTCGGCACCATCTGGGTGGATGAACAGGTCTTTGCTCTGGCCTTAGAGAGCCTTTGGGAGCAGTTCGGGTCACAGTTAAAGGCTCCGACTAGAGCATCGCTACGGGTGTTTCGGGATGCCGCACGCCAGACGGTGGATATTATCCTGGAGCCGTCCGATCCTCTCCAGTGTACCGCTCCACAGCCACTGACGGTCATGGACGCAGCCTATGTGGACCGGGTGATGAGGGGGCATGGGTGTCAGTGGCACTATGCCGGTGAACGGGAGAGCAGCCTGGTCGTCTCCATCTCAACTGCCATACCGCAACAGTCTCTGACGGTGATGCGTGATGAACAGGATCAGGAGTGGATATCTGGCTGGCAACTGCGAGGTGTGGATGGGATCGCCACGCTACCCCAGCAAGAATACATGGTCCAAGAGCCTTTCCGCTTTGGCGTGCACCTCGCCCAGGGGCTGAAGTATACGCTCATTACGGATTGGGCCGAACAGATCCGCGTGATCGTTCACGATCTGAAGAATCTATTCACCTTTCTACAGCAGTGGATCACCCAAGCCCTGAGCGATCCGTACAGCTGGGCCATGGCCATGGATCGCATAGCCGAGATTAAGGCTCGTATGGAAGAGACGTTGGGCGGGATCCGCCAACTGGCCGTACTGAGCGGGCCACCTGCCTACGAGCCCGTTGCGGTCGTTGAACTGGTCCGCCGTGTAGTCAGTAATAGCCGCGCCTTTCTCGAAGCCCATGCTGTGACCTGCTCCATCGATCAACGAACCGGGCGAGGCGAGATCTGGGCAGATCCTGAGAAACTGGCCTCGGCCATCACCAATCTGCTCAAAAACGGGGTCGAAGCAATGCCGGAAGGCGGCCAGATGACCATTACCATCGATCAGAACGACCAGTCCTCAGTCCGCGTGTGTGTGGCAGACGCAGGTGTCGGCATCGAAGCGGAGGAGATCCCTGCTCTGTTTGCAGTTGGTCGCTCGACTAAGCCTGGTGGATCAGGTGTTGGTCTCAATGCAGTTGCGCGCATGCTGATGAGCATGGGCGCCGAGATATCAGTGGATAGTGCCCCTGGGATCGGTAGCCGCTTCACCATCGTGTTCCCTCAGACTACCACACCCAAGCAGCCTCTAATGCCTTTACCCAATGGACAGCAGGCCAGAGTCACACAGCAGGCGCTTAGGGCCGGCTCCGCTCTGTTTGCCTCCGGCAACTATCAGATGACGGTGCATCTTTGGTCGCAAGCACTCGTCGGACAGATTGAACCCTTACTGAGACGGGCATTGCCGCCGGTGCTAGCCTGTCGACTGCTAGTTCCGCTCACATCAAACGCTAAGCGCGGGTGGCAACAGCTAAATGACCAGCACCGAGCGCGCCTTCAGACGAGTCTCGGGTGTCGGATCAAGCAGCTGGTCAAGAAGAGCGACACCGTCATCCAGGCGCTGATCAGTGGAGATTGGGACCGGCTCACTCATCCCATGCACTGGGCGATCCTCCTGTTAATGTTCACGGACGACGCTGTCTACCCATGGCCGCTGGATCTCTGTCGTCGGATGGCTCATTGGCTCGTCAGGGCCGATAGCATCGACGAGACCGTGACTCCAGGCCTAGTGAGCGAGCTGGGGGCAGACCTGGCGGCCT
This sequence comes from uncultured Clostridia bacterium, assembly GCA_964540595.1. Classification (GTDB taxonomy): domain Bacteria; phylum Bacillota; class JAAYKD01; order JAAYKD01; family CAYOCI01; genus CAYOCI01. The sequence goes on from CAZINL010000040.1 coordinate 9,047, forward strand.
ATCTTGAGCTTGCCCTCCAGAGCCATTAGGGGCATAATAGGGGTATATCTCGATTGACTGATGCAATCTCGGGAGTCAAGATGTCATGGAGAAGCCTCTCTAGCGCTGTGGGTTTGCTCATCGTGGACGACCTTCTCACTGACGTCTGGCTCTTGACTTCCGATTCCGGCAGCCGCTGGAACGGCATAAAGGAGGAACTGGATGAAGGTCGGTGTCATATCGTTAGGCTGCGCCAAGAACCTGGTCGATACCGAGGTTATGTTGGGATTGTTGCGCCAATCGGGTCACGAGATCGTGACTGATCAGAACAGCGCCGAGATCATGATCATCAACACCTGCGGCTTTATCGAGAGTGCCAAACAAGAATCCATCAACACGATCATCGAGACTGGACAACTCAAGACCACTGGCAGTCTGCGTCTGCTATTGGTGGCAGGCTGTCTGTCGCAACGCTACCGTGAGGAACTACTATCGGAGCTTCCCGAGGTTGATGCCATCATTGGTACGGGTGATGTGACCTCGATTGTCCCGATCATCGAGCGTGCTCTCGAAGGCGAGCGTGTGGTACAGATCGGGGAACCCGAGTTTCTGTATGATGAGAACCATCCGCGGGTGCAGTCCACTCCGGACGCGACCGCCTATGTTAAAATCGCTGATGGGTGCGACAACTGCTGCAGTTACTGCATCATTCCTCAACTAAGAGGGCACTATCGTAGTCGTACCATCGAATCGATTGTCATTGAGGTCGAGCGTCTGGCGCAACAAGGAGTCCGTGAGTTCTGCCTAATCGCCCAAGACACGACGCGCTATGGCCTTGATCGCTATGGCGAGTACCAGTTGCCCGAGCTAATGCGCAGACTAGCGAAGATCGAAGGCGTGAAATGGATCAGGCTACTCTATTGTTATCCGACGCACTTCACCGACGAGATCATCACTACCATGGCGAATGAGGAGAAGGTATGCAAATACATCGACCTCCCTCTGCAGCATAGCGAAGATCGCGTTCTTAGGGAGATGAATCGGCGCGGGGATCAAGAGTCCATTCGGACACTCCTGGCTAAGCTTCGCCAAGCGATGCCGCAACTGGTTCTGAGGACCAGCCTAATCGTCGGTTTTCCGGGGGAGACACAGGATGACGTGGATGCCCTGGCTGCTTTTGTCAAGGATGTAGAGTTTGATCATCTGGGGGTCTTCACTTACTCACAGGAAGAAGGGACCGTTGCCGGTGCCCGTGCCGATCAAGTTGATGAGAACGTCAAGGAAAAACGCCGCGATCAGATCATGCGTGTCCAGGCTGAGGTGGCCCGGCGTCGGCACCAACGCTGGGTAGGGCAGGTGGTCGACGTAGTGATTGAAGGCATCAATGACAACGGTCATCGCATCGGTCGCTTCTGGGGACAGGCCCCGGGGGTTGATGGCGTGGTGGTCGTAAGGAATACCCATGCCAGTGTTGGGCAGTTCTGCCGAGTGAAAATCACGGGGGCACTACAGTATGATCTAGTAGGAGAGGAGCACCATGAACCTCGCGAATAGCATCACCATCACACGTATTTTCCTGGTTCCGGTCATCTTGGTCTTCCTGCTAGTTCGTATGCCCTATGGCAGCTTTATTGCCGCCGGCATCTTTGTCTTGGCGGGGGTCACAGATGGCCTGGACGGTTATATTGCTCGCAAACATCGTCAGGTCACCAAGTTGGGCAAATTCCTCGATCCTTTGGCGGACAAGCTGTTGGTCTCTTCAGTCCTGATCTCGCTGGTCGGGCTGGGGTCCATTGCTGCGTGGGTGGCTGTGGTGATCATTAGCCGTGAGTTTGCCGTAACGGGGCTCCGTCTTGTTGCCGCCTCTGAGGGGGTCGTGATCGCAGCCAGCCCGATTGCCAAATTTAAGACGGTCACCCAGATTGTGGCCATTACGGCTGTGATTCTGGGCAATTTCCCCTTTAGCTATATCAATTTTCCCTTTGCAACTGTGGCTCTTTGGGTGGCAGTGATCTTTACCATCTGGTCCGGTGTTGACTACTTCGTCAACGCCCGTGAGTTTTTGCAGCCATCCAGCTAGGTCAGGGGCTTGTATGACCTCATTTCGCAGTCGCACGTGCAAGCGGCGATCTGCATCCTTGATTACTGCGGCTCTGCCGCATCATTACGGTAAAATCACGCAGCCCTCAATATCCGATTCCACGTCATGTAAGCTCCGACAGAATGGGTTCCGCAAACGCCAAAGGATACGTGACGAAAGGTCAGGCAGCGGGTACTCGCTGCCGTGGTAATTACTGTTAGTTGTTAGACGACTATGTTTATGTTAACATGATGAGCCCTGCCCATGTCGCAGAGGCTCATTTTGCATTTTCCGGTCATTTGCTGTATCTTGACGTCTGTGCTATGATGTAGTTATGTAAACACGAAAGTGAGGTGACAGGTATGAATTTTCGTGGCATACGACTGCCGCTTGTGCTGCTGATCGCAGTGGTAACGTTAGCTGCGTTTTTGGGTGGACAGATGGTGATTGCAGCCGTGACAGTAGATAAGCCGCTGACCAAGTTGCTGGCAGATCGAGCTGAGTTGACCACATATGAGATCGAGAAGAACGCTCAGCCGATTCGTATTACGATCGGCCTTAAGCCAGATGCCGATCTGAAATCAACCTATGATCTGCTGGATAAGGAGCTCGCTGCCTTGTTGGGGCGCCGTGGGTACACCATCCAGGTCATCGACAACCGCGACCAAACTCTCAATGATGCGCTGTATGAGATGCATTTCGCGGTTCGTGAGGGTTTGACCAGAGGCAATTTCACCGAGATGTCGGCTGTGATCGAAAGAATTGTCAAAGACCGGGCCATCGATTCGCATGCTCTATGGATTGATGATGATCGCCTCTATCTGCAGTTGCGCCATGGAGATTCTGCCTTATTTGAAATCTATCCGCGCAACACTCAGAGCAAAGGCACTAATGAATAGTCAGCAATAAGGGTTGTCTATCTGGTCAAGGAAAGGAGGATGCCTGATGAAGAAGGAAATGATACTCGGTGCGGCACTGGGTGGCCTGCTATTCCTGATCTATATCGGGGTCAATGTGCTTCCCGTGCTTGCGGGCTTAGGCCTGATGTACATGCTGTTTACCACGACCAATCTGCGCAGCATGGGCAAAGGCTTTGCCACTGTGTCAGCCCACGGAACCAGTACCGTACCGCAGATCAAATTTGATGATATCGGTGGTCAGTCAACGGCCAAGCAAGAGCTGCTGGAAGCGCTTGATTTTTTGCGCAGAGGCGATCAGATCAAGGCGCTGGGGATTCGCCCGCTCAAGGGTATTCTTCTGATCGGTCCACCTGGCACTGGCAAGACCTTGTTGGCGAAAGCTGCCGCCACGTACACCGATAGTGTCTTCATGGCTGCATCGGGCAGCGATTTCGTCGAAATGTACGCGGGTGTGGGTGCTCAGCGTGTTCGTAAGCTGTTTGAGCAGGCAAGAGACACTGCTCGAAAGGAAAAACGTGGCAGCGCCATTGTGTTTGTGGATGAATTTGAAGTCCTCGGTGCTCGCCGTGGATCGAACTCCAGCCATATGGAATATGACCAGACCCTCAACGCTCTACTGGTGGAGATGGATGGCCTTACCCAAGATGAGGATGTCCGGGTTCTGGTGATGGCAGCGACCAATAGGGTGGATATGCTCGATCCGGCCATCACGCGCCCAGGGCGGTTTGACCGTATCGTCAAGGTTGATCTTCCCGACAAGGAAGGTCGGGCAGCGATTTTGAGGCTCCATGTGCGCAATAAGCCGATGGCACCTGATGTCGACATCGACAAGATCGCCCAGGAGACCTTTGGCTTTTCCGGGGCTCATCTGGAGAGCGTCACCAATGAGGCCGCAATTCTCGCCCTGCGCGACGACAGTAGACTCATCGCCCTACACCATCTCCGCGAGGCGGTGGAAAAAGTGATGTTAGGTGAAAAGCTGGATCGTCGTGTGGCGCATGAGGAGCTGCAGCGTGTAGCTATCCATGAGATCGGCCACGCTCTGATCAGCGAAGCCGTGCGGCCGGGCTCTGTCGCCAGCATTACCATTACCCCGCGGGGCAATGCCTTAGGCTATATGCGCCAGGCCCCACAAGATGATCAGTATCTGCACACGAAGAGACAGATCAGCGGTCAGATCCGGGTCTGCCTCGCTGGGGCCGTTGCCGAGCAGCTGCTGCTCGGCGAGAAGAGCACAGGCGCCAGCGGCGACTACAGTGAGGCGCTGCGCCTCGCCAAGCGTGTCGTCGAGGGAGGACTCTCTGATCTGGGTATTGTCGATCCCGAGGTCGCCAAGAACGCCATCAACGACCAGGTATCGATCATCCTCAAAGAAGAAGAGGCCGTCAACGGATTGCTGGACGAGAAGCATGGGCTGATCAGCCGTCTCGCCGATCATCTGCTCAGTCACGAGCGCATCAGCGGCGAAGACTTCCGTGCCGCCATCACTGCCGGAACCGCCGATGTGGCCTGATTTGGAATGGGTATGCGAAAATCAAAGCGTCATCTGCCATCGGCAGGTGACGCTTTGCACGTTTCGACCATAGCTGGGTTAAGGTATGCCTCCAGAGCTATGCTAATGACGGTCCATGGTTCTCTCGTTCCTCTGCTCCCGATGCTGGTCGTACAGCTTGCCGATCATCCCGATGAAGCCGATGATCGCCACTGTCCAAGAACCCGCGGGGGAGACACGCCTGCTCACCAGCATCAGGGAAGCTAAGATCACAAAAGCCATCCCTAATAGCAGATAGACGCCTTTACGCATTGGCTTCACCTCCTATCACCATGGTATGAGTGCTGCCAAGGTGGGGTGTCTCAATGCGACAGATTGACCACAAATCCTCAGAGGGATGGACAGGCCTCTCTCCCAACTCAGGTTCAGCGTCTTACATAACTCTCATTCTGTCGGAACTCGCCACTGCGTGTGCGACTGCGGAATCAAGCTATAGAGGTCTGCGGCAGTGTACCATAATGAGCGCAAGTTTCTGAGG
>CAZINL010000040.1:14065-21525 GCA_964540595.1 uncultured Clostridia bacterium
ATACTGATGATGGTGGCGAAGATGAAGCTTTCGAGGTGATAGCAGTTGAAAGCAGAGATCTTGACAGTGGGAACAGAAATATTGCTTGGTGAGATCGTCAATACCAACAGCAGTTATCTAGCCCGAGAGCTAGCGAAGCTAGGGATCGATGTCTATCGACAGACAAGTGTGGGTGACAATCTGGCACGCGCTACTGAGGCTGTTCGCGAGGGGTTAGGTCGCGCGGATCTGGTCGTCACGACAGGAGGTTTAGGTCCGACCGATGATGACCTGACGCGCGAAGCGGTCTGTGCAGCGCTAGACGTCCCCCTGGTCCTGGACGAACAGCAACTACGTGTGCTGGAGACCCATTTCGCTGGACGCGGGCATGCCATGACGTCAAACAATATCAAACAGGCCATGATACCTAAGGGAGCTGTTATTTTGCCGAATCCCAATGGCACGGCCTGCGGTAGCGCCATTAGGGTTGGCGGCAAGATGGTGATGATGTTGCCGGGACCGCCTTTCGAGATGGAGCCGATGTTTGTGGGTCACGGCACGCCCTTACTTCGCCGCGCATACGGTCTAGAAGAAACATTGGTGACAAAAACGCTGCGCTTCTTCGCCATCGGTGAGTCTCGCCTCGAAACGGAGCTAATGGATCTGTTGCGTTCTCAGAGTGATCCGACCATGGCGCTTTACGCCAAGACCGGTGAGGTGGAGTTGAGGCTGGCAACTAAAGCCACCAACTCATCCCAGGCCGCCAAGCAGTTCGCGCCGGTAGAGCAGAAGATCTTGGAGCGTGTAGGTTATCATGTTTATGGTTATGATGACGATAGCTTGGAGACGGTGGTCGCCAGCGCCTTGGCCCAGCGATCGATGGCGGTCGCAACCGCCGAGTCCTGCACCGGTGGCTTGATAGCTCATAAGTTGACCAATATTCCCGGGAGTTCAGCTTACTTCGGGCGTGGGTTCGTGACTTACAGCAATCAGGCTAAGATGGATGAACTGGGGGTGAAGGCTCACACACTTGACGAACACGGTGCCGTGAGTGCCGAATGTGTGCGGGCTATGGCGGAAGGGGCGCGCCGTGCGGCGAGCGCCGATCTGGGATTGGCTGTCAGTGGCATCGCTGGACCTGATGGCGGTTCAGATCTCAAGCCAGTGGGGCTGGTCTTCATCGCTCTGGCATCTGCAGCGAGCACAGAGGTCATTAGGTTGCAGCTCCGTGGAGGAAGGCAAAGAATCAAGGAGCTTAGTTCCAAGTATGCGCTGTTTATGTTATACTGTTTCCTTACGGGACGAAAACTAGTATCAGCTGGCAGCATGACCGTGCTGTAGTAGTCCCGTGAAACGCGACACTAGACGCTGGGAGCTCCTTAGGGGCTGTGGAACCGATAGTCTCTTGATTTGCTACGGAAGCTTGGCGAGTGCCTAGTGTCTAAATAGATGGAGGTACTGAAATGGGTCAATTTGGTGAACTAGTTCTTAATGATGCGATCTGTCGGGCCATTGCCGACATGGGGTTTGAAGAACCCTCGCCGATCCAGGCACGAACCATCCCGATCTTGTTGGATGGACGGGATCTGATTGGCCAGGCTCAGACAGGGACAGGCAAGACAGCTGCCTTTGCTATCCCGCTCTTAGAGCGCCTAGATATGCAGCGGCCTGGGGTAAAGGCGTTAGTCTTGGCACCGACACGGGAACTGGCGGTGCAAGTGGCGGAAGAAGTTAACCGCATTGGAAAATTCATGAACGTTCGCACATTGGCAATCTATGGCGGGCAAGCCATTGACCGTCAGATACGTTCCTTGCGCTATGGCGTTGATATCGTGATCGGTACCCCCGGGCGCCTGATCGATCATATTCGACGCAAGACGCTGCGTCTCAACGAAGTCAGCATGCTCGTCCTCGATGAGGCTGATGAAATGCTCAATATGGGCTTCATCGAGGATATTGAGACCATCCTGAGCGAGGTGCCCGAGGATCGTCAGACGATGCTCTTCTCGGCCACCATGCCCGAACCCATTCGTCGTTTGGCCGACCGTTACATGCAGTCACCGGTCACGGTATCGGTGGCTAGGGAAAACCTGACCGTGCCCCTTACTGAGCAGGTCTTTTATGAGTCGAGGCCGGAGGACAAGCTTGAGGCTCTCTGCCGGGTGATTGATACGGAAGATATCCAGCAGGCAATCATCTTCTGTCGCACCAAGAAAGGCGCCGATGAGCTGGCTTCGAGTCTAAAAGCCCGTGGATACCTGGTCGATGCTCTTCACGGCGACCTTAATCAGATGCAGCGCGATCGGGTCATGAAGCGTTTTCGTGAGGAACAGATTGAGATCATGGTTGCCACTGATGTGGCCGCACGTGGATTGGATATTGAGGGCGTCTCCCATGTCATCAACTATGACATCCCCCAAGATCCCGAATCCTATGTCCACCGCATCGGTAGGACTGGCCGAGCAGGGCGCAGTGGTGTGGCCATCACTCTGATCACATCCAGGGAGTTCGGCCAACTCAAAGAGATCGAGCGCTTGGTCAAGGTGCGTATTCGCCGTAGGCCTGTACCAGCTCTGGCCGAACTTTCCGAGCGGCAGAAGGAGTACTTCTCCAAACGGCTGCTGGAGATGATCAGCAGGCCAAACCTTGAACCCTATGTTGCCTTGATGGAGGACTTGTCCGCCGAGTATGATCTCCTCGAACTGGCTGCTGGGGCACTTCGTCTGACGGTGGATCGTGATTTTGATACAGAGCAGCATGAGCGCCGGGACAGCAGGCAGGTCAGCTTTGAGAATACCGGCGCTGAACCTGGATACGTCAGGTTCTTTATCAACGTCGGTCGCGCCAACGCCGTTCGGCCACAAGATATTGTTCGCACCATTGCCAGCCAAGCCAATATCCCAGGGCGCGTGATTGGGCGGATCAACATCTTTGATCGCTTCGCCTTCGTTGAGGTGCCAAAGGATACGGCACAGGCGGTGTATGATAGCATGCGGCGGGCAGAGATCAACAACGTTGCGGTGCATATCGAGCCGGCCAAACCCCGGGTATAGCCGAAACTTGCATGACTTGATTTTGGCAGACCCCGCGGCAGTCTCAATACCCCACTTCCAGGTCATGCAGCTTCCGCAAGAACGAGCCATGCAAGAGATCAGTAACATCAAGCGGAGGATAATATGCGGCTCTTCATCGCCTTGGAGATGCCCGATGAGGTTCGAGACCAGCTTCGACCATGCCTGACCCGGTTGGCACGCCTAACCCACGGGGTCAAGTGGGTAGCCGCCGAGAACCTACACTTAACCCTGAAGTTTCTTGGTGAGGTATCGGACCACCTATTACCAGACCTGAATGCGATGCTAGCCTCTGTTGCAGAGGCTAGCCATCCGTTTGTACTCAAACATGAACGTGCTGGTCTGTTCTACAATGGGGGAGATCCCAGTGTTGTCTGGGTCGGACTAGCAGTTCACCAGCAGCTTAGCGTACTAGCCAGGCGGGTGGCATTGGAGTCTGAGCGCCTAGTTCCATCCGCCGACCGCAAACCTTTTCGAGCTCACATCACTCTGGGACGGGTCAGACAGCCGTATGGCGGTCCACCGCTTCAGACGGCACTTGAGTTAATCGATACCGTAGGTTTGCCAGACTGGTCCGTCCGCGAGCTTAGTCTGATCAAGAGCGAACTCACCCCTCGCGGCCCCATTTACACTGTACTCTCTCGTCAGCCATTGGGAGGGGAGTAGGTGTACCACTTCATCTCTCTACCAAGGCGCCTCAATGTCCAAAGCTTTGATCGCTTCTTAAGCGAGTTTCGTCTTGTGGACGGCGTAACCAATGTTCTCTCACTGCGGGAACTCGAGTTTATCGACCCCTATGGGCTGGTCGGTCTCTTTACCTTGCTGAGACACTCTCGCCGTATTGCCCATCGTATTGCCCTCTATCTCCCCCGATCAACCTCGGTTCGCCACTACCTACAACGGAGCAACCTCCTGCCTCTGTCCATGGAAATCGCGGAGATCCTACCGCGGGATATGCATCGCCTGATTGCTGATCGCCAAGAGGAATGGCTATTGCAGATGACCCCGGTAGTACAGGAAGATGATGTGGCCGAAGTCGTGGCGCGCGTGATGGATAAAGTGCAGGAGATGCTGACCAAGAGCCTGGCGCTCAGTTCGCGGAGCTTGGTGAAGTTCTGTGGTGCACTCTCCGAGCTATGTCAAAACATACCGCAGCATAGCCAAGACTGGGGTGTTGTGGTAGTGCAGACCTATAGGCGGGCAGATGGTGAACGTTTCGTCCATCTAGCTTTGGGGGACCTTGGTATCGGTCTAAGAGGCAGCTTGGCTCAGAAGTACCCGGTGGAGCAGTGGAGCGAGGTCGATGTCATCAAGGCTGCTGTTACCCAAGGCATCTCGCGTATGGCTGATGAGGGGCGGGGGCTAGGGCTAGCGCAAGTCAAGGCCACCGTCCAAAGCTTAGGCGGTACGCTTCATATTCGTTCCGGAGTGGCCCGTGTCTTCATCCGCGGTGATGAGGAGCTCCATTTTACTGTCCCCTTTTTCCCAGGAACACAGATCGCCTTTGAACTGCCGGAGAGAAGGAGTGTCTAGTCGAACGATTACTCCGTCCGCGCCACCCGGCCATTCAGCGGGGCATTAGGGTTTTCGCCAGTGCATCCAATGCCACGTCTCGTGTCTAGCGCCTGAAGAACAAGCCTCTTCCATCTGCGGAAGGGGCTTGTCAGTTTGTCCAGAAAGTGCTAAGCTGTAAGCGTGTTCAGTGAAGGGGGTGAAGACGATGCACCAACAGATAATGGGGATATCGCTCCAACAGGGGGACACTCGTGATCCTGAACTAACTTTTCACCGTGTCCAGATGAGCCAATATGGCAAGATCTTGGTGACGCGCAAGTTAGGGGAGCAGATCCGCTCCGCCCTTTCGGAGCTATTGGACGAGCGGCGTGAGCCGATGGTCCTGGAGCTGGATTTCACCGGGGTGGCGATCGTGGACTATTCCTTCGCTGATGAGGTGATCGTCAGGATTCTGGTCCATACGCTAGCGAAGACTTATGGAGAAAAATACCTTGTTCTGCTCGGTCTGAACCCGGATCTGGCGGAGAATATCGCGGTCTCTCTGCGACAGCGAGGATACGGGCTTCAGGTGCAAGACGGCGATGGGTGGCAGGTCATCGGGAGCTGCAAGGATCACCTGCAACAGGCGTTGGCCATGATCAATCAGCGGAGATGCATCACAGCTCGTGACCTAGCCGATGATCAAGGACTGGCCATCAATACCGCTAGCAATCGCCTGATGGATCTATATCGAGCGGGTCTCGCCTATCGCCTAGAGAGGATACTCCCTGGTGGTGGGAAGCAGTACATCTACAGTAGTCTGTTACAGAGTGTGTTAACGAACAGCCTATTACGAGAAGATGCATAGGGGAAAGGGGCAGCGGAAATGGCAGTGGACAAACAGAGGGCTTTGGAGAGTGCGTTAAGTCAGATTGAGAGACAGTTTGGTAAAGGGTCCATCATGAAACTGGGCGAGGCATCAGCTAAGCTCAGCATTGAGGTAATTCCCACTGGCGCCCTAGCTCTGGATATTGCACTGGGTGTAGGAGGGGTACCGCGTGGACGCGTGGTTGAGATCTATGGCCCTGAGTCATCGGGTAAAACAACCGTGGCTCTCCACATTATCGCTGAAGCTCAGCGTCTCGGTGGAACGGCTGCGTTTATCGATGCTGAACATGCCCTGGATCCGGTCTATGCCGAGAAACTAGGGGTCAATATCGACGACCTCCTCATCTCGCAGCCCGATACGGGTGAACAAGCCCTGGAGATCGCAGAGGCTCTCGTCCGCAGCGGTGCGATCGACGTTATTGTCGTCGACTCTGTGGCTGCCCTCGTCCCCCGCGCCGAATTAGAGGGCGATATGGGTGACTCCCATGTGGGTCTACAGGCACGCCTGATGTCTCAAGCGTTGCGCAAACTTGCTGGCGCCATTAGTAAGTCGCACGCCACAGCTATCTTCATCAACCAGATCCGTGAGAAGATAGGTGTGATGTTTGGCAACCCCGAGACCACCACTGGCGGGAGAGCACTGAAATTCTACTCTACGATCCGTATGGAAGTCCGCCGCGTTGAGTCTCTGAAACAGGGTACTGAGATAGTGGGCAACCGCACTCGGGTTAAGGTGGTCAAGAATAAGGTGGCACCGCCATTTAGGCAGGCTGACTTCGATATCATGTACGGTGAAGGGATATCAAGAGAGGGCGGTGTGCTGGACATGGCCTGCGACCTCGATGTTATCAACAAGAGCGGTGCGTGGTTCTCATACAACGGTGAACGGTTGGGACAGGGACGTGAGAATGTCAAGCTGTTCCTGCGCGATCATCCTGATCTCCTAGATGCAGTCGAGCTTAAGGTGCGTGAGGCGTTTAGCATCGGGACAGCTAAACCCAAGGTTGCCAGCGAAGCTGCTGGAGATGACGACGAATAGATGATTTGCTAGCCCGCAGCTTGGCTGCGGGCTAGGTTTTGAGGTGGGGTTACTCATGGGTTGCATCGTTAGCATCAAGTTTGACCACAAAGAAAGCGGCTATTGGCTGACGCTGGACGATGGCCGGCAGTTGAAGCTGTCGCCAACTGTCTATCTCGAGTCCGGGTATGCGGTAGATGATCAGATCGCAGCAGATGATTGGCATCATCTGCTGCGACAAGAGGAGAAGGCACAGTTGCGTAGACGTGCTTTGCTGATACTTGACCATCGAGACCGTAGCGAGGCAGAGTTGAGAAAACGATTGCAGAGCCCAAGTGATGGGTCAGAGCCAAGCCATGCAGTGATCGATGAACTGCTCGACGAGTTGCGCACCCTGGGGCTAATTGACGATCAGCGTTTCGTGGAACGTGCCCTTGACCAGCATCTGCGGCGTGGTGGGCATGGAAAGGGGAGGCTCGCCCATCGACTGCAACGACTAGGGATCGCTAAAGACCTAGTGCATACTGCGGTACAGGCCATCGATGACGATGACGAACTACATGTGGCCTTGGATTGGGCGAAGCGGCGGCTCCGTGGCCTTGACCCACATGAGCCTGCGGTCATCAGGCGCCTGTACAACGGTCTTTTGCGCCGTGGCTTCGGTTATGCCATCGCCCACTCAGTCATCGCCAGGCTGAACAGGTCCACCGGCGAACTGACCGCCGATCGCTGCGACGCCGACGAAGTCTCCCTGGATGAAGGTGGTGCCGACAAAGGGGCCAAGACGCTGCTGAAAAGGCTGGATTATTAACATAAACCTGTGTCGAACTTGACATGCTCAATTACACTGATTAGAATAGTAAAAGATAGTAAAACTCTAGCTTGTCGCGCTCGCCATTTGACATCCGAACTACGCAGTCCGCTTCGCGGTCTAGTCCGTGTCGAAAGGTTTGAAGTCAAGGCATATACGCTTTGCCGATCATAGATTGTTAGCTTGTCGCAATATAGGT
>CAZINL010000041.1:0-21511 GCA_964540595.1 uncultured Clostridia bacterium
GTATTGTGGTCAGTACCACCAGAGATATCCTGATTGTTGACCGGCTTGGCCGCACGCAGGTCGACCTCACGCCAGCTGAAGGAGGGTTGTTCATCTCCGCTGATGATCCCACCTTCTCCGCCGGCGGTACTGTGCTCATCTATCAGCTTGGCAAAGACTTTTATCTTCACAATATCGCCACCGATGAGTATCTGAAGGTCATTACCACCGCCTATGAAGGTGATCCAGCCCGTATCGATCGGGATGGGCGGATCATCTACGTAGACAAAAAGGTGGTTAAGGTCTTGGACCTCGAAACCGGTGAGACCAAGACCATCAGCCAGTCCACTGATTGCAGCTACCCTGGTTGGATGAACTAGAAAGGTAGTCGCTACCCTGAGAAATGACCACTGAGCTGTGCTTAGTGGTCATTTCACTTAGGGTCAGACCCGTTCCCCATAGGAGAGAGTGAGCCGTGTATGCCTCCTTGTCAGGACATGGTATAATGTTGCTTGCCAATATCAGGATAACCTTGTGGACTAGATTCGTGATTGGAGGAATTCGCAGGTGTCCCATCATACCGCCAGAGAAGGTTACCAGCGTCTCGAAGAGAGACTAAATCGCTTTCCTCAAGGGGCGCCGCCTTCGGAGACGCTTTACAAGATCCTTAGTCTGCTGTTTAGCGAACGCGAGGCGGGGTTGGTGGCGCAGCTGCCGATTAAGCCATTTACCGCCAAGACCGCCAGTCGTATCTGGAAGCTCCCTGAGGCGGAGACAGAGACGATCCTTGAGGCCTTGGCCAGCCGCGCCATCCTTTTGGACTCCGAGCACCATGGCGTCCGGCAGTACATACTACCGCCACCCATGGCGGGCTTCCTTGAGTTTTCCATGATGCGGACCCGCGGCGATATCGATCAGAAGCTACTTGCCGAACTCTACCATCAGTATCTGAACGTGGAAGAAGACTTCGTCAAAGAGCTCTTCTTTAGTACTGAGACGCGTCTGGGACGGGTTTTTGTCCAGGAGCCGGTCCTGACCCATGACAATGCGGTCCATGTGCTGGACTTTGAGCGCGCCAGCCACTTCATTCAGACCGCTCAGCATATCGGTGTCAGCATGTGCTATTGCCGTCATAAGGCCCAGCACGTCGGCACGGCCTGTGACGCCCCAATGGATATCTGCCTAACTTTCAATGGAACAGCGGATTCGCTCATCCGCCATCAGTATGCTCGGCGGGTGGACGCTGTCGAGGGGATGGAGCTTCTTCATCAAGCCCATGAGCACAACCTGGTCCAATGTGGTGAGAACGTCCGCGAGCATGTCAGCTTCATCTGCAACTGCTGTGGCTGCTGCTGCGAAGCGCTGGTGGCGGCGCGCAAGTTTGGCATGTTGCATCCGGTGGTAACCACGGCTTTCATTCCCGAGGTCGACCAGACGAGTTGCAGTGGCTGCGGGCTTTGTGCCCGAGCATGCCCGATCGCCGCCATGGAGATGGCGGAGCCGGACCTATCGACCGGGGGCAAGCCCGGCAAACGCGCCAGACTGCAGGAGGAGATCTGCCTTGGCTGTGGCGTCTGCGTGCGCGCCTGCCCCAAGCAGTGCATTATGCTGAAGCGTCGCGCGGAGCGGATCATCACGCCAGTGAACTCAGTCCACCGGATCATCTTGATGGCCATCGAGAAGGGAACGCTGCAGGAGCTGATCTTTGACAACCAGGCCTTCGCTAGTCATCGCGCCATGGCGGCTGTCTTGTCCGCAGTGTTGAAGCTCTCGCCGGTCAAGCGTGCCATGGCCAGCAAACAGCTAAAGTCGGTCTATCTGGATCGTCTGCTTGGGAAGCTGTAGGGGCCTATTGCATGCCGACCAGCCGACTGCTATACTATGTTCTATCGAGAACGTTCGATAAAGAACGTTCCAAGGTAGGTGATAGTTTTGCCTAGTCGGCATGAGACCCTGGTGGCCCTGTTGCGCGAGGTGCATAAGGGTATGTACGAGCTGGTGAGGGAAGCCTTTGACGAGGCAGGGCTCTCCAGCACCAGCATGGCGATCCTACGCCGTCTCCACGAGCGACCGGGCAGCACGGTTAGCGACCTCGCACGCAGCACGGGAATGGCCAAGTCATACATCTCCAAGACGCTGGAGCACCTCACCGAGCAGCTCTTGGTCGAAAAGCGCGCTGATCCAGCGGATCACCGGTTAACGCGCATCTACCGCACTGAGTACTCCCGGTCACGCTTTCAGGAGATGGAGAAGGTGATTCACCAGCGCCTGGCACCTGTCTTTGCTCTAGTGCCCGATGATAAGGTCGATGCTACCATTGAGGGTCTTGAGTTGCTCAAAGTGATCCTAGATCAGAGGAAGACCGACCGACTCACTTAAAGTCTTGCATAAGTCATACTTTCGGAACTTGCATGACCCAGAATCGGAGCATTAGGGGCTACACGGGTTTGTGATGATGAAGTCATGCAAGTTCCTGGACAAACACAGAGAGTAGGTGAGGCCTATATGCTTAATGACATGACGCAGGGCTCCGCGACCAAGCTGATCTTGACCTTCACCGTCCCGATGTTTATCGGCAATATCTTTCAACAGCTCTACAACATGGTCGACTCCATCGTAGTGGGACGCTATGTTGGCCCTAACGCCCTGGCTGCCGTAGGTACCAGCTTCCCAGTCATCTTTCTGCTCATCTCGATGATCATGGGCCTGACCATGGGTTCTGGCATCATCATCTCCCAATACTTCGGCGCCAAGCAACACGACAAAGTCCGCCGGGCTGTTTCCACTGCCCTGATCTTTCAGACTGTCAGTGGCGCAGTGGGTACCGTGGTTGGAATCCTGCTCAGCCGACCGCTATTGCAGTTGCTGCGTACGCCTCCTGAGATTATCAATGACTCGACCGCCTATATGCAGATCTTCTTCGGCGGCCTACTGTTCATGTTCACCTACAACGCGTTGTCAGGCATCCTTCGTGCCTTGGGCGACTCGAAGTCACCACTCTACTTCCTGATCATCGCGACCTTGCTCAACGTCGTGCTGGACGTCTACTTCGTCGCCAACCTCGGCTGGGGAGTCCCCGGTGTGGCCTGGGCGACGCTGATCGCTCAAGGGGTGTCAGCGATACTCTGTATTATCTATATCTACAAGCGCGTTCCGATGCTGCAGTTCAAACCATCGGAGTTTGTCTTTGATAAGGAGATCTTCAGGACGATGATCAAGATCGGTGTCCCATCCGCCATCCAGCAAACCATCGCCTCCATGGGCATGATGGCGGTACAGGGGTTGGTCAACTCCTTTGGTAGCGTGACCATGGCTGCCTACACCGCAGCCTCCCGCATGGACTCCTTCGCCATGATGCCGATCCAGAACTTTGGTATGGCGATCTCCACCTACACCGGTCAGAACGTGGGAGCCAACAAGCTGGACCGGGTTCGTGACGGGCTGCGGTCGACCCTGATGATGGTCATCATCTCGTGCTTGCTCGTCTCGCTGCTGGTCTTCACCATGGGACCACAGTTGATTGAGATCTTTGTTGACGCCAGTGAGACTGAGGTCATCAACCGCGGTGTCGATTATATGAAGACGGTCTCGCTCTTCTACGTCTTGTTCGGCTTCATCATGATCTTCAATGGTGTTCTGCGTGGTGCAGGCGATACGGTCATCCCGATGTATACCACCATCGTCAACCTGATCATTCGTGTGGCCGCAGCCTATTACCTAGTCCGCATCCCCAGCCTCAGCTTCCGCGGCATCTGGTGGGCAATCCCCGCCGGCTGGGCCGTAGGCTGCATCGTTCCCATCGTGCGCTATTGGTCCGGGGCCTGGAAGGCCAAGGCGGTAGTACGGCAGCAAATGTTTGCTACCCAACCTGTCGAGGCGGCGGAACCGGCGAACCCGTAGGGACCCAAGCCACCATGTAGGACGCAATGACTGAGCCCTTCCGCGAATATTCGCGGAAGGGCTCTTGATGCTTTCGGAAGGCGTAGTACTTGCGCCATTAGGCAGGAATGCGGGCGTAGCAGGATTCGCCCCTGCGGGCGGCTAAATCATCTTCCATCATGCAGTAGGCGGTGATGGTGATGGGGATTACGTTGCGGCGAGCTAAGCAGGATGATTATGATCGGATCCTGGAGATCGAGGCGAAAGCCACACGCAATTTGCGCTACCTGTCCGAGGTCTTTGGCCAATGGGTAGCGGATGATGAGGGGCACTTAAGTGTCGCAGCGATCGATGGCGAGCTGGCTGGGGTGGGCAAGCTCACGGTCATGCCCGATGGATCGGCGTGGCTGGAGGCGCTGCGTGTTAGCCCCGAACGGCAGGGCTTAGGGATCGGCAAGCACTTTTACCAGCTGTTCTTGTCGACGGCTCGGCAGAAAGGGATTAGGACGCTTCGCATGTACACCGGGGTCAAGAACGCCGTGAGCAAGGGGTTGGCCGAGCGCTTTGGATTTCATCTGGCAGCGACCTACCGTGGTGCCTGGCAGCCTGTTGCCGAGAGCTATACTCAGCCTACGGTGCAGTTTACTGAGGTTAGTGATCCGGATCGTGCCGCACAGCTAATCATGCCCCATGCCGAGCGTTGGACTGGCTTCATGGTGATGAACCGTACCTTCATGGCCATCAACCCTGCCACCTGCGCTGCCATGGCACGCGAGGGAAGGGTCTATGAGCACCAGCCCACTGGCAGTCTGATCGTACTGGGCGCTCGCTTCATGCCGCAGTCAGCACTGCATATCGCGCTCCTCGGGGGAGATGAAGACGCCTGTCTCGAGTTTGCTCGCTGGAAGGCAACTGAACTCAGAGTCCCAAAGCTGCAGATCATGTTCCCGCCAACAGCTGAGCATATCCAGGGCAGGCTGTTGGCCAAGGGCTTCCAGGTCGAGGAGTCCGAGTGCGTTGTGAGGGAGGCGCATCGGCAGTAGTTCATATGGTTCGTCATTCCAGACCGCGCGCGGGCAACCGCGACGCGGTTTGCTTCTTTTTGCATGACATAAAAATATCGACATCATAGCTAAATATATCTTGACCCGCTATATCGCGCAATGATATACTCAGCTCAGATAGATCGAGGAACGATATATAGAGGAACGATATAAGGAGGAACCCGATGGCGATGGATCTTGAGAAGCTGGGGCGCAATTATCTGCCCATGTCGGAGAGCGCCTATTACATCCTGCTGTCGCTGGTTGAGACCCGGCATGGCTATGGGATCATGCAGCATGTGGAAGAACTTACGGGTGGCCGAATCAAGCTAGGTGCCGGTACCCTCTATGGCAGCCTGTCGCGGATGGAGAAAGACAAGCTGATCGTGGCGGTGGCCGAGGAGGACCGACGCAAGCTGTACAGAGTGTCTGAGACGGGACGTGCGTTACTCGGTCTTGAGATTGAGCGGCTAGGTGAGCTCTATGAGAACGGTAGAAAGTATAAGGAGGCGGACGCACGATGACGACCCAGGATATTGTCAAACAGTGGCACTGGTGGACTGCGTGGACTGGGGAAGAGGTTGAGAGATGGCTCGAAGGGAAGGCTGCCCAGGGATGGCATCTTACCGGCGCTAGCTGGAATATACTCCGCTTTGCCTTCCGCAAAGGGGTGCCCGCGCGAGTGCGTTACTTTATCGACTATCGGGACCGGGTCGATCTCGAATACACTAGTATCTACGAAGACGCGGGCTGGGAGCTTGCCTATAGGGCCACTGGCTGGCTAATCTGGCGGATGCCCTATGAGGGAGAACGACCAGAGATGTACACTGACACCCCTTCGCTCATTAGCCACAACCAGCGGATGATGACGACCTTGCTGATCGCCCTGTTCTGCCAATTCCCGTTGTTCAGCAACGTTCTCCATGGTAAGGTTCGGATCCTCGGTCCGCTTTCAGTCCCCAGAGTTCTTTGGAGCCTCTATGCTGCCTTGATGGGTTTCATACTCTACGGCATCGCGAAATTGGCTCTGAACATTCAGAAGCTCAAGGCACGTGGTCTCTAGTATCATAACAGCCAGCCTTATCCACCAAGGCTGGCTGTTATGATTTTACATCGCAATTCGTCTGCCTTCACCAGCGGCGTTGGGTTATAATCAGATACGAAGATATTGTGAACCGCTGCACAGTCAGCAAATAGGAGGGAGACCGGTGTCATTAGCAGCCTTTGCACAGTTGGTGGAGATACAGACCAAGCTGGCTAGCGTGATCCCATTTACGCTAGGCACCCTGTACGCGCTCTACCGCTACCACAGTTTTCGGATGGACAATTTCATCATCATGTTTGTCTCGCTGATCAGCTTTGACATGGCCACCACGGCCATCAACAACTATATTGACTATACCAAAGCTCACGAATCCAGTCGCGATTTCAGGAGCAAGAATGCCATCGGCCGCTACGGGCTGAAGGGATCGACCGTTCGCTCGGTTATCTTCACGCTGTTGACCATTGCGGTCGCCTTTGGCATCATCTTAAC
Organism: uncultured Clostridia bacterium; assembly: GCA_964540595.1. GTDB lineage: Bacteria > Bacillota > JAAYKD01 > JAAYKD01 > CAYOCI01 > CAYOCI01. The sequence continues at coordinate 6,436 of CAZINL010000041.1, forward strand.
GCTGAAGACTAGCCTGGTAGTACTGGCGGTTGGTGCTCTGTCTTTTGCCGTCGGCATCCTTTATACCTTTGGTCCGATCCCTATCTCGCGTATGCCCCTGGGTGAGGCTTTCTCTGGTCTCTTTATGGGTTTTGTCATCCCTTTCCTCGCGATCTACATTCATATCTATGACCAGGGCCTGATCGCTTGGTCGTTTGCCGGTGGGGTCTTCAGTGTTAGTATCAATGTCGTGGAGATGGTCTTGATCTTCCTGCTCTCCATCCCTGCGGTCGGCGGGATCGCCAACATCATGTTGGCCAATAACATCTGTGACGTGGACGAGGATGTTGTCAACCACCGCTTTACGCTACCCTATTATATCGGCCGCCCCAACGCGATCCGCCTCTTCCAGGCGCTGTACTACATTGGTTACCTGGATCTGGTTGCGTTGGTGGTCATGGGAATCGCCCCTTGGACCAGCCTGCTGGTGCTCTTGACACTAATTCCGGTCTGGAAGAACATTAACCTATTTAGTCAGCGTCCGATCAAAGGGGAGACGTTTGCGCTCGCGGTCAAGAACTTCGCTCTCATTAACCTCGCCCAAGTGGTGGCCGTCGGATTGATGCTGATTATCCGATAGCCCCTCGCCCCTCGTGTGTGGCTTTCGAAATACCCCCCAAGGAGCTGGTCCGTGACCAGCTCCTTTTCCATGCTTTGGCATGAAACCTGCATGTGATATCCCTGAAACAAAAAGCAGGGAGGGGATCCATATCAACGGAGACCAGCTTGTCCACGCTGCCATGCAGCAGTATGGGTTCACGGACTATCAGAGCTGCTTTATCCGTCACAATGAGAACATGACCTACTCAATTGTCGACAACCGGACCAGTGCCCGCTATCTGCTACGCCTGCATCAACCGATCTCGCCCAACCTATGGGGAATCCAGCATACCTTCGAGGGGCTGCTGTCCGAGTTCGCCTATCTTGTCGCCCTAGAAGCGGCGACCGGCCTTGGGCTGCAGCGGCCCATCCCCAACATGCGGGGCGGTCTTGTCACTACCATCTACGATCCCGATGATGGGCGGAGCACACTCTGCACCCTCTTATCCTGGGTAGAAGGGGAGACGCTGAACAAGGTCGAGGGTGGGGTCGCTCCGGCCCTCACTCGTCTGGCTGCGGTTACCGTCCGAATGCACGACTTCGCCAGTCAGTGGCAACACCCTTTTCCTCTGACACGCCCTGTCTACGACACGCGCAAATACCGCCATCTGGTCGACTGTATCGCCTATGGTCTAGAGAAGAAGCTGTTCGCGGCTGAGGCCTATGATATCATCTGCGAAACGATGAAGGAGATCGAGGATACCTTAGAGCCGTTCCGCCAGCACCCCGACCACTGGGGGATCATTCACGCTGACCTGGGCCCTGGCAATGTGGTAGTCCAGGGAGACCGGGTTATCCCTATTGACTTCTCCTTTTCCGGTTATGGATACTACCTCTTCGATCTGGGAGGCGTAGCGGCCGCACTGAAGCCTGAGCTTCGCCAATTCTACCTCGAAGCCTACGACCGAACCCTCCCCCTCAGCAACGACGATAGGCGTGTGATCGAGAGTTGCTTCTTGCTCAGTATCTTTGGGGCCTATGGTTTCCATATTAGTAACCCACGTAGCCACGAGTGGATCGGGCGGCGCCTGCCGATCGTAGCTAGAGATTACTGCGAGCGCTACCTGCGCGGGGAGCCGTTTATGCATCTGTAACGTCAACCGAGTGCCGAGTCCCAAGTCCCAAGCCCCAAGTCCCAAGTGGGTTAACGCGATAGTAACGGTTTCATTCTGTGTGGCGCGCCGATGGTACCGTACGGGACTTAGCATACTAGAAGGTCAGATTGAGGTGCGGCGATGGATGAGGAAACTGAAGTGGAGGATGAATAGAGAATGGACAGACTGGTGAGAGTGCGTCAGATTGTTGATGAGATCCTACTGACTCAGGAAGACATTGAAGAGCGGCGCTGCGGCTATGTGCACCTCTATGGGGTGTCGGCTTTGGCGGCGCTTCTGGCTAAAGAGAGGGGGTTGGATGCCGAGATCGCCTGCGCGGCGGCGATGCTGCACGATATCTACTCCTATCGGACCCACCTCACCGCCAACCATGCCCACAACAGTGAGGAAGATGCCAGAGTGCTCCTCAGGGACCTTGGCCTCTTCAGCGACGTGGAGCAGCGCCTGATCCGCTCTGCCATCTTTCACCATAGTGACAAGGCCAACGTTCATCAACCCTACGATGAGCTGATCAAAGACGCCGACGTCTTGCAGCACTACCTCTATAACACTGCCCTCCCAGTCAAAGGGCATGAGGCGGCCCGCCTCAAGGCGATCCACGCCGAGCTAGGACTACCTTTTGACGCCACCATCATTCGCAGTGAAGCGGTTCCGGCGGCGCAGTTGGTTGATATCGACAAGCGGTCCCTGCTGGCGGATATCGCCGAAGAGCTGGCCGCCAAGCCCCTGATCGGCAATCAGAACAAGAGCGGGGTAGACGTCTTCCCGGTAATCCGTTACTTTCCTGGTGCTACACCCGAGACGGGATTTGACTGGTGCGCCGCGTTCGTCTATCATTGCTGCCTGCAGGTGGGGTTTGTCTTGCCGATCAAGCACCCGGACCCCGTCCCCTGCCGTTTCGCTGGCGTGCCGGCTTGGCAGGTCTGGGCACAGCTACCTGCGAATGACTTCTATCATCCGGTAGCGGAGAGCGGCTCTGTCCCGCAACGGGGCGATATCGTGGTCTATGACGCTTTGGTCTCCGAAAAGCCCCATGACCATATCGGCATTGTGCTGGGCTACCAAGATGGTGTCCTGACCACGGCTGAGGGTAATGTCGACAACCGTTCGGGGATCTTCCGACGGGACGGAGTCCGGAGTGTGAACGGCTACATCAGAATCGACAACGCCTACCGTTATCGATGAACTTCACCGGAACCTGGTAGACTGCCGCTCAAATAAAAAGGAACCTTTTCGTGAGACCGGCGAGGCGTGCAAACGCCTGCCGGTCTCTTGCTCATGCGGTGCGACAGCCGGTTGGCTGGAGATTGCCAGTGCCTAAAGTGGTAACTGAAATGGGCCAAGCCGCGTCTATGAACAACCGTGACTGCATATGCATAAGTAGTTATCAGCAGGAAGCTGCTTCAGATTGTACGAGCCAGAAACGATGACCTCTCCCTGGATCACCATGTCCAGAACACTCGCTCGAGGTGAGGCAGATGAAAGTGCTGGTCACAGGTGGTGCTGGTTTCATTGGTTCCCACGTAGTTGCGGCGCTTCAGGAAGCCGGACACCAACCTGTGGTGGTTGATAGCCTGGTACACGGACGGCGCGACAACCTGAGGGCCGGTATCCCACTTCATGTACTAGACCTGAATGCTGATGCCTTGGTTGATTGGATTAGGGCTGAACGTCCTTGCATAATCATGCACCTGGCCGCACAGGTCAGCGTGGACCTCTCGATTCGCGAACCGCAATATGATGCACAAGTCAACCTTTTGGGGTCGCTCAATCTTCTCGAGGCGTGCCGAACAGCTGGGGTCAGCAAGATCATCTACGCCAGCTCCGCAGCTGTCTATGGTAGCCCGCGCTACATTCCCATCGATGAGCATCACCCGATCAGCCCTCTTTCTCCCTACGGAGTTTCAAAACACACCGTCGAGCACTATCTGGAGATCTACCGTCAGACGTACGGACTGGATTACACCGTCTTGCGCCTAGCCAATGTCTATGGCCCGGGGCAGGAGACGAGCGGTGAAAGCGGCGTAGTAGCCCGCTTCGCCGACCGAATAGCGCGCGAGGTAGCCATCGAGGTACACGGTGACGGAGAACAGGTACGCGACTTTGTCTATGTCGGTGATGTGGCCGTGGCATGTCTTGCCAGTATTGAACGAGGAGGGGGCAAGATTATTAATATCGGCACCGGTAGCGGCTGTTCCATCAACCAGTTGCTGAAAACCATGGCGGAAGAGCATGGTGTGATGCCTACGATCCAATACGCGCTGCCCCGTCCGGGGGATATTCGCGCCAGCTGCCTACAGATCGATCGTGCCCAGACGTTGCTGGGATGGGCACCACAGGTCGCACTAGCCGAAGGATTGGGGCTGACCATCAGCTCTTATCGCCGTTAGGTAGCCCTATCGCAAGTTGCTGACCACTGTAGGATTTACTGAATTGAATAGAGGTGAGGGTAGGGTGGCTGACCGTCTGCGCGTCATGCTGACCACTGAAGGAACCTACCCTTTTCATCAGGGCGGGGTCAGCACTTGGTGCCATATGTTTGTCGATAAGCTGCAGGTCGTCGACTATGTCGTCTACAGCATCATCATGAACCCCTATGTGACGCAGAAGTTTGAACTCCGGCCAGAGACGACCCTGATCAAGGTACCTCTGTGGGGCACCGAAGAACCCAATGAACACCTGGATAGGCCGTTTTCGCAGGTCTACCTCGCCAAACGACGCACAGACCAGCGCGTGATCCGTGAACACTTTATCCCGCTATTCATTAATCTGATGAGTGAGATCATTAGCGTGGATAAGAGCCCGGTTCGCCTGGGACGCGTCTTAAGCGAGATGCATACCTATTTCCACGACTACGACTACAAGACGAGCTTTACCTCGGATCTGACCTGGAGTGCGTTCAAGTCACTAGTGTTTGAAGCGGGGCTTGCACGCTCAAAGCCTCTAGCCGAGCCAAGCGTCTTCGATCTGACTCAGAGTCTAGGTTGGATCTACCGTTTCCTCACAGTCCTCAATACACCGCTGCCACAAGTGGATGTCTCCCACTCAGCAGCGGCGGCCTTCTGTGGCATCCCGTGTGTGGTGGCCAAGATCCAGAACAAAACCCCCTTTCTGCTGACGGAGCACGGCGTCTACCTGCGCGAACAATACCTGGCGCTGCAACGGCGCGGCCAGTCGCCGTATATGGACACCTTCTTGATCCGCCTGATCCAGTCGATCTCCAGCTTGAATTATGCCTTCGCCGATCAGGTCTCGCCGGTTTGCCAGTACAACACACGCTGGGAGAGAGCGTTTGGCGTAAGGCCGGAGACCATCGAGGTGATCTACAACGGGGTCGATGAGCGGCTCTTCTCGCCCGGTGACACTCTCAAGACACAGCCACAACCAACGGTAGTCTCTGTGGCTCGCATCGATCCGGTCAAGGATGTCATCAGCTTGATCCGTGCGGCTGGCATCGTCCGAACACAGATACCCGGGGTGAAGTTCCTCATCTATGGGTCGGTTTCTGTGCCAAGCTACTTTGAAGAGTGTAAAGCGCTGGTAGCTCAGCTCGAACTTGAGCAAAGCTTCATCTTCGCTGGCCATACCAATGACGTTCCAGCAGCCTATCGCAGTGGCGATCTGGTGGTGCTATCGAGCATCACTGAGGGCTTTCCATACTCGGTCGTCGAGGCGATGATGGTCGGTAAGCCCGTCGTGGCAACGGACGTGGGTGGAGTCAGGGAAGCCATCGGTGAGTGTGGGATCGTGGTTCGTCCCCGGGAGCCTGAGGAACTGGCACAGGCGTTGGTGCGGCTGCTGCAGGACCAAACGCTAAGGGCCGCCATGGGCAACGAGGCACGTCAACGTGCCCTTAGCTACTTCACGGTTGAGAGGTCGCTCAGGCTGTATCTCGAGAGCTATCGCCGACTAGTCGATCGGCGAGAGCGCTCCGCCGATGAGGATCAGCATCCTAAATGCCAACTGTCTGCCCAACGGGGTTATGCCTCTATGGAGTCTGGCAACTACCATGAAGCGATCGCCCATTACCGCTTGGCCGTGGCTTACTCGCCTCGTTCCGCCTCCGCGCCAGTCTGGTTGGCGGAGATCGCCGAGGCATACAACCGACTGGGGATGTTTGATCAGGCCTTCTTTGAACTAGATAAGGCTCAGGTCCTCGCCCAGATGCTGGAGGATGAGAGTGCCTAACCAGAAGAGGGTAGCGTCATGAGGAGAAGATTTTCGCGTTCATTATTGGGCTATGACCCTGAGTATGTAGATTACCTCGTGCATCTAATTCAGCAGGAACATGCGACCAAGATGCCACCTCTCGTAGAAGAGCTGACCAGATATGAGCGGGAGATCGTCATTCTGAATCGCGGTATCCAGAAGCTAGAGCAGGAGATCGATAGAATCGCGTCTCTGGAGGCTCAGCTAACCCAAGCGCTAGCCGCTGTCAGGTCAGAGGCCGCAGCTCGTGTTGCCCAAGCAGTGAACGAGAGCGCCCAGCTTGAGCAGCGAGTACGACAGCGGGTGGAGCAGAAGCAAGAGCTCTTTGAGGAGATCGAGAGGGCATACCTTTCCATCCAGCAGGAGATGCGGGCTCTGATCACTAGACTGCCCAGCAAAGAGGCTGAGAGCGGATATGAAGTTTAAGATCGTCAAGATGCTTGGCTGGAATATGCAACAGGTGGATCGCTACCTGGAGCGGCTTCGTCGCGCCCAGGACGTTGAGATGACCGAGACAGACGAACGTGTCAGTCGCCTCCGCCATGAGTATGAGATCCTGCTGGTGAAACGGCAGTCCCTTGAGGAGGAGCAGGCGGTAAGGACCGGTAGCCTTACCGCCCTACAGAAGGCATATGAGCAGATCGATGCGGCCAGGCAGGCAGCCGCGGAAGCGGCGGACAGAGAGATCGCCGAGCTTTGGAGCAGTACCCGGAGGCGACTGCTAGCGTACGAGACGACGGAGGCCGACATCGATCAGCGGGCTGAGCGCTTACGCGGTTGGTCGCAGCGAGCGTTAAGCGGCTTGACTGTTACCAGTGTGGACGGGGGCAGTGGTTCAAGGGAAGTGACCGCGCGCGCAATGGTCGCGACCCCGACCGCTGTCGAGATGGAGACCGACCGTCCTGTCGATAGGTTGGTCAGCTCTGAGGCCACGATCGACGCGCGTCCAGTCCACAGCGAGCATGACACGGAGTTGACGGCGTTCTGGGGTGATGCTTCCGTCTTGCTCGCACCGGAGTCGGGCGAGGGTACACCGACATCTGAAAAGCCCATGAAGCCCGTGTCCATAACGTCCATGGAATGCGACGCTCTGTCAACTCCAGCTATCCAGCCAAGACCTGATGCTCAACCAGCCCCAACCCCTACGCCGTCGCCGGAACCTACGTTACGGACGGTGCAGACCGCGGCTAGTCCTGCCATCAGTCAACAGGTCCGGGCCGTGCGCCAGCGCTATGTGATCGGGAAAGTTGCTGGCCAGGACCTGTATAACAACCAGGGGGGCTTGATCATCGCCAGGAACCATGTCATCACAGCCGACGTGATTGATACCGCCGAGAAGGAAGGTAAGCTGCCCGAACTCATCGTTCATATGCAGTTGCCTGGGATGGGTGAATAGGATGGCCTCACTACCCTCCGGAACAGGTCCCGGCAGAGAAAAGAGATTGGTCGAGTTGGCTGACCGCATCTTGACCACCAGGCGCCAGCTCGAAGACGCCTATGAGGTCGCGGCGATCCTCGAATCGATGGGTCTTAGCGACCGCTTGGTGTCCGAGACCTATGGTGCTGAGGATGTGTTTGCTCTGGCTGAGGAGCTGTGGCCGACCATCAGATCCAAGATGGTTGTGGCCCCTTTTTGGCAACCTCCGCGCCCGAGCCTGGCTCAGTACATAGTCAGAGTCGTGCGCAGTTTCACACGCGGGATGATCTTCGCTCTGCCAATGGCAGTCTCTGTGGCTGCGATGTTGGCCCTTGACCTCTCGCTCTGGTCTTATCGCTTTCTATCCCTGGAGAATGCTACCGCCATCGCGGTTGGCACGATCCTCAGTTTCCTTTCCGTAGGTGGGTTCACCCAGGCCATCGCTCATCGTGGTTTTCTTTATGTCAACCAAGGATATTACTACACGGCCCGACGCACCGCGTTTGGTTTTGTTGGTGTCGGATTTGCCCTCTGCTGTCTGCTTACCGTGGCTCTGTTCGGCGTCAACCTGCTTTTCACCATCTTTCCGCTGCGAATGATGGTCGTGGTCCTCCTTTACTACCTGTTTCTTAGTGCCATCTGGTTGTCAGTCACGATCATGTACATGCTGCAAAAGGAGTTAGTCTTCACCGGACTGATCACCGGTGGGATAGCGCTCGTCTGGCTGCTCTTTCAGATCTTTGGGTTCAACATCCTCGTTGCGCAGCTGGTTTCCCTGACCATGGTGGCTATCGCCGGGATAGGTTTCGCGATCCACTTTTTTCGAGCAGCAGAGAAAAAGGCCGAGGGGGGGATCAAGCCAATGCTCCCCCGCCTCTCCATTGTCGTCTACACCAGTTTACCGTTCTTGCTCTATGGCTTTCTCTACTTCGCCTTCCTCTTCTGCGACCGGGTGGTCGCGTGGTCCACCAATAGCGCCTACATGCCCTACCTAATCTGGTTTCGTGGCGAGTACGAACTGGGCCTGGATCTCGCCCTAGCGGTGCTAGTCCTCCCCATGGGGTTTATCGAAGTGGTGGTCAATGAGCTGATGTCGACTCTGGAGGGGGATCAGAAGAGCTATCTGGGGAAGCAGGTTGATCAGATGAGCAGGGCCTACCTGCGCCTATACATCCGGCGCGCGGTGGTTATTGGCTTGTTTGCCCTGTTAAACGCTATTCTCATCTATCTGGGCGTCAACTATCTTGACGAGAGCTACACCTGGTGGACGTATGAGTTTCGCCATCCGACAACCCAGTACGTCTTCATTAGGGCAGCGCTGGCCTACGTGATGGTGGCCCTATCCTTGATGAACGCGCTGATACTTCTGTGCTTTTCGCGGGCGGAGAGAGTCATCAGGAGTGTCGGTGTCGCCTTGGTTATTAATATCCTCGTCGGCTTTGTTCTCAGTCGCTGGTTTGACTATAGTTGGGCAGTCTACGGGTTGATGCTCGGATCGGCCGCCTTTGCAGCGCTGTCAACGCGGCAGGTCGTCCATATACTGTCACGTCTGGATTACTATCTATTTGCAGCGTCTGCCTAGGAAGGGATGCTCATGTATGCGACCATACCTTATCAGCTGCCTCAACTGGTGCGCTTTGGCCTAAGTTTTGTGCTGCTCTTCATCGCCTGGCCGGCACTCATCTGGCGCGACGATGGCCCCACGCTAGACTGCTTTTGGCGTCGCTTGGTCTGGATGCTGGCCACCTGCATCGCCCTGATCTATGTGTTGGCGGCGACCAAACTCTACGAGCTGATCGCGTTCACGGGCGTCTTACTGCTGATCACCACGCACCGACTATGGTTCGGCCCCAAGCGTGCAGAGAACTTCCACCGTGCCCAGACCGACTTTGCTGTTAGGTTCTATGGGTTCCTAGATGCACCCCCTCACCCCACTGAGCATGTGAGGCGACGGTTGGAGCGCCTGGCTCAAACCTGGCAGAGGTTCGCAGCCAACTGTGGCACTGACCGCACCAGGCTAGCGAAGATGGTCTTATTGGGCGTCATCTTGGGCTATTCTGCCTACCTGCGTTACTACGATGCGGTCGTTCACGCGGCACCCGCGATGTCTGATGCCTACGTAACCCTAGCTTGGGCCAAATACATCAATCGTAGGGTCTTATTCCATGACGGGATCTATCCGCAGGGGTTTCATATCTACCTATCTGTCTTGCACAAGATTGCGGGCCAAGACCCTTTTTTTACGCTCAAATATGCTGGTCCCTTCAATGGGGTTCTGACCGCGCTGGGACTGTACTGGGTCGCCTCACGGTTGGGGGAGAGCCCAACCTGTGGGCTGCTGGCTGCTTTTCTCTATGGAGCCCTGGGAAGGTGGCTGCCGCTGGAATGGCAGCGTCAGGCATCCACCAATTCGCAAGAGTTTGCCATGGTCTTTCTACTTCCGGTCCTCTACATGGCCCATCAGTATCTGCAGCATGGGAAGCGGCGTGATTGGTGGGCTGCCGTGAGTGGTGCGCTGGTGATGGGGTGGGTGCACGCCCTCATCTACGGATTCTCACTCTTGGGCATGATCGTGCTTGGTTTGGCTCATTTGGGTGCCAACTGGCGTCAGGCATGGAAGAGGCTAGTGTCTTTGGCGCTGGGGATTGGTGCCACAGGACTGCTCTCGCTGTTGCCTGTGGCTCTTGGCCTATTGCTGGGGCGAGGTTTTCACGGCGCCTCAGCGGAGTACATGACCGCTAAGCTCACGGTGGCTGCCCCCGTCATTTACCCGCTGGAATGGGCAGCTCTGCTTGGTTTCGCCCTGTATCTAGCCGTGGCGTTGATCCGTAGGCGGGAGCTAGGCAACACAGAGCTTTTTCTTGTCGGGCTGGGCGCGCTGACCTTCGCTGTGTATCGGTCTCTGGGGCCGCTTACAGGCAATGCGGTGTTGGCCACCCGCACCAACATCTTTTGGGCGCTGCTGGCCACCATCGGTTGTGATCTCGGCTGGTCGTCCCTGGTCTCGCTGTGGCCAGCGGGGAGGAATGGCCCCCGTCTATCGTTAGTCTGTTCCCTGCTTCTGTTGGTGGGTCTGTTGACTCTCTACCATCCTGCACCAGCCAACCCCTACAAGCTGCAATACGATAGTGCGGTGGAGCAGGTCTTGCTTATCTCGCAGCGGTTTCTCCCGACCGAATGGATGCTAGTTTCGGCTGAGGAGGGGTATGCCCTAGCTCTAGGCAAGGGCTATCATCTCATGCTGGGTGACTTTCTGGCGTGGTATGACCCTACACGCGAGCAACTGATCACCGATCACGCTGGTGTCGGAGGTGACCCGCTCACAACCCCAGATATCTTCATCCTGGGCGAGAAGAGGCTGTTCGTGGTAGAGATGCAGGAGATGAAGGCCATCCTTGCCCGCCGTAAACAGGAGTATCGCGCCTTGGAGCAATGGATCCAGGAATATCGGGCATATCATAACAACCTATCCATCTTCTATGAAGATGATGACATTGTGGTCTACCGTATCCATCACGATATTGACAAGTTGCGGGTGGCTTCCCGGCGTTAAGGGGAGGTGATGCGCCATGTTCACAGTGGGTTACAACCTGATGATGCTGGTGCGTGTGGCGGCCATCTACCTCGTCATGTATATCGCTGTTCCCTGGCTGCTGGTGCGCGACCGTCGTTGGGGGATCATGGACAGGATCTTTGTCAGCCTCATTCACTCCACCTTCCTCACTATCGTGATCGTCCATCTGCTCGTCTTTGTGAAGCTCTATGAGACCTTGTCCCTAATCGTGATGTATCTGATCGCCTGGGTTATACTGGCTGCAACCCGTGGTGGCTCGTTCACGGCGATGCTGGATATCTTGGGCATGCGTCTGATAGTCAGGCTCTTGGACTTGTCGGAGAGCCCACTAGGCTTTATCGCCGAAGCCAAGCGGATAGCGCTCCAGAAGGCCCACGCCTGGTTGCAGGGGATCAGGTATCACACCAAGATACTGTGGAGCGAGCCCTTTACCTATCTGCTCCCCGCCCTGGCGCTGATAGCCGCTACAGCCACCCGAGCTAGTTACTCAGTGATGCACGCCTCCTACTCGGTTTCCGATCCTTATGAGCATCTGGCCTGGGCTAAGTATCTGGGGCTCAATCAGATCTACTACGATGGGATCTACCCCCATGGCTATCATGCGGTTCTGTCAGCCATGGCTAGATTGAGCCTGGTGGATGCCTACTGGATATGCCGATTCATGGGGCCGATCGGCTCGGTCTTCCTGGTATTATCTATCTACTATTTCGCAACTCGCATGACGGGTAGCCGTACAGCTAGCCTGGTGGCGCTGGTTTCATATGGTCTGATTAACGATGATCGCTATCCTTCCGGGATCCTGAGGCAGGCGGCCGCCCTTCCCCAGGAGTACGCTCTGATCTTCGCCCTGCCAGCGCTTTACTTTCTCTATCTCTACTTCCGGGACGGCAATAAAACAGATCTGTGGCTGTTCACCGAGGCTGTGACGATCACCGTTTTCATTCATCCTTTTACCACCATTTACTTGGGTCTCTGGGCGGCGGTTATGGGAGGTAGTGTGCTCCTCACTCAGACCACCACTCTAAGAGCGGTCATTAATGCAGGGGGTGTGGGGCTCGCGGCCATCATTTTTGGGTTCACCCCCTTTGCCTTTGGTCTGCTGCAGGGCCATGGCTTCTTCCAGGCCGCGTTTCAATTCGTCGGTGAGAGCTTCACCGGAGGTGGCGCGGGGCCGACGGCGGGTCCATGGTTCCGACGCTGGTTGCTCAGCAATCCCTATCTGGATAGCATTATTCCCTTGGTTGTAGCCTGTGCGTTCCTGATACTTTTGCTTCGGCAACGCGGCAAGTTGGTCGGGGCAGTGACCGTTCTGGGCGGGACGGTAGTCCTATATATCCTCTACCGAGCTCAGGATCTCGGGCTACCACAGTTTACACACCCTTCGCGAACCAGCGCCTTTTTGGCTCCGATGCTGGCGGTATTGTATGCCTTGACGGTTAGTCTGCTATCGTTGGTTATGGCGGGCCGGCTTAGGCAGCCTGCCGCCAGGGTATGGGGGCACAGGCTAACCATCGGGATCAGTCTCGTGGTTTGCGTGGTAGTTGCTTTACAGTGGCAACCCATCATACCTGCCCTCGATACCATGGAGTATGATGCGGCCGCCGAGAACTACCTACGGATCAAGAGCGACCTCCCCGCCCTTGACTGGACGATCATCGGCCCCGCCGAGCAGTATCAGCAGGTGGTGGGGGTAGGGTGGCACGTCGACCTACTGCGCTTCGTGCAGCAGTACACCTGGGAGCAAGCCTCCGATCCCGCTTTCCAGCTTCCCATCCCCACTCACCACATCCTTGTCTATGCCGAAAAACGGCCGCTCTTGTTGGGGCGACCGGTATCACCAGCCGATGCGGAGCTTGAGCTGGAGCCAGAGGGCCCCGATCCATTTACCCAGTATTATCGCAATCCTAATCAAAGAGCGATCATCCAGGCCAAGATCATCCGCTGGATGGAGCTCTATCGTCAGTCGCATCCCGGGGTGTCGACCTATTATGAGGATGAGAATCTGCGCATCTACCACATCCAACATACGCTGCCAAACGACCAGGGGGGGAGCTAATTGGGCGGAGTATTGCTCACCGATGGTCAACAACGCAAGACGCTGGTGGCTGTTCGCTCCTTGGGTCGACGTGGGGTCACCGTCTGGGCCGCTGAAGAGACGCGCTGGGCGCCAGCTCTATTCTCCAAATACTGCACCCATGCCCTGGTCTCGCCATCGGCGGAACAGGATCCCGCCGCCTATCTTGCCTGGCTGCTGGCGACCTGGGATCGTTTTCGCTATGATGTTCTTTGTCCCATGGATGACGCCTCGCTAGCGGTAGTGCTGGAGCATCGGGATCAACTGGAGCCGCGCTGCCGAATGGTGCTCCCGCCACTCTTGAGCTATCGGTTAGCAGCGGATAAGGGCCTAGCGGTGGAGCAAGCCCGTGCGGCTGGCCTAGACTGCCCTAAGACCGTTCAGCCACAGAGCATGGGCGAGTTGCACGAGATTGCTGGCAAGCTGCGCTACCCTGTGCTGATCAGACCGCGCCACAGCTCTGGCTCGCGAGGGATCGTCATGGTCAGAGAGAGTGCCTATCTTGGGCGGGAATACCACAAGGTGCATCAAGAGTACCCCTGGCCGATCCTGCAGGAGTATATCCCCCAGGGTGACAAGTATGACGTCTGCTTACTTTACAATGCTCGCACAGAGTTGAGAGCCGCTTTTGCTCAGCGTGAGGTCCGCTTCTTCCCGTCGGAGAGAGGGCCCAGCACCGTTCAGGTCAGCGTCAAGCATCCTCATCTGGTCCAGGAAGCCGACCGACTGATGCAGCGATTGCGCTGGCAGGGGATTGCAGAGGTCGAGTTCATGGTCGACCCACGCAGCGGTCAGCCGGTGTTTATGGAGATCAATCCCCGCTTCTGGGGCTCCCTGGCTTGCGCTGTCTTTGCTGGTATCGACTTTCCCTACCTGCTTTATCGAATGGCCATAGATGGTGATATCCCCCCTGCCATGGAGTACCGCGCTGACGTCTGGTGCCGATGGCTGCTTCCCGGTGATCTGTTGCATTTTGTTACCAACCCACAGCGCTGGCGAATGAAGCCCGCGCTAGTCGGTCGATCGCTCAGCGATGACATCATCGCTATCGATGACCCAATGCCGGTACTGGGCTTCGTCACCGCCTGCTTGCGGTACGCCCTGGATAGTCGAATGTGGAAGAAGGTCTTTGAACGGTGAGGCGGATATGAAGAACAGAATGACGAACGCCATGACCATCGATGTCGAGGACTGGTATCACGATAACCTGCTTAAGCTTGACCGTGGATCATGGGATCGCTTGGAGAGCAATGTCATAGCCAACACGGAACAGGTCTTGGAGTTGCTAGGCGAACAAGGTGTCCGGGCTACATTCTTCATACTCGGCTGTGTGGCTAAGGCCCACCCCTCATTGGTAAAGAAGATCGCAGCCTCGGGTCATGAGATCGGCGTGCATGGCTATTGGCATACTCTGGTGTCACAACAGACACGTGCTGAGTTCAGCCAGGAACTCCACCTGACCCGCGACATACTGCAGGAGCTTACCGGCCAAGGGGTTGCTCTCTACCGGGCTCCCTCATGGTCGGTTTCACGTCAGACCCTCTGGGTACTAGAAGAGCTGGAGCAGGAGGGCTTTGTCTGCGACTCGAGCATTCAACCCTTTGCCACCCCCCTGTCGGGGGTCACAGGCGCTCCCGTGGCCCCGTTTCATCCCATTGTGAACGGTCGACGACTGGCGTTGGTCGAGTTTCCACCGACTGTACTTAACCTAGGGCTGTTACGTATCCCGTTTGCCGGCGGATTCTACCTCCGCCTGATGCCTTCATGGATCTGTCACCAAGCCATGCGCCTGGTCAACAACACCAGGCCAGGGCTGGTCTATACCCACCCATGGGAGTATGCTGCCGAAAGACCTGCACTGCCACTTGGCTTGATCAACTTCGCACAACAACACAGTGCAAAGACAACCAAGACCAAGCTCCGGAGCTTGCTTGACCAGTTTGCATTCGCTCCTCTGGGCACGGTGATCGCCGACCACCGATTTCCCGCTGCCTCTTTACATAGAAACGATCAGCCAAGGAGTTGAGGAGCCGTGACGTCAGGCACCA
>CAZINL010000042.1:0-21496 GCA_964540595.1 uncultured Clostridia bacterium
GGCAGCATGCAAAGGGCTAGGGGTGCCAAAGGCCGAGTAAGCGTGGCCTCCAGGTCCCGTGTAGGTGACCACGAGGTTGCGGATACCAGTCCCCTGGTAGATGATCGAATCGCAGCCCGCACCATCGATAGAAACAGTGGCGGCGATCTCAGGATGGTCTTCCAGCAGGGTCTTTATCCCGTATAGGCCACCCTGCCCCTCCTCGCGGACCGTGCCGGCGATGATGATATCGCCCTCAGTCTCGATCCCCAGCCGCTGCAGAGCTCGGGCAAGGGAGAGGTTGGCTGCCAGTCCGCGCGTGTCGTCGCAGATCCCCGGGGCATAGATCCTTCCATCTCTCTCCACCGGGGTTAGATCGGTCCCCAACGCAAAGACGGTATCGAGATGCGCTTCCAGCAAGATCGTTGGACCGTTCCCTTTGCCGGGTCGCCTGCCCAGTGCGTTGCCATGTCGGTCCACATGCACGTCGCTCAGCCCCAGCGCCCGTAGGCGCTCCGCATAGTCGGCTGCGCGTCTTGCCTCGTGGAAGGTGGGTGCCGCGATAGTCACCATCTGCTTGTTGTCCTCGATCGCCTGAGCGTGGTCCTGTTCCAAGAAAGCCAAACCCTCGCCAACCTGGTCGTTTGCCATGATGCGTGCAAAGACGTTCTTGATTTCTTCGTTGACCTGATAAGTTGACACCGTCGAGCACTTCCTTCCTGCATATCGTCAATAACATCTGATAACGATTCATGATCATGCATCAGTTCAACGCCTGAAGTCCTATCCCTTCTAGCGGCCGCACGCGAGCTGTAGCTTGTGTGGTGCCAGTAGTCCACCCACGAGCGAGGCACCATTTGTCACCAAAACGTCATGGTGTTTAGCAAGGAGCTCCGCATGCTACCTCGAAACCTAAGCATATAAGCATTGTGGGAGGGATGCAGCGATGGACTACGTCATCGGTGATGTTCACGGCTATCTGGATGCGTTTGTCGAGCTGCTAAGCACGATCAACCTATCCGCCGAAGACAACCTCTACGTCATTGGCGACGTCATCGACCGCGGCCCACAGCCTGTCGATATGCTGCGACTGATTACGCGGGAGCAGAACATGCACTTCCTCCTCGGCAATCACGAGGACATGCTGCTCAACTATATCAAGGATGGCAGCACCGAGCGCTGGATGCGCAATGGCGGTGCAGTCACCTTAAGGCAATGGGAAGCACTCCCCGCTAGCCGCCGCCTAGAGATCGCCGATTATCTATCAGTCGCACCGCTGTATCGTCAGGTCGGGCGCTTTCTCCTGGCCCATGCCGGTATCATAACTCCCGAACAGTCGCCAGACCTACCGCAACCCACAGCGGACCAGATCCTGGCTGCGCAGACGCGTACTGCCTTGCTCTGGTCCAGGGAAGACTTTTTCAATCGCCCCGCCCTAGCAGAGACCACTGTGGTCTTTGGCCATACGGCGACGGCTCGCATCCGTAGTTCACGTGTCCAAGATGCTCAGCCTGAGCTCTCCATCTGGCATGATGAGGTCTACCATGACAAGATCGGCATCGACTGCGGCAGCTACCGGCCTGGGGGCCGCCTGGGCTGCCTGCGTCTGGATGATCTGCAGGAGTTCTATGTAGCCACCGAACCGATCAGCGGCTAGAAGAAGGCAGCAACAAGCCACGTCGAGATCCCTCTCGACGTGGCTTGTTGGTTTCTCCTAGCGTAAGGATAAGACCTTCTCTTTGAACTTGGCCAAAGACCCTGTCCCCCAGCCCACGGAACGGTCGACCAGCTTACCCTGTTTGTCAAAGTAGCAGCTGGTCGGGATACCATCGACACCATAGGCCATGATGATACTGCCCATAGGATCGCGGACAATGCTGGCCGCGAGCTTCTTCTCGCTAAAGAAGGTCTTGAGCTCCTTGTCGCTATCCGCGGAGACGATATATAGGTCCACGCCCTGCTCACGAAGAGCAGGTAGTTCTGGCTGCAACTGCAGCACCTCATTGACGCAAGGGCCTCAGCCAGTGGAGAAAAAGAGCAGAACCGCCACGCGGCCAGCGGAGTCACCGGGGAAGTTGACCTCCTTACCGGTCAGAAGATCGGTGCGCGTAAAGGCCAAGGGGTCCTTAGCCGGCGTCGTCTGAGGTGATGATTGGGTTGGGGTGGTCGGCGCAGGAGCGGCATTGGGGGTCTGCCTCGCAGATGGCAGCTGGCAGCCCGCCAAGAGTATCACCATCAGCGCGACGACTGGGAGCAGTAGTCGGTGGCGAGTATTTTGGGGCATGGAATTAACCCTCCTTTGGAATGTCCACAAGTTTACAAGTCCACGGGTCCACAAGTAGGACCCTCAAGGGTTACTGTCTATTGGTGAAGATCTCAGATGGCGCCTGGCGGCCGGCGTGGCGCGGCAGGTCCTTTCGCGGAATACCGAAGCGCAGTGCCTGAGTCGGGCAAACCTTGGTGCACTCTAGGCAGCGCACACATCGATCGGAATTGGGTTCGCGGTAAGGATCCAGGTCGGCTGGACAGCGCCGACTGCAGGCACGACAGCTGGTGCACCGCTGATTGTCGCAGTTCAGTTGTAGCAGGCTGACGTGGTTGAACAGGCCGTAAAACGCCCCTAGAGGGCAGAGCGTCCTGCAGAAGGGACGCCAGATCAGGATCGATGCGATCAGCACCACAGCCAAGAGGAAGACTTTCCACCAAAAGAGTGGTCCGATCAGCGCAGCCAGCTCGGGCCTGCGGCTGACCAGAGGCAACCCGGCCTCCAAGGTTCCCGCTGGACAAACGTATTTGCAGAAATACGGCTCGGCCAGTCCGATAGCGCTGCGCCAATAGAATGGCAGCAGTACGGTGAGGATCAAGGCGGGATAGCGCAGTGCTTCGGCCAGCCTTAGCAGCCTGATCCGCCAGCTTCGCGGGCGGAATTTATGTAGCAGTTCCTGGATCAGGCCAAACGGGCACAGCCAGCCGCAGATAAAGCGCCCCGCCACCGCCCCGGTGGCAGTCAGGAAGCCGATGATATAGAGGGAGACCATGCGACTCATCCCGGCCGCCAGCGACTGGAAGGCCCCCACGGGACAGGAGCCGATAGCCGCCGGGCAGGAGTAACAGTTGAGAAATGGGACGCAGACCGATTTCGACGGCCCCTGCACGATCCGACCGGAAGTGAAGTTGGCCAGCTTAGGGTTGCTAAGCAGCAGCGCCAGCCACTGGACGCCCCGGCGGATGGGTGTTGAATCGGATGGAAAACGTCCGCTACTCATTAACCGATCCCCATGCACTGCAGGCAGAGCGTGATCGCCTTCTGCAGCACCTTTCCCGCTTCACCTTGGACAAGGCCAAACACCATGACCATGAGGCCCGACACGATCAACAGGAGACTGAACCATGAGCGTCGCAAGCCATCAACCTCCTTGCCCAAAGCGATAATCAGGCGGAGCCGAACTGGGAGCTCCGCTTCACTGTATGCAGGCCCACCGCGATGCAATACACAGCACCAACACCCACCAGCCATAGTACTTCAGCCCACGGATGCGGAACCCCTTTTTCTTGACGCAGTACATGCGCAGGAACTTGGGAACATCCCTAGCGGAGCCACGTAAGTAATAGATAAAAGAAGCAAGAGAGAGGAGAGGGGATACACGTGAACAGAATCTACTTCCGATCGAAAAGAGACTGGTGGTTTGGTATGGTCCTGCTGGCTCCATTGCTAGTCATCACCTTCGCAGTCCTATCAACGGGAAAGGTCCTGCCGCTCCTGATTGGACTCCCCCTCGCCTTCCTGATGGCATGGTTCTGGTGGGGAACCGGCTATACTTTTATCAGCGATGGTCGACTTGTGATTACATGCGGGCCCGTCCGTGGCACTGTCAGTGTTGCCTCCATCATCTCAGTCGAGCGTTCCAATGCGCCTTGGTCATCGGCTGCCCTATCACTAGATCGGCTTAAGCTCACCACGTCGCAGCGTGGCTGGAATAGAGTCTGGTATATCTCGCCCGTAGACAAGGATGGTTTCCTACTGGAGCTGATGCGGCGGAACCCCAATCTTCTCCTTTAGCGGAATGGCACGGAAGAAGGCTCAGCCATGTACGGCATATCGCCGCTGGCGGGCCTTTTCTAGTTACCTGGTCTACTAGTTGGATGCGCTGGCCGTCTGCAGTTTCGCTGCGAGAGCGTGGCTGTCGCCCTCATGGCTGGCCTGCGGCTAACCAAGGGCAGCCCGGCCTCCAAGGTTCCCGCTGGACAGACGTATTTAACAGCCTGATCCGCCCGCGTCGCGGGTTGAGCTAGTTCGGTAACTAGGCCAGAAAGGATAGCACTCCCCTGGAAGTTCGTGGTCGAGGCGACGAAGCCCTTCAACAGCTACCGCTTTACCCAAGCAGGCACCCGCGCCGCGGGTGCCTGCTTAACTTACTTACCTAACCAGCATAGCTCTCAGATATCTCCCACATGATCGACCCGCTCTTCTCCCAGAAGATCAGATCGACAGCGTAGAAGAGGGTACACCTGCCTGTGACCTCCCAGACAGCGTTGCGGCGAGCGAACTCACCGAAGAGTTCAGCGCCTGCCTTGATCACCTCATACTTCTTGCCATTGACGATGACCCCAGCCTTCAGGCAGATCTCCAGCCAGACCTGGAGGGCAAAGTCGATATCATCGATACTCTGGATCTTTCCGTCCACGAACTCCAGCGACACGATCAGACCACCGGTGAGCGTGACATAGGCCCGCAGGTAGAACCAATCGGCCAGCTTCTTCTCACCGGTATCGAGGCCAAACATGGCCTTGGTCATGAATGTATAGCGGCTGCCATCGCGTTCGAAGCCCAGTCCTCCACCAAAAGTCCAGGGATACGGGCTTGGCGGCAGGATAACGTGCAGTATCTCCGGGTAGGAGAGGTAGATCGCCTGCCTCTTGGGGCTGATATCCAGACCTAAGCCCAGGCCTTCCACCTGGTAGGGTCCGAACTGCATAAAGCCCAGTCGTGTATCCATGAAGAAGCGGCGGTCCTGATGGTAATAGCCCATCTTGGCGTAGGCAAGGAAGGTACTGCCTCTCAATACTTTGGCCTCAATCTCCACGGCTGGTCCGCTGGCCACCACTAAGTGTACCGGGTCGAGAGTAAACAGTTCTTGTCCGCCATACTCCACAGTCATGACCGCTGTGGCGACGAAGAAGACATTGCCGTCAGCCTTGGTTGGCCAGGTGAAGAAGGCATCCTTGTTATCGTCAACATCGCCAGCTCCGGTCATGGAACCGAACTCGGGTGGGATCTCAAAGGTCCCGTTCTTACCGATGGGTGGCTTCATGTTGTACCCGACCAAGCCAGTAAGGGACTTGATCGACAACGGACCAATGGTAAAGCCGCGATTTGCGAACTCCTTCTGATTCTGCTCCTGCTTCTCTTGCTCGGTCATATCCGACTGCTCTTGGGCAGTAGGATCCTCGAACGTCTTTCCACCGCACGGTTTGGCATCCTCGCCTTCACCCTTGGTCATGACACAGACCCTGGGTTCATCCACTGAGTGGTAGACGAAGCCACATCCCTTGCATTTCCATTTCTTACCCGACTCTCCGTAACCGACTTTCGCCATCCAGAAGGTCTCACCTTGTTGGGGGCCATCCTTAAACTTGCCCACCCGGACCTTGACTTCGCCGCCCCGCTGCTGAGGCGCCTTTTTGTCGGCACCCGTGGAGGCAAACCAGAAGGTGCCACTACCAGCGAACTCCTTCGACCGCGCATCGAGAAAGAGCACTGCACTGATGGTCATGAAGTCTTCGTGGGTGTAGAGGAAGTTGATTGAGTATTTCTCCTCATTTAGATTGAGATCAGCCCCCACCTTGAGACCACAACCCTCGGTGGACGGTAGGTTCGTGGCCAAAGCAACCGCAGCGCGGGCTACCCAGTTGAAGACTTTCTGGCCAGTAGAATCAGTGGTCACTGTCAGAGCCACACCGGTCGCTGTGATGGTGTCACCTTGCAGAGCGGCTGGTGTTGGTTGAGTTGCCAGCCCTTCGTAGACAGCAGGCTGGAGCTCCTCTCCCGCTTGGGGCGGCTGAGGTCTGATCTGGCCGATGTAGACGGCCAGGCCAACAAACTTCAAATCATCGATCCTAAGCTCCTCTTGGCCATCGGGCGTCATGTTGACGGCGTTCATGGTGCCATTGAGCAGCACCGTTCGCCCTTCCAGGCGACCCCCACTGAAGACTACCGATAAGCCAGGATCCTGGCTGGCACCAGCGATCCATGCGCCGTCCTCGTTGGCTAGGGCAAACATCCAGCCGCCCTGCGGGTCGTTGTGTCCGGCATACCGAAACTGCTTCTGAGCCTGAGGCACCACGAGAGTCCCTTTCAGCGTGGCGCGTACTCGATTGTTCAGCATCTCCACGGCAGCGGAGGTGCATGTGGCCGCGACGTAGTCGCTTCCCGCCTCGCCCTGGGTCTTGTTGAGCTGAACCGCGATGTTCATCCCAGCGTCTGTTTCTGTATCTAGGCGCCCCCAGAAGCCGTTGCGACCGTAACGGACAGCCGAGTCGATGGGCAAGCCAAAGCGGGTAGCGCCGCTCGCCTCTGTGGCGCTCTCCCCCTCGGGCACAGAGACCACCGATGGTGGTAGATACATAGTTCCCTGCAAAATAGCGAACCCGGGATCACTGGTGGAGCCTACGGACACCCGCTCTGGGTTGTCACCGAGGCTACGCACCGGCAGGTTCACCGCGACGCGTTCTGCCTCCATGCGGACTAGATCGTTGCCACTGCCGCTCCCAGCGTCACTCCCCCCCGAGTGTACGCTCAGCTCTTGTTTACCCAGTTGCTCATCGATCTCGAACTCTGACAGCGGTCCTGCCATGTCTACGTGTAGTCCCTGACCGTTCCAACGGCTGATGGTCAACGGGATGGATGCATATTCGCGCTCAGTGATGGTGGTGACGGTACGATTACCGACCAACTGGAAGCCGGACTGACTGGTCTGCGAGGTGGTAGTTGCACTCCGCATGACAGCACTCGGGTTAGTGCTGAGGCTCGCTGCCGATCGGTTTCCCATGCCCTGAAGCATGTAGGAGAGGCTTTGGTTAACCATATCAGCGTCGGCTGCACTCATACGGGTGACGGTTCCTTGCTGTTGGCTACCAGACTGACTAGCCATATCCTTGCCCCGCTCCGCCAGGGCGGAGAAATTGAAGCGTTCAGGAGAGTTGGTGAAGCGGCTAGACTGGGATTGGATGGCCCCCCAGGTCAGCTCCGCCAGCGGATTCTGGGCAGCCTCTTGCTGAGGGCCAGGACCGACTACGGTGGATGAGCTCTCCTTGGCGATAAAGGGTAGGATGACCTTGCCGCTGATACTGCTAGCATTCTCGTTGATCACGCCCTGCTGGTAGGACAATTGTACTGCGTTGGCCAGAATATCCAGTCCTTTGGGCACCGCTAGAGCCAGCCGTCCGCTGCCAGTGAAAGAGCCTGTCAGACGTCCAGCAAAGTCGATCGTTGTCTGCTGACCTCTCATCTCGATGTAGCCGGTATCCATGGTGATCTGGCCGAGTTTCGTCATCAGCTTACTGCGCTGACTGACCAAACTCTGTCCCACGAGATCAATGGCAACACTCTGAAGATCGGCTAGCTCCTCTTCCCCTGTCCAGATGGCAAGCAGATTCGGGATGGTGATGGTCCCACTCGGCGTCAGTGTGTCAGCAGATAGGGGAATGCCTCGATAGCCAGGAACGGCAAGTCCGGGACTGAGCAACAAGCCGCTGACCTGAGCCAAGCTGTTATTCAGACCAGGTGAAAGCTGAAGGTCTGTCAGGCGCAGCCTGGTGCCGCCCGCGGACACGGGCTGCTCATAGGTGTCAGTGAGGAGGACACGGCCCTGTGCTAGTTGATCCCCGCTCAACTGCTGGATGGTGACCCTGACCGGAATGGAGGGGATGCCCGGAATCTCGAGTTGGCCGATAGTCTCTCCCTTGGCGTAGGCGGTGGTTGCGGGCATGGTAGTCAGATTGCGGATGGTGTAGCCACCCACACGCAACTTACTAGGAAGCTGCGGTGCTACTGCGCTGGCTTGCGTGGTGGCTTTGGCGACGTTGGTGGGCGGGGTTTCAACTTTGCCTTTGTAGCCGGTGACATAGAAGAAATAGTCGGTGCCAGCTTGCAGACCCTTCACCGTATAGGCAGTCACTGTGGCCCCAACAGTGGCCATTAGTTGCTCGGGCTGCTCCGTCTTGTAGGCGTAGACACGATAGCCATCTACGCCTACGCATCCAGTCCAAGCCAGATTCACCTGATCCGAGCCATTGGCTACGGCCGTTAGTTTGGTGGGGCTGTTAACGATGGGAACGGTGGTGCTGGTGGTAACCTTGACTACCTCGGACGGTAACGAATCGCCCGTTTTGCTGTTGGCTACGACGTAAATGAAGTAGGTGGTCTTGGGGCTCAGTCCAGAGGCCACCAAGGATGTCTGATCGGCACTTACCGTGCCGAGTACGACCTCTGGCTGCTCTGTCTTGTACCCATAGATGGTATAGCCAGAAGCCCCCAAGCTGGCACTCCAGGAGACCGTGACGGATGTCCCAGACGCCTGTGCGGTTACGCCACTGGGGGGAAGGGGCTTGGTGAGCTTGATCGGCGGCAGGGGTACTACCGGGAGGGCTCTTAGGAGATAGACTGAGGGGTCGTGGGTACCAGAAGTCAGGCTGATCGCCCACCGCTTCACGATCGTTGGTGCGGAGATAAAGTCTGAGTCGGGTAAGAAGCCGATGGGCTTCGGCGTTAGGACAGCTGGTGGCCGTATTGGCGTCCCGGTGGTCGCCGGCCTTTGCCCGAAGACCGGTCTGCTGGCCGCTGACAGTAGACCCGCCTCGTCGAGGATGACCACTCGATACCAGTATTGCTGGCCATCCTGCACTGTGGCATCGAGATACGCATTGGTGGTCAACAGCTCGCTGCACTGATGGTAGGGACCGCTCTCCTGAACTGCACGGTAGACAAGATAGCCACGGGGGACCACCTCGGCATTGGTGGCAGCGTCTGGAGTTGAGACCGCCTGTTGTGCTTGGATGGTATAGGCTGGCCAGGTGACTTTAAGCCCCCCACCTACCATCGGTGTCACGGTTACTTGGCTAGGAGCGTCTGGACCGACCGACTTTTGGGGACCGACTGTGACTGGTTTGGATAGGCCTGACGAGAGCAGATCCTGGCCATTGATCGCCTCGACGGCGTAGAGATAGCTTCCTGGGTAAGAGGCGGTCGTATCAGTGAAGGTCAGGACTGATCCTTCCGTAGCACTGACCTCACCCACCTGCGTCCACTGCACGGTAGACGCATCCTGATAGCTCAGCTTGTAGTAAGGCGCTAGCGCCAACATACCGTAGCGGTCGCGCACCTTCCCCCATAGCTCCGTCCTCTGATCGGTATTCATGGCGGCGATCCGGTCGATCACCGACTGAGCCTGGGCGGGTTGATTGATTCCTGAGATACTCGGGACTGTCATCCTCAGGGTGCTCATGGTACCCATGACCGAGGCCAGCTGCTGGGGACCGACCTCAGGAACTCGACTACGATGGATGATATAGCGGCTGGCCTCATCAACTGGCTGCCACCGAATCATCACCGACCCTGGCCCAGAGACTGGGCTAAGCAGCGTCGGGACCTCGGGCGGGATGGTGCTGCCGATGCGAACCGGTTGGCATGGCAATGAATCCGGTGACTCCACGCCCCAGATGGTGACGGCCCTCACCTTGTACTGGTAGTAGTGGGCTCGGCTCTGGGCTAGGAGATCAACGTAGCGATGGTCTCTGACCAGCTGGGCCACCATCACCCATTTGGAGGCAATCTCCGCACCGGCGTTGGCAGCCGAGATCTGAGCCTGTGGATCTACATCCCGCCGATAGACCCGGTAACCAGTAATCTGCGGGTTGGGATCTTCGTCCCAGGTCAACGTCACTTCGCCGCCTGGAACAAAGGCCGAATAGGTAGGCTCCGGAGGCTCGGGGTAAACGCGGCGGATCAGGTAATAGTAGGTGCCTGACGCAGGTAGAGGTAGCTTATCGGTGATCTGGGTACCGGTGATCACCGAGGCCAGTTCGTCGCCGGCTACTGCGGCATCTTGGGGCCGGGCTGCAGCGTCAGCAGCGCTGGCTTCGAGCAGTGTCCACCTCATGCGCATCATGGCACTGACGGTAAACCCATCCCTGGCGGCTTCGGCTGCGGGATCGGCGGCAGGATCGTGGGCACGCCAGACCTCATACCCCAATGGATTGGTGTTGATATCTGGTATCCAACGTACGGTCACTGATCCATCCGCATGGAGTTCGTCTGCTCCTACCACATCGATCGCATAGAAGTCCTCGAAGGATTGCGCGATATCGAGCACCCGTTGACTGGCTGGCGGTATCGTCGGCAGAGCAGCACGGAGATCGATGTCCGCAGCTTGCTTAGCCTGGGCGCTGAAGCCGGCAACCTTCTCCTCGTTGATCCGCTCGATGGCTTCGTCCACCTGGAATGTGGCGCGTAAATTCTGCGGTTGCTTGGGCACGGCTTTGGATGCATAGCCGACAATCTGCGGCTCGCTCTGCATGGCAGACTCATTGCCCCAACTATCAGCTGCTGTTACCCAATAGGCGTAATAGTGACCTTCCTGAACTCCAGTATCGACATAGACGATCTCACCGCTAGGCTCCGGTTGCTGGGCAGACGCTCCTAGCCTGCCGCCAGTGATCGCGGGCGTCGTGATGGGCGGGATACTCACCATATGCTTAGGATCATTGGCACTGATCGTTGTTATCAGCTGTGGAGGCAGTACATACGGCTGACTGCCCTCGGCCACACTACGATAGATGCGGTATTCCTTAAGATCCCTGGCCAACTGCATCTTGGGCGAGCCTGTGGATGCGGTCGCCGGCTTCTTCACGCCGTTGAAGCCGTATGGCTCAAGGCTCTGCGTGAAATTGATGATGATTCCTGCTTGACCAGATTGGCGCAGCTCATCAGCCTTTGCCTCCACCCGGCTTCGCCGGGCGCTCTCCTCTAGTTCACCTTCTTGCGAGCCCATGCCCATCAACAACTGCAGTGGTTCCCTGAGGGCATCGCCATCAGCCTGTCGGAGGTTGTCGATCCCCAGATTAGTGAGCTTAAGGTTGGTTCGTAGCAGCTCTTCAGAGATCGTACCTAAGCGGCTCAGCGCCTGATACTGCTGCTCACTGATCAGTTGCCTCTCCTTCAGCTGCAGCCAGTCGCCTGGTCCGTACGTACGTGATGCTACCGCACCCAGTGCACCTGTGGCACTGGGCTTCTCGGGGGTAATCAACACGGGCTTACTAAGAATAGGCTCAGGAGGCGCAGTGGTCTTGACTACTGTGAGGTCGATGGCAGTGGAACGAGCAGTCTCGCGTCCAAAGACATCAACGGCATAGACACGGTAGTAATATGCCTTGCTACGGTTTTGGACCTGGCTGTCAGTGAAGAAGTGCTCGGGCTCGTAGACATTGCCCTCTGCATCTTGGCGATAGGAGATGACGATCGGGCCCTCAGGATTGACCAGTTGGAAGTTCTGGCCGTCATCGCTGCGCTCCACCATATAGCCAGCCAAGAGCGAGCGGCTGAACTCATCGGTGGGCTGCTGCCAACGCAGGAACGATGCTGCATCAAGGCCATAGCCTGCCAGGTTTGCAGGAGCACTAATCAGTTGCTCAGTGCCGCATTCCACCGTAATCTGCGGTAAGACGAGCATCGGGGTGCCTTGGGATTTGGCGGTTGCCACCACCCAATACTTGATCGCAGCCCCTTTCGGCGGCGCGGGGAGCTGGTCATCGATATAGGCCAGACCGCTGGCTAAGGCTGCCTGATAGTTGCTGTTGGCCAGCGTCTTGGCGCTGCGCCGATTGGCCATCAGGTTCTCCACCGGATCCTCAGGGCTCAGATTCAGGAGGGCGGGGTTCACGTTCGCTATGGGGGAATTGACGGCGCTGGCTGACTGGTTCAGAGCGCTTACCTCTTGGGGCACAGCCTGCATCAGGCGATTGGACACCACTGGGACCTGCTCAGCCCCATGCTCGGTGGGGAGTTGTGTCGCGGGTCTTCCCAGTGCCGCTGCGGTTGCTTTGGCGTTGAACTGGGATGCGCCCGAGATAATGGCGCTCCGAGACATGGCCGGTTTTTGCCTTGTTAGCGTGGTCAGGGCCCTTTCTACCCCGAGATCAGAGCGGTCTGAGCCCAGCAAGTTCCTCTGCTGCAAGGCTTGGCGAACGGCATCGTTTACTTTGGTCTGATTGTACAGGTCGGTCACGAAGCTTCGCAGCCCGTTGGGCGTGGTCAGGTTGTCCGGCTGAGCGTTGGTTGCCCCGGCTGCAGCTTCCATGGGATAGAGGATAAGGTCTTTACCGCTCTTACGGATCTGGCTCTGCAAGGTCTGAACTTGTGCGGCAGTGGGGCTGACACTGCCCAGGCCGTCAACCAAACGCTCGATCTGCCCGTTCGCAACCTGCCGAAAGACGGAGTAGCCTTCTGTGGGGATCCAATCTTCTTCGGGCATCCAACGGAGCAAGACCTTATTCTCTGCTGTCCATACGCCGAAAGCGGTCATGCCATCGTCTTGGTTGCGATCAATAGTCTGGAGTACCCGTGACGAAACGCTCGGTAGAGAGATACGGGAAGCGGTCTCATTGCTGAGATGAACAGCAATGGGGAATCCGAGTGAGCGGCTTCGTTCAGCAAGCCGACTCTGGAACAACACTCGCGGGTCAGTGCTGGCAGGAGATACGAAAGGTGCTGCCCAGACCGTCTGAGCCGGGGACACCACAGTACCAATGACGATCACCAGTGCTAGGACTGCACTGGTCACCTTAATAAGCGCTTGTCGCAGCCGAGGTGTAGTCATATCCTGCACTCCTCCACAAACATGTAATGCTGAGACTTTCAGGCCTCACCATCGTTATATCAACGAAAAGTCAAAAAATGACTAGAAGAAACTCATTCTCTGCCCTACTAACAGTGTCGCGTCGTACCCTCGTAGTCGCTATCCAATCGTGGTTGGGCCCTTCACCAAACAATAAGGCCACGTTGAACACGGTGCCCGTGTCAACGTGGCCTTGCTCCATTGGAACCGTTTACTCATTCCCGGCGCTGGCCGTCTGCAGTCGCGCTGCGAGAACGTGGCTGTCGCCCTCGTGGCTGGCGTCGCCGTGCCAGAGCAGGCGCATCTCCTCGCAGCGGTCAAGCAGTTCATCCAGCTTGCCCTCGTCGGCCACCTCACCGTCTTTGAGGACGATGATGTGGTCAGCGCGCCGCAGGGCCGAGCGACGATGGGAGACGACCAGGCAGGTGGCACTACGCTTAGCGAAGACCCGCTCCCACATCAGGCGCTCGGTCTCCACATCGAGCGCTGAGGAGAGGTCATCGAAGACCATCAGATCGGCGTCACGAGCAAACATCCTGGCCGCAGCCACTCGCTGCACCTGTCCACCGCTAAGTTTCACGCCACGGTTGCCCACCATGGTCTCAAGCCCCTGCTCCAGGTTGTCGAGGTCTGGCTCCAACACGGCGGTCTGGATGGCATCGCCTAGATCTACACGCTCCGGTGGCTGCCCGAGTAGGACGTTGCCCTCCACGGTGTCACTGAACAAGACCGGGATCTGTGCGGTAAAGGCGGCGCGTGGTGGGATGAGAAACTCCGCCGGGTCATCCACGACACACCCATTCCAACTGATGATACCGCTGGCGCGGGTCACGAGTCCCAGGATGGAGCGCAGCAAGGTGGTCTTGCCCGAACCGATCCGTCCGGTGACGACCACAAACTCTCCCTGCCGGACGGTCAGGTTGATCCCCCTGATCCCCTTGTCACTGCCGGGATAGGAGAACGAAAGGTCATCGATCTTCAACTCGCGCAGGTGATCACCGTGCTCCGCCGTGGGGGTCACAGCGGGGAGTTCGCCATCGAGGTAGAGCGGACTATGCTCGACCAAGCGGCTGTGCGATTCACCGGGCAGGAGCTCCATCATCCGGTCGAAGGCGACGGTGGTCTGCTTTAGATGAGCCATGAAGTAGCCGCAGAACTCACTGAAGCCGGTTACGAAGTCGAGGTAGTAGACGAACAGGGCGAAGTCGCCGACCGAGAAGCTCCCGGCTTGGATCGCCTTGCTCGCCAGGATCAGAATCATCCCCGTCCCCAAGGAGACGGTATTGCTGCCGACGGCGTCCAAGCTCAGGCTAAAGGCGCGATCCTTGAGGATCAGTTGCCGACGTCTGTCGTTCAGCTGCTTCAGGTGGTCCACCGTGCGCCTTTCAGCGCGCGCCACCTGCACCGCCTGCACGGCGCCGAAGACCTCGCCGATGAAACCAGTGACCTCTGTGGTGGCCTCGCGGCTAGCCTGACGGTAAGCCTCAATCTTCTGCGTCGCCTTCTGGAAGATCACCATCACGGCGACCAAGGGCAGGAAGACAAATAGGGTGATGGTTGGGTTAATGCTGACCAGCACCACCACAGCGGTACTGGCAAAGACGATCTCCCCGATCATGTCGACCGTCCAGCTGATGATATCCTCAACCTGCTCGGCGTCCTCACGGAAGTAGCTGACCGCCTCGCCGGGCGAGCAGGGCAGGGCCGTGGCGCCGGGGCGCCTAAGGATCCCCTGCAGCAGGTTGTGGCGTAAGAGCGCGCTCATGGTGAAGCGATGTCGTGAGTCGGTCAGCGAACCCATGACAATGGTGACGATCCTACTCAGGGCGACCGCCACCAGCATGGCGACGATCGTCCAGAGGTTGAAGCCGGTGCCGTCAGTCGTCAGGGTATTGAAGTAGTAGCGGGTAATCAGACCCGGCAGTACCGGGAAGGTATGAATGGCGGTCCAGAAGATGGCGTTGGCGATGTACAGCCATGGTCGATACGCCAGCATCCGCCAGATCAGCTTCAGTGTTCTCATGCTAGCAACTCCTTCAAGCCGGTCTGAAGCAAGGTGGAAAAGCGCGAGCTGGGCTGCTGGAGAAGCTCCAACCGCCGACCATGCTCCGCGATCCGTCCTTGGTCAAGGATCAGGATATCATCGGCCCGCGTCACGGTATCCAAGCGGTGGGCGATGATCACCCCGGTACGATTGGCAAGCAACTTGGTGATGGCCGTCTCGATCAGTTGCTCGGTCACCGGATCCAGCCGGGATGAGGCCTCGTCGAGGATGACCACAGCAGGATCGGCGAGGAAGCAGCGCGCGAAGGCCAAGAGCTGACCCTCGCCAGCCGAAAAGCTGGCACCGCCAGCGCTCAGGATCGTGTCCAACCCTTCTGCGAGGGAACGGTACCAGTCCCCCAGGCCTAAGTCCTGGAGTACGGCGATGATTCTCTCATCCGGAATGCTCCGGTCAAAGAAGGTGATATTGTCACGCACCGAGGCCTGGAAGAGCTGGACATCCTGGGTGACCAGGGTCACCTTCTGGCGCAAATACTCAAGCTTAGCCTCCTTGGCGTCCACGCCGCCTAAGAGGAGCTGCCCGCTTGTGGGGTCGTAGAGCCTCAGCAACAGGCGGGCCAAAGTGGTCTTGCCGCTACCGGTGCGTCCGAGCAGCCCTAGGACCTTGCCCGGCTGCAGCGAGAAGGAGAGCTCCTTCAGCACGGCATCATCAGCCTCGTAGCCAAAGGTAAGGTCACGGAACTCGATCCCGAGCGGCCCTGCAGGCAGCTCAGCGCCTGGTCCATCCTGAACTCTAGACTCCATCTTCATCAATCCGCTGAGACGCGTGATGCTAGCACTCGCCCGCTGCAGTTCCTGCAACTGAGTGCGGATCTGCTCGATCGGTCGGCGCAGCAGTTCGGTGTAGTTAACGATCAGATAGACGGTACCGATGGTAATGATCCCCCGCTGCCAGAGATAGGCGCCGAGGCCAAAAGCGGTAGCATTACCCAGGGTAAAGGTGATGATGGTCGCGCTCCAGACAGTCGTGCTGGCCAAGTAAGCCTTGCGCCTAGTCGGCAGCCACTCGCGCATCCGCGCATAGAAGCGATGCATCACATAGCCCACCGCGCCATTGGCGCGGATATCCTCGGTCCCGGCGAGGTGCTCGCCTAGGAAGCCGAAGAAGATGCCGCTGTTCTGGCGATCGGCGGTCCAAAAAGGCACTGCGATATCTCGCAGGTAGGTCAGCACGACCAGCGAGATCAGGGCAAAGGCGGTCATTGCCAGGCCCACGCGGTAGTCCTCGCGGAAGAGTAGGGCGATCACGCCGATCAGCAGGAGCACATTAGCGAGGATGCCGACCACCATCTGGGAGAAGAAGTTGGAGAGCTTGGTGATATCGCCATCGATCCGTTCGATCATCTCACCGGGGGTGTGCGCCTTGTGAAAGGACATATCAAGGCTGAGGCAGTGGGCGGCTAGGTCATTGCGCAGCAGGTTGGTAGCGGTCCACCCCACATCCTCGCTGACATAGCGCGAATAGGCGGTGACCGCCTGGGAGACAACTGCGACCACCATAAAGAGCAGCGCCGTCGCGCCCAGGTTTGCCCCGGCACTGCTGCCTGAGGCCACGTCGATGAAGGTGCGCAGGATCTGCGGTTTGGCCAACTGCAGTCCCAGGCTGGCCGCGATGAGGGCGACCAAGAGTGCCGCGCGGCGCCACTGGGGTCGCAGGTAGTTGGCCAAGAGGTTGATATACTCTCGTAAGGGGATTTTCATAGTCGATGCTCCAATCTGTGCGATGATCCTAGGCGTCTGGTATTCAGGCAAGCGCTACTGAGACTGTTGGCGGCGGGCATGAGAAAAGGCCACGGGTTGCCCGTGGCCTTCATACGTATGAAAAAGCCATGGGCAGATACCCATGGCCATAGAACTGACATAGCTAGCTAGTCCGCTGCCTCAGATCAGAGCGCCTTGGGTAGAGATATGGAGAGTGTGGAGATTCATTCCGAGTGCATTAGTCATCGCCAAGGCCCCCTTTCGTGTTAGTTTGCACAAGACGGATTATATACCAAGAACTGGTCAGTTGGAAACCCCAGGTAGCAACTTGATACCAAATTGTAACATATGGTCAGAAAGCGAAGGCCACCGGCAGTGCCGGTGGCCTTTTGTCACTCACTCTTGAACACCAGCCAGACCACTCTGGCCTTTATCGTGGGGCCATTCTCTAGCGATAGTAGGGGTAGGGGCCGCCGGGAAACTGCACCTTGGCGGCAGAGACCACCAGTTTGGCTAGATCCGCACGGGTGATCTCGGCTTGCGGCTTGAACTCGCCGCCCTTGACTAGGACCTTGAGACCGACCAGCATGCCGACAGCGTTGCGATTAGCCTCGCTGATCGTCGCCTGGTCGCTGTAGCCGGAGTCGATGGTCGCGGCAAAGCCGTCAATGAACTTGAAGCCCATGGCACGGACGATGCACAGCGCAGCCTCTTCTCTACTAACAAGGCCCTCGGGCTCAAACTTGCTGCCTGCCTCAGCGGGCTTGAAGGCGCCCATCTGAATGGCGGCATTGATGTAGGGTGCATAGGGATGATCGAGGCTAACGTCGGTGTACGAGGGTGCAGCGGGGATCGCGGACTCAGCGTCCTTCATCATGTACTCATACATGATCGGGCTATTGAAGCCCATGACTAGAGCCTTAGCCAACTCACCCTTCTTGACGGTCCCAAGTGGGTCGAACTTGCCATCGGTGGTCTCAAAAATCCCCTGTTGGACAGCGGTCTCGATCTCTTTCTTGGCGTCATGATCGGCGATATCGGTGATTCCCTTGCGTAGCTCGGTGAGATCACGGCCATCGTAGTCGAGGAGATGACCACTCCTGGCATCGATCATGCCTGAACCGCCATACGCACTATTGGCCCGGTAGACTAGCTTGATACTTGGATCGACCGGTTTCTCCGTCACGCGGTTGGTGTAGACAGGAACGTAGACCAGTTCCAGTGGAGCCTCTTCCCGAACCACAGTCAGAGCCTTGTCTTTGGCAATGACCCCTGTGGCTGCTGGGAGTTGGTTATAGCCCCAGTTGCTGTACATATTGCGCACATCGCCAGTGTAGCGGTCAACTACGAGGGTCACTTGATTGTTGGGATAGCGAATACCGTCTACTAGGCGAACGAAGTTGAAGTTGTACTCGCGCTGGATATAATCGGGAGGCAGGTACTTGTCGGTGACGGGGTTGTCGAGCAACTCCACTTGACCGACGAGATCAGGGCGGATCTTGACAAAGGCCTCGATCGCACGCTGGCGTGCATCGGCTTCATCAATAGGCGTCTTGTCTTTGTAGGACTCATTCGGGAGCCACTCTTGACCCGAATACAGCTCGATAATGGTACCGTGTGTGGCATCTACGCCGATATTGGCATAGGACCGTTTCTCCTCATTGTTCCAGGAGAAGTTCCAGACGATGATCTTCTCTTGGGTCTCAAACTTGCCCCCAAAGCGCTCATGGGAGCTGATGCCGGATGGCTGAGTAAGGGTCACTCCGCCAAGGGCTTTGCGGGCTAGATCCAGCGCCTGTTCCTGAGTCAGGGGCTTCTCCGGATTGGCTGCGGGTACGGATGGCGCAGGGATCGGTACTGGCTTATAGTCACCATTCCAGTCGTTGCCATTCCAGTCGATAACCTGACCAGTGATGGCATCGACCATCAGACCTTCCTGTCTGGGGCGATAGATAAGGCGAGCCTCGGACCCCTTAATCCGATGGTAGAAATCTTGGTAAAGAAGCTCGACGCCAATCTTCTGGTTCCAGGCGTCCTGTGCCTGAGCGAGGCTGATGGTCTCTGCCTTGGCGGGGAACTGAAGCTTCTCTTCCCAGCTGAAGTTGAAATGCTGCAAGTTGCCGGTCACGGGATCGATATTGATGCCGACCATATCGTTGTAGTAAGGGATGTCATTGACTAGTCGGATCCAGGAGTAGTACACCTGGTCGGCCGTCTCGCGTCCGGTCTCGATCAACTTCAGGCTAGCGCGCTTCGTCTCAGGAATAAGCTTCTCCAACCATTCCTGGGCCTTCGGCCGGGCGCTCTCGCGGTCGAACTTGGCTTCCTTGGGTTCTTTGCCGAATTGGTCACTCCAGGAATAAGAGATGACCGAACCATCATTGGCGTTGATCCCGATGCTAAGGTAGAACTTCGCGGCGAGATCAGGATGGGTCTCGGGGTTCCAGTTGAAGTTCCATGTAGCCATGCCGTTCTGTTCATTACGCCAGAAATTAACCATGGGCTTGCCATAGCTTTCTGGCACAGCGAAAGTGGCCATAGCAATCTTCAGGGCCGCTTCTTCGCTGATGGCGGGTTTGACCTCTTCAGCCTTCACGGGTTCCTTGCTAGGGGCTTTGTCCGGCGCGAACACCATATTTGTGGCGGTGGCGATGACATTATCGCGCGTGGGCATATCCATGGCGTAGGCGACGGGACTGGCCAAGAGCGCCAGTGCGCAGGTCAGAGCGAGCGACTTCTTCAGGTTCAAGAACCATTCCTCCTTATAGTTGGTAATCAACTTGCCCTCTCTTGTGACGTGGACGATTGGCTAGATGTTCCATGTTTTAAATACAACGAAGGGGTTATTTTGGATGATGGGGAACTAAGCAGTGTAGTCACCGGCCTGGACAAAAACCGGAGTACTACTTGCAGAGGGAGGGCAAAAGCGCA
Source organism: uncultured Clostridia bacterium (assembly GCA_964540595.1). Classification (GTDB taxonomy): domain Bacteria; phylum Bacillota; class JAAYKD01; order JAAYKD01; family CAYOCI01; genus CAYOCI01. The sequence continues at coordinate 19,566 of CAZINL010000042.1, forward strand.
TGAGGCATCTCGCTAACCTTATATCTTTGAGTAGGATTGTCCTAGTGCTCCTGTTGCTCCTCGTCTACCACGACCGTTTCTGGTTTGTCTTCTTATATCTGCTGGCAGGCTTTACTGACCTTCTGGACGGATACGTGGCACGCCAGACGCACACTCAAACTGCGTTGGGAGCGAGGTTGGACTCCACTGCGGATCTGATCCTGTTTGGCGTCGTACTGATCGTGATGATCTTGTGGCTGCGTGAGCAGGTTCTCGTGTTCTTGCCGTGGATTATCTTTGTTGCGCTGATACGTATCTCAAACCTGATCATCGCAGCTCGCAAATACGGCGCATTTGCCATACTTCACACCTGGGCCAACAAGCTGACTGGGATGCTTCTCTTTCTTACCCCGCTGTTGTTCGTGATCTATCGTCAGATGGCTCTACTCCGGTTGGTGTGCATGATGGCGACCTTGTCTGCTGTGGAGGAAGGGATCATTCATCTGGTTACAGACGAGTTGGATTTGAGCAGACGTAGCCTGTTTCTTAGGTGAAGCCTATATACCAGGCCCCTGGCACAGAAGAACCCACCCACCCCGGCGACGTCGTCGGGATAGGTGGGTTCTAACTCACTAGAAGAGCGGTTTGGCCGCGAGCTTGTAGTCGGCAATGCCGAGCTTACGGGGAATGTCGATCCCGTACGGGCAGCGCGACGAACAAGCCCCACAGCTGTCGCACTGATCGGCCTTCACGGCGAGTTGTGCATAGCGATCTCTAGCGGTGTTCTGACCGCCAAACCAGAAGCGCAGCCGGTCACGCAGAGCAAACTCGGCGGGGTCGCGAACCAAGCCGTCACGCATCTGCCGATCATAGTATCCCTCGAGGCGGAAGACGGCGGGGATATCGATCCCATTTGGGCAGGGCTGGCAGCGCCCACATTGGCGACAGACATAGTTGCCCAGCTCCGGCGCTTCGGCATAGAGCCGCTCTTTCTCATCCTCGGTCATCGGCTGGAAGGTCTCAGCCCACTGCAGATCCTGCTCCAGCATCTCAGGCGTGTTGATCCCGGCCACCACCACCGAAACCGGCTGGCTCATGGCATAACGGAACGCGCTCTCAGCCGAGCGCCAGAGAAAGCCGTCCGCTACGGGCTTCATGAGGATCACAGCAGTTCCCTTTTCCTCAGCCAGGGGCAAAAGGGTTCCTTCGATCTCAGGGAAGTTGAAACGGTCATAGTAATTCACTGTTGTCATCACCGCATCAAAGGGGTAGCGGCGCAGCGCCTCAATCAAGGTATCCGGCTGACCATGCATGGAGAGACCCACATAGCGCACCTTGCCTGCCTGCTGAGCTTGACGGACCCCTTCCATGGCGCCGTCGGGGCCGAGGATCTTGTCGAGATCGGCCATAGTCCCTACCGCATGCATCAACAGGAGATCTACGTGATCGGTCTGGAGATGCCTCAGGCTTCTGTCCAGGCTGTCCAAGCATCCCTGTCTGGAACGTTCCTGCGTCTTGGTGGTCAGGATGCATTCGTGGCGCCGGCGCTTGATCACCTGGCCGACTTTCAGCTCCGATTCCCCACTACCATAGCTGGCTGCCGTCTCCACATAGTTGCCGCCAGCGTCCAAGTAACGATCCAGAAGAGCCTCGCCCTCGCGCGCTGGAATCTCGAGTAGGTGGAAACCACCAAAACCCAAGAGCGATGTCTCAAGCCCGGTCTTGCCAAACGGTCTGCGTTCCATATCTACCTCACCTCAGCCAGAACCATTCGCGAAGCGGTTGCCGGTTTCCTCTCGCCTTCAGCTGTCTTTCACCAGCAGCGCCCGTAGGTTGCGCTGCATCAAGCTGAAGTTGCCTGTCCCCCAATCAAGTCGGGCGAGCTTGGCCTGGAGCTGCGCATCCAGCTGGTCGAGAGCGGTGGCGGTGATAACCGCTTTGGTCTCATCCTC
>CAZINL010000043.1:0-3464 GCA_964540595.1 uncultured Clostridia bacterium
TAGTGAGAGGCTGCGTGGGAAAAGGGGATCGTTTGTCTTTGGATATTAGCAAGCCTTGTGCCAGATTCAGGACAACCAATGTCCCGAGACCAAGACGAAACATTCACTCAATAGCTGCAAGGTCGCGATCTCCTGTAAACACCGCAAAGTCTCGGATATTGTCGTAATTAGTTATCTTACTCACAAGTTCAGAAACATCGGGTAGCTATGCCAATGGAAAGCGGACTGCCTGCGACGACTGGGTGCAAAGTCGCTGGACAGTCCGCTTTGTCGGACTCCTATTCCGTTTTTCCGGACGTGATGCCGTGCCGCTTCAGCTTCTCGTAAAAGGCGGACCGCTTCATGCCCAAGAGTCTCTGTGCCTCATGCCTGTTGCCGCGCGCTTGGGTGAGCGCCAGGATCAGAGCACTGTGCTCCAGTTCATCGACCATCTGATCAAGGGTCCCGAGACGCTTTACCTCGCACCAACCACCGCTGGCACCGCCCTCAAAGGCTTCTTGGATCGCTTCTGGGAGCTGGCCCAGGCCGACTATCTCAGCTTCAGCCAGGTTGACGCACCGTTCAAGGACGTTCTCTAGTTCGCGGATATTTCCCGGCCAAGGGTAACTCATCAGCGCCTGCATGACCTCTTGGCTCAGCTGCTTGCGGCCAACGCCGACCGCCTCGCAGACCTTGGGCAGGAGAGCCTCTGCCAGTTCCAGGACGTCATCGCCCCGCTCACGCAAGTTTGGCAACCGAATGGGAATGACGTTGAGACGGTAAAAGAGATCCTCACGGAAAGCCCCCTCTTTGACGGCTGCCTCTAGGTTGCGGTTGGAGGCCGCTATGATGCGGATATCTGTCCGTACCTCGTCCACCCCACCCACGCGGCGGATGGTCTTGTGCTGGATGACATGCAGCAACTTTGCTTGTAGTGGCAGTGAGAGCTCACCGATCTCGTCCAGAAAGATGCTGCCGCGATGTGCCATCTCAAACGAGCCAGGTTTGCCGGAGCGTTTGGCGCCCGTAAAGGCGCCCTCTTCATAGCCAAACAGTTCACTCTCGAGCAGAGTCTCAGGGATCGCCGCGCAGTTCACATAGACAAACGGTCCCGCCCGACGTGGGCTCTGATCATGGATGGCACGGGCCAGGACCCCCTTCCCGGTCCCGCTATCGCCCAAGAGCAGCACAGTAGAACTGGACTGGGTAGCGCGCGCTGCCATAGCTATCGCCTGCATGAATTTCGGGTGATGGCCAATCAGTCCAGTGAAGCCCTCGGGTTTGACCAAAGAAACTTTGGCCTGCTGTTCCAGTTTGCTGACCAGCGCCACGGCCTGATCGCGTTCACTGCTCAGCAGTTTTAGTTCGGTGATATCTTCGACCAACAGCACCGCGCCAACCACCTGCTCTTCGACCTCTAGAGGGTGCAGCGAGCAGCGGACTGGCCAGCCATTGATCTCGTACTCGCGTCGCAGATAGCCAGCATCGTGAGCCCCGGCGAGCATCTCCATCACCCCTTTGATCCCTACTCCTTCGGGGTGAACCTCGAGGATATGACGACCCAACAGGTTGATGCGGGGTGAATCATCACCTTTCGCTCCAAAGGGCGCACCATGGACAATCGTGTTGGCATCTTCACGACGAGCGGTGTAGCCGCGCGTCTGATAGAACTTGACGACCTTGGTCAGCGGATCCAGCACGACCAGATGCGCGGCAGCCGCTTGATAGCGGTAGGAGTATTCCTCATCGCCGACGCAGATAGAGAACGTCCGGCGGCGGCCATCTAGGGCGACTCGTACCGTCAGCCCGTTGACCGTGGTGGAGATGGCGAGGTCTTGATTGGTCAGACCAACCTGCCAGACGGCCCGTCCACGGGACGCGCCCACGGTACCACAGGCGACGATGCTGGATCCCAGAGTGATCCCGCGGGGGTCTACACCGAAGTAGGCGAGATCCTGCGCCGTCATCGCGCCATCGTCACGCCCAAGCTCGTTGTCGGCCAGCAGTACCACGTCTCCGGGCTTGACCAGGCCAGCGCCGTGCCCTGGACCGCGCGGCGGATCGATTCGGAAGATGCGTCGAGCTTTATCGTTGTACACACGGATCATGCCCTCGCGGTCAACGATGATCAACCCTTCATCGATCAGGTCCGTAATGTTGGCTAATAGCTTCTGAGAGTCAAACACGAGCTTACCCCCTAGGATCAGTACTGCTACGAGGCACCAGTCCCATTATACCGGGATCCCGCAGCAGCGAGTAGCCACCTGTCCGAAATTTTGGACTCAATGATCTGGGGACAAGAAAGCACCTGGTCCCAGACCAGGTGCGCGAGTCGCTATGATTTACCTTTTCGGCTCAGGTGCTGAACCGCTTTTCCGGCCATCCTAATGCCAAGCTTCAACCCTTTGGTCGCTAGTCGGCCACCTTGGCGGACAGCTATCCTCAGCGCGGCCTTCAGCCGCGCCAGGTCCCTTGACAGTTCCTCTGCGGGAATACCGTTTTGTTCGAGAATGCGCTGCCGCTCTTCCTCAGAGAGCTTCAGCAAGGCGCTTTGGACGACCATGAGCACAGCCAGTAGGTCATCCAGTTGACCAATCACAGGGATGAATCCAGGGATCAGGTCGATGGGCAGGGCGCTGTAGGCCAGCCCTAGAGTTAGTTTCCCCTTCGCCCAGCGGCTCACCTGGGGATGGGTATAGAGCGCATAGACCACCCGCCCGTAGCGCGGGAGTCGAACCAGCGTCGGCTGGAGCAGCCCTTTGATCAGTTGCAGGTCTTGGGTAAGTTCAGACATGGCAATCTCCTCTTCGAGTAGATTGAGACACTAGACACTAGAGGGACCGTCGGAAAGCCGCGGGCGCGGCACAGCAGCGCCCCTACACCTGAGGCTGCGCATATTCCTCTATATGACGGATGACTCGCTTGTAGGGGCGCCGCTGTGCTGCGCCCACAGGTCACCGTTAGGTGACCTCAACGCAATCTGAACATACAGCCCCCTACCTAACATGCTTACGCAGAGTATTGGAGCAAAGTTCCATGCGTTTCCGACCATACCTGTAGCTTCCCCAGATTCGTATCTGGTGTCTACTTTACCTTCGCGACGGGATAGAGAAAATCCCGCCGCGTGAAGGATGCAGATTAAGCGCAAACCAGACCGCCATATAGGCGGTCAAGGCAAGACCTAGCTGCAGAGTGATGGCAAGAGGTCCGAAAGCATAGACAGGGTTGGCCAGGACTACTGCCATGGCGGCGCCGGATAGAAGCGGGCTCAGCATCCAGAGGTACCAGTCAAAGGAGACTTCCCCAAAGATGACCACTGCGGCCCAGTTGATCGCCGCCGAAAACAGGCTGCTGATCAAGATGGCCTGCTGGATCGTCTCCATACCGCCCGCCACCGACCAAAACATATAACCCATTCGCACGGCTGAGCCAACTAGATCCGAGACCATGCCCACCATGGGACGCCCTAAGCCACGCAGTAGATT
>CAZINL010000043.1:3474-17109 GCA_964540595.1 uncultured Clostridia bacterium
CGGTGACGATGTCTAAGTACCAGAAGATGGCAACCGGAGCTAGCCCGGCCATGATATCTCCCGCCTGCTGATCAGCAAACAGGAACACGCCGAGCCACGACCCGCGGGTACAAAAGAGGATCGCCGCACCGCAGCCCACCATCAGCCCGATGCTGATCCCTTGCCGGATCCTTCGTGATAGGACTTCGGGGCGATCCATCGCCTCTGCGACGGCAGGTACTAGGGTCGATGAGAGAGAGGTGATGATCATGGCCGGGAAAAACAACATGGGCAGGGCCAATCCAGTCACTTGGCCATAGACCGCCAGCGCGCGTTCACTAGTCATGCCTGCACGGACCAAACAAAGTGGGATCAAGGTAGCCTCAAACACACGGTTCACCGAACCGACCAGGCGACTAAGAGAAAAGGGCACACCCAGGCCGATCATCTCCCGGACGATACCTGGCTGCCAACGGTTGCCTAGCACCTTTTCCTTGGGCATGACGGCCAGCAGATAGAGTGAATTGACCAGGTCGGCCAGCGTCATCCCAACGATCACCAGCGGGATCTTCGCGATCGGGGACGCCATCGTAGCGACCTTGGTGAGTAGCAGCAGCCAAACGATCTCGAAGACCTGCTCGATGTGCTGCGAGATCACCATCGGCAAGACGCGGTTGGTACCGAGGTAGTAGCCGCGTGCTGCCTGCGAGACCAACGTCAAGCCCATCGCCGGAAGCAGCCAGAACCAGGGAGCCACGCGTTCGATCTGCCCAAGAAGCGCCACGGGATGGATCTGATGGACCGCCAGCAGGGCCCCTATGGCCAAGAGACAACCAAGACCGCTCAGTCCTGTAGCTGCCAGCAGCAAGCGGCGGCGATCCAGACCGTCATTTCGATGGGATGCAACCACCCTCGACATGGTCACGGGCACAGCTGAAGCGAACGGCCCCGCGACAGCCATGAAGAAAGTCAATACCATCTGATAGGCCCCCATGCCCTCCGCACCTAGCATTCTGGCCAATATGATGCGTAGGGCGAAGCCGTAGCAGCGCCCTATCAATGAACCCGCTGTCAAGAGTGAAGTTGACCAGATGAGCGACATGTGCGCACCCCCCTTCGGGAAGACACTAGGCACTAGACACTAGAAGGCCGAGTGCGATCTAGGTCGGGCAACGCTAGTGTCTTTCGCCCAAATATATGCAGATGCCGCCGATCATAGGACATGGCGACTGCGTACACAAAAAGGCCAGGCACTACGCGTGTGCCTGACCTCGTATCCTTATCCTCTTGGGTCTAGTGTCTTGGGTCTAGTGTCCAGAACCGCTGCCGCGGCTCTACACGCGTTGCGTTTTCCACCGCCCCGTTCGATAGCGAAGGACGATCACAACCGAGCGAGTCATCTGATCGATCGCCATGGCCAGCCAAGCACCGATCAGACCGAAGTGGAAGACGTTGATGAACAGCATGGCTAGGACTACGCGCACCCCAGCCACACCAATCATGGTCGAGATCAACGGCCAGCGGGTATCACCGGCGCCGCGCAAGGCACCCGCTAGAATGACTTGGGTCGACTGGGAAAACTGCACCACCGCGATCACTTTCAGAGCGAGAGCCGCTTGGGCGATGACCGTGGGGTCGTTGGTATAGAGGCTAGCGATAGCAGGCCCGAAGAAGAAAAACCCAGCCGCCATCGTTCCTGCAACAATGGTGCCGACGTAGCGTGTCTGCCAGCCATATGTCTCGGCCCACTCAGGCCGCTTTTGGCCGAGACTGCGCCCGACCAACGACGTGGCAGCCTGACTAAATCCTTGCCCCGGGGTAAAGGAGAGATTCATGATGTTGTTAGCCACCTGGTGAGCAGCGTACGTGACAGTACCGAGTCCGGCGACCGTCTTGGTAAACAAGATGTTGCCGAAACGCATCACCAGTTGTTCACCCATGGCTGGGATGCCGACATTGACAATGCGCTTGATCAAGTCCCAACGGGGGGCAAAGCGGTCCTTCAGCGAGACATGGAGAATGGCCTTGCCATTGAAGATGACCCGCATGAGCAGCACACAGGAGACAACGCGGCTGAGCGTGGTGGCAAAACCCGCACCAAAGACCCCCCAAGCTGGGAAGCCAAAGTGCCCCATGATGAGGAGATAGTTGCCGGCGACGTTCACACAATTGGCCATGATATTGTAGCGCATCGGGGTTTTGGTGTCGCCCGCCCCCCTCAGCACCGCCGTGACACACATACCGAGCATCTGCGGAACCAGCCCTAGGGAGATGATGCGCATGTAGGTGACCGAATACTGCAGGGCATCCGGCTGAGCCCCCATGAACAGCACTAGGGGTTCGGCGAAGAAGTACATCAGCACCGTCATCACGACACCGATAGCCCCGGTCATTAGGAGCGATTGACGAAGAGTGGCATTTGCCTCCTCATACTGCTTGGCACCAATAAACCGCGCGATGAGCGCGGTCGTCCCGACTTTCAGTGCTTGAAAGCTCGCCAGAGCCAAGCGCATGGGTTGGTTAGTCAAGCCAATGGCAGCGATAGCGGCTGGGCCGATCCCACCGACCATCATCATATCGACCATTTCAAACATGGTCACCAGGAGTTGTTCTAGAACCACCGGCCACGCCAGCTGAATGATGGTTGATCGAGCCGCCTTGAGCGACAACTGCTCCCCCGTCACAGGCGTATGTTGTTGCAGCGATGTTTCCAGCACATTCACCTTCTTTCAGCAGTTGTTTCTCTTCTAAGCACTAATATTTCGCCGCTCTAAGGTTAATTCCTTTTTCTGACCCGTACAAAAAGAGAGACGACCGAAGTCGTCTCTTTCATTCCCTAGCACAACTGCTGTGCGAACTCGGCTCCGAAAGCCTCAGCGTTCTTCAGGTCCTCAGCCGTAGGAACGAAATTCACCTTAAAGGGCGGCATGGTCACCTTCAGCTTCAGCCCCTTAAGCCGCTCATCCATCAACTTCGTGGCCTCACCACTCCAGCCGTACGAGCCAAAGGTCGCAGCCGCCTTGTTGCGATTGGCCAAGAGTGGGATGGCATTGATCACGTTCCAGACAGGTGCCAAAGCATCACCGTTGATCGTCGGTGAGCCGAAGATCAGCCCACGGACCGTCTCCAGTTCGTCCTGAATGCTGGCGAGGTCCAAACTGGTAGCTTCAAAGAGCTTCACCTTGGCCCCAGTGCTTAGAGCCCCTTTGGCGATGGCCTCAGCGATCTGCTTGGTGTTGCTGTAGGCCGAGACATAGATCACAGCCAGAGAGTGTTCCTGAGTCTTGGCGTTCTCGCTCCAATCCTCATAGGCGGTGACGTAGCGCCACAGGTCGCTGCGTATGATCGGCCCATGGCTGGGCGCGATCATCTTCAGCTCTAGCTGCTTTACCTTAGCAACCCCAGCAAGGATCTTGTCGGCGAAGGGACGCATGATATGGTCATAGTAGAACTTGAAGTCATACCAGAAGTCATCCACGCGATCGTTGAACATCCGCTCATCGCAGAAGTGCGAGCCGAAGCCATCACAGCTGAACAAGATGCGGTCTTCCACCGCATAGGTAAACATAGTATCAGGCCAGTGCCAAAACGGTGCCAACACGAAACGTAAAGTCTTGCCGCCGCCTAGTTCCAGCGTGTCGCCCTCATTGACGATCAGCGAGTCGAAGTCTCGGTTGAGAATCGCTTTGAGGAACTGGTTGGCCCCTCTGGTGGATACGACCTTAGCTTGGGGAGCCAGTTCGAGGAAACGAGCAATGGAGCCCGCATGATCCAGCTCGGTGTGATTGACCACTAGATAATCAATCTGATCGAGAGCAACATGCTGGCTGATCTTCTCAATGAACTCGTCGGTAAACTTCTCGTGGACAGTATCGATGACAGCGGTCTTCTCGCCCTGGATCAGGTAAGCGTTATAGGTTGTCCCATGAGCAGTAGGCATGAAGACATCAAACACGCGCAGAGTAGGATTGAGTACGCCCACCCAGTGGGTGTTGTGGGCTAAGGACATGGATCGCATCGTTTCCGCCTCCTCGAAATCATCAGTACGCTCTCTCATTATATCAGATCATCCAAGTCAGGAACTTGCATGACTTCATCACTAGACCTTGCGCAGACCTCAATGCTCTGGCACTCAATCGTTATTTGCAATTATTACTATTATATCAGATTGCTGTTAGGTGGTCAACGCTGCAAAAACAAAAAAGAGAGGTTGCCCTCTCCTTTTAGTCAACCATTCTGGTCATGAGTTCTAGTCTTCTACCTTTTCGAACTGATCTTTCCCTACGCCGCATTCGGGGCAGACCCAATCATCCGGTAGATCCTCAAAAGCGGTGCCGGCGGGGATATCGCCTTCACCAACGGCGGGATCATAAATGTACCCGCAGATGATGCAACGGTATTTGGCCATGGTGTTCACCTCCTGTTGTCTCTGCCATCGCGACATCGTTTGATGGGCAATGACATTCATATCTATTATTCACTACGCTAAGGCAGAACCCTCCAGAGCACAAAAGAAATCTCCGTGGTCGCGCGGCAAATTCTGTCGCGTTTGCTCACCTAGCATTAAAGGGAGACTAATCTATGGGATAGTCTGTGAGCAAGCGACTGTCTCGTGGCGTAGCAGCGAACCAAATCGATAGATCGTAAGGAGGGATGTTCATGTTTCAGCATGACAAGAAGCTCCTGCATGCCGTAAAAGTCGATCGCCCCGACCCTCGGTACGCGGCAATGCTGTTGGAACAGCTTGGTGGTCCTCATGGCGAGCTCAAGGCCGCTCTGCAGTACCTAAGTCAGAGCTTCCGAATCGCAGACCCCGCCATCAAAGACCTCTTCCTCGATATCGGCACCGAAGAGCTCAGCCACATGGAGATCATTGGGACTACGATCAACCTGCTCAATGGTCATGAGCTTGGTGTGGAGAACCAGACCATCGGCAGCGTTGAAGCGCACGTGTCTTCGGGCTTGGCACCCCAGCTCACCAATGCCTCGGGCTTCCCCTGGACAGCAGCCTACATCGAGACTACAGGTGATCTAGTCGCTGATCTGCTCTCTGATATCGCTGCCGAGCAGCGCGCCAAGGTCGTCTATGAGTACCTCTATCGTCAGATCGATGACAAGGGAGTTCGGGATACCATCGACTTCCTGCTCAACCGCGAAGAGGCGCATAACTCCCTCTTCCGGGAGGCCTTTGCGAAGGTCAGTGAGACCGGCTCGAACCAGAGTTTCGGTGTGACCAAGGATAGTAAGCTTTACTTTGATCTGTCCTCCCCGGGTCGTTACTTTGGGCCACCGGCCGCTAGCCATCCAGAGTTCAAGTCGCAGCAGCCACCGCAGCCGGCACAGCCACAGCAGGCGAATCCAACGCAGCAGCCACACTAAGCCGATTCAACGGTCAGGGTCTACCGTCTTGAAAGTGATGAGAGTCTACAACAAAGCCCTCCCGACGCCGGGAGGGCTTGCTACGTTTGGACGGTTGACCATAGACTCATCTGACAAACATCCACCGCACCATGATCACAGCCATGACGATACTGGTAAAGTCGGCGATCAAGCCTGCCGCTACTGCATGCCGTGTCTTTCTGACGGCCACAGACCCAAAGTAGACTGCGATGACATAGAAGGTGGTATCCGAGGCAGCATTGATAACCGCGGCTAGCTTCGCCTGCCAGGTATCAGCCCCATAGGACTTGATCAGGTCGGTCATCAGACCGGTAGAGCCGCCACCGCTGAGGGATTTCATGATCGCCAAGGGGAGAAAGTCGGCTGGTAAGCCGACGGCCTCGGTGAAGGGACCGATATAGCCTTTGACCAGATCCATGGCGCCAGAGGCTCGGAAAATCCCAATGGCGACCAAGATGGCCACTAGAAAGGGGACGATGCGCACCGCAGTCTCAAACCCTTCCTTGGCCCCCTCGGTAAATACCTCATAGACCTTCACGCCACGCAAGTAGCCGTAGGCCGGGATGATCAAGAGCAAGGCAGGGATCGTCCAGAGCGAGATCCATTCCAGTATTCTCACTTACGGCCACCTGCCTTTGCGCGCCTGTATCCAGGCGACTTGGACAGGATCCTGGCCGCGCCGATACCTACCACCGTAGAGGTCAGCCCAGCGATCAGGGCTGGTGCGATGATGTCGTAGGGTGCTCTGGCACCAGCGGCAATCAAGAGCGAGATAGCGGTGGTTGGCAGCAACTGAATGCCTGCGGTGTTAATGGCGAGAAACATGACCATGGCATCGCTGGCCTCTTCTTTGTCCTCATTGAGCTCCTGCAGCTCCTTCATGGCCTTTAGACCTAAGGGGGTGGCGGCGTTGCCTAAGCCCAGCATGTTGGCGCTGATATTCATGATCATCGCCCCCATGGCAGGGTGGTCAGGCGGCACATCCGGAAATACAACGCGCATGATCGGCCTGAATACTCGTGCTAATCCTCGGATGATCCCTGATTCTTCGGCGATCTTCATGATTCCCAGCCACAGGGCCATGGTTCCGATCAAGCCCAGACTAAGATCCACAGCTGTCTTGGCATTGTCGAAGGCCGCTTTGGTGACGGCGTCACCCTTGCCGGTGACGGCCGCAATCACGATGCCAATGGCGACAAAACCCAGCCAGAGCGCATTCATCATAGTTGACCACTCATCTCCCTTCACGGAGTGGTCCGCTGTCCCCTGCGCACCCCCATCCCTATGGCGGGATGACCGATAACGTGGGTCTTTGATCCATGGCTCCGTTGGGTACGAAGCACCTCAGCTCTCAGTCCTTGACAGCGACCTCTTCTATGCTGAGTATGCCCTGCTCGGCATCCAAACTTGCCTGTACACCTTCAGGAACCGTCGCCTTGCGAGCGCCATGTCCCAGGGGCAGTCCATAGACAACCGGGATCGACAGCTTGCCCAGTTTGTCCTTGAGCATAGCCACTAGACTAGGATTCTCGGGATTCGAAGGTCCACAGCCCACGGACTCACCAAAGGCAATACCGGCTGCTCGCTGCCAAAAGCCGGCTAGCTCTAACTGGGTCAGCATCCGGTCGATACGATAGGGCTCCTCCCCTACCTCTTCGATCAAGACGATCTTTCCTGTGGGATCAAGTTGATAAGGGCTGCCCATGGTCGCAACGATGAGTGACAGGTTGCCACCCATTAACTCTCCGATAGCCTTCCCTGGGACAATGCACTCGCTTGGTGGGAGTTGCTGTGGAATCTCGATCCTGCCAATCGGATTGGTACCCATAACCGCCTTCTCGAACCATGGCCAGTTGTAATCGTCCACGTGCGGCTGGCTGAAGTCCGACGCGACCATGGGTCCGTGAAAGGTCACCAGGCCGGTACGCTGCCGGATCGCCACATGCAGGGCTGTAATGTCGCTGAAGCCAACAAACACCTTGGGGTGGCGGGCGATGGCATCGTAGTCGAGATGAAGAAGGATGCGCGGCGTGCCATAGCCGCCCCGTGAGCAGACGATGGCGTCTACCTCAGCGTCACGGAACATGGCGTTGAGATCCTCGGCACGTTCCAGATCGCTGCCAGCAAGATAACCCTGCTTGGCGTAGGCGTGTTTTCCTACTTTGACTCGAAAACCCAAGCTTTTTAGTTTCGCGATGCCCTTATCCAATACTTCCGGCTTGACCGGACTGGCAGGGCTGACTACGCCAATGGTCTGTCCTGGCTGCAATCTTCTAGCAAGCATGAGTCGTCCTCCTTAATTGGCTGCGCAGATACCAGACCGATCTGCCAGCCTCCCAGTGCCTAATGTATGTCTAATTTCCCTTACCGTTGCCTTTGTCCTCCAGCGAAATACAGCCCCGGGCAGATTATCTCTGCCCGGGGCTGAGTCTAGCTCGCTCACGACGTAGCGATCGGCGTCCTTATGGTTTGACCGTCTGCACAACCAGGTTGGTCCCGACACCGACGATGAGCTCCGCGCGTGCGTCACCTTGGATATTCATCATCACCATCTTGCCGCTGCTCCATTCACGTAAGCGGGTCGTAGTCGCGGCATCGATCTCCACCATTTTACCCTGATGGTCGAAGAAACTCTCACCACCGCTGCGATTGGGGAAGGCCAGTTCGGCCTTACCATCACCCGTGATATCGCCCCAGATCATCGGTCCACCGGTCCACATGGCTCCACCGCGCACCACCCACTGCTCCTTAAAGCCATCCTTCTCCCAAGTGTAGACAGCTAGGGTCACACGGCTGGCATCGGTCCAGCCTAGATACTCCTTACCGCTGGCATCTTTGTAGGTGGAGACCAGTCCGGCAAAACGGGTAAGGGCATGCAACTGTTTGAGATGACCGGGCACATCCATGGTAAGAACCCACATGCCATTGTCATTGCTCACCAGAATCTCGGTCTTGCCGTCAGCCGTGATATCCATGGCACCGACCGCGTTAAGCGGCACCTGACCATGGGCGTGGTCAATGGTACGGGCGAACGACCCGGCCTGCCACTCGTATACCGACACGAAGCCGGGGACGCTGCTATTCCAATTGCCGCTGGAGGCGCCAACCATCAGCAGTTCATCGAGCCCATCGCCATCGATATCGCCGCTGGCCAATGCCGTAACGAAGCGCTCTATCTTTTGCTCCGCTAGCAGCTTAAAGCCGTCGCTGGTCTTGGCGTAGAGGTAAAGACGGTCACCAGCGACCACCGCCATCTCTGACTGCTTAGCGGAAAACGAACCTGTGGTCATGGCCCGCACATCGCCAGCCAGGGTCGGACTCTTGTCTTTCCACACCTGAGCTGGGATGGGGCCGGCACCCGGTAACGGGGTCGTTGCTGCGTTGGAGTCAATCGGCATGTTGCCACGCCCGATCGGCTCATTGGTGATACCATGACCCCAGATCGCTTCTTCCGTCTTGCCTTCGATCAGGAACTGCACTTTCTGGATCCCTGGAAGCTCGGTTAGCGTGTAGACCACCGACCCGACCGTCATGGACTCGCCAGCCGTCCCGCCCCAGTGCTTGCTCTGCATCTCTTTGCTGAAGTCCACGTAGGCGATCCCGTTTTCCACTTTGACCGAGCGCAGCTTGGCCTCAGCAGGGATAGTGCGTTTGCCGCTTCCTTGTGGCCCTTTGATCAGTTCTTGGATGACCAGACTCTCAAGGCTCTCGCCCTTGCGAACGAGCTCGCGTTGCTCCAGCACCAAGCCATCGGCGTTGTCGTTGCCAAAATACAAGGTAAGTGTGACCTTGTTCTCTTGGGGATCAGGACTGACAAATGGTTCTTGGGCCGCAGGCGCTTTGGGCGCACAGCCACCAAGAACGAGGATGATCATCCACGTGATCAGCGCCTTGTACGAAGCGAGTCGTTTCATCGGTATCCCTCCTGAGTGTTGTGCACAGGTCGGCCTCTTCTTGATCTCCTGTGGTATTCTCATCATAACAGCCGCTGTTTGCACAGAACTCTCAAGATATTACGAGACTGTTAAGATTTGTGGGGATTATTACCGTAAAGGTTGATCCCTGCCCTAGTTCGCTGTGAAGAATGATCTCACCACGATGGGCGATAGCGATCTCCCGCGCCATGGCCAGTCCGAGCCCGCTGCCACCAGTGGCGCGGGCACGCGATGCGTCCACACGGTAAAAGCGTTTGAAGACCTGCTCATGTTCGTCGGCAGCGATCCCAGGCCCCTCATCGGTCACGGCAATCTGAGCGTTCGCTCCAGCCAGGCGTACACGCAGCCAGATGCGACCGCCATCGGGAGAGAATTTGATCGCATTGTCCGCGAGGTTGAACAACGCCCGATACAGCAGTTGCTCGTCGACCATGGCCAAGATGGCCGGCCCTTCCTGCTCGACCTTGAGATCAATCTCGCGTTTCTGTGCCAATGGGTGCAGGTTTTTGGCCACTCGGGCCGCAAGCTGACCGAGGTCGACCTGGCTGAGCTGCAGTTCCCGCCGTCGATCCAACTGTGAAAGCTCAAACAGGCTCTTGACCAAACCTGCCAAGCGGTCTACCTCATGATCAATATCACGCAAAAACTCTTGCTGCAGTGCCGGATCCAAGTCCTCGGTGCTGAGCATGGTCTCAGCCACTGATTTGAGAGCGGCCAAAGGGGTGCGTAGTTCATGTGACACATCGGTGATAAAGCGCCTGCGGATCTCATCCTCGGCGTGTAGGCGCTCGCCCACTTGGTTGAAGGTCATGGCAAGGGTACGCAGTTCCCGATCACCATGGACTGGGACACGATTCTGCTCACTGAGGTCAAAGCGCTCCACAGCCTGGGTCAGACTCGCCAGCGGTGCCGTGATCGTGGCTGCCAGCCACAGACTGGCGAGTGCCGCCACGAGAGCAACACCAGCAGAGCCCCACACAATCCGCTGCCGTAGTTCGGCCAGGGTCTGATAGACCCCTGTCATGGTGGTCGAGATAAAGACCGCCCCGATGGTCGCCTGGTTCTTGCCGATCGGGGTGATGACATACAGTGCCCGATCAGCACCGCTCTGGCGCTCTGTCACCACACTCTGCCCTTGCAGAGCGTCGGTGGCAGCCTTCAGTGACAGTTCCTGTCCGACCAGTTCCCCATGGGAATCAGCCAGCACGCGCCGCGTGGGGCTGAGGACCAGCACACGGGTGCCGAGTCGCTCGCCATGCTCAGCGACTCTCCCCTGTAAGTCGCTGCTCCCTAAGAGAGGACGCACATCATTGGCGATGATGGTGCCTTGCAGTTGCAGTGGGGCTGCTCTGTCATCACGCAGATAGCGGTGCAGGATGGGGATGACGCCAGCGGTCATCCCCGCCAGCAAAGCGGCGATAAGTAGAAGATAAGTTAGCGGTAGACGAAGGCGAAGGCTCATGGCTAAGAACCTTCCGCAAAATAGTACCCCGCTCCCCAGCGGGTGAGCAGATACTGCGGCCGCGATGGGTCTGGCTCGACTTTCTCACGCACGCGGCGGATATGGACATCCACATTACGGCTGTCGCCTAAGTATTCATAGCCCCAGACTAGCTCCATCAGTTGTTCTCGACTATAGACCCGTCCCGGATGGGAGGCCAGCGTTGATAGCAGATCAAACTCCTTAGCCGTCAGGTCGATCTGACGCCCCTCCACCTCGACCCGGCGCTTAGGTAGATCGATGGTCAACGCTCCTCGGCTGAGGAGTTGGCTCTCCTCGCCACACACCCATTGGCAGCGACGGAGTAACGCCTTGATCCGCGCTAATAGCTCGCGAGTGTTGAATGGCTTGGTCAGGTAATCATCTGCCCCGATCTCCAGCCCCAAGACACGGTCGATATCCTCGCTCTTGGCCGTGAGCATGATGATCGGCACAGTTGACGTCTGACGGATGCGTTGACAGACCGCAAACCCGTCCATCTTCGGCAGCATGACGTCGAGAATAATGAGATCAAATAGGGCTTGCGCAAACGCTTCCAGCGCCGCCGCCCCATCGTAAACGACTGTTACATCATAGCCTTCCCTCTCCAACGACACCCGCAGCGCCTTGGCGAGAGTCTGCTCGTCGTCGACCAACAAGATCTTGGCCATACCCTCATCTCCTTTGCCTTTCTCTCTGACTATAAGATGCCCCCTTAGGTCATCGGCAAGACAGATCCGTATATGTAAGACGGCTTCCTCTCTGCTTGGTTCCATCTACTAAAGCGTAGTGGCCGTCGACCTAACACAAGCGCCCCCGTCATCATGACGTGGGGCGCTAGCATAGATCACATCGACTTCTGTTGATTGCTCTTAGGTTGCGCAACTTGGTAAGCCGGCCAATGCGATGCCATGGGGGACAGGAGGCGCGAACCAAGAAGCTTCTTGGCAAGGCGCATCCCCCAGGCGACGAAGCGGCCCACTGCCAGTGAGAAGACCACCGTTCCGATCCCGAACTCCCCGCCCATCGCCCAGCCCACCAGTAGGGCTGTGACCTCAAGAGTCGTACGTGAACGTGGGATCGACCATCCATACTTGCGGTTAAAGGCGAGCATCAGGCTATCTCGCGGACCGGCTCCTAGGGCAGGCGACATGTAGATACCCGATCCAATGCCGACGACTACAAGACCAACCACCAGCTGCAGCAGCTGTGGAGCCAACGAATATTGATCCACCGCCCACCCATTGGCAATGATCGTATCAACGAAGAAGCCGACCATAAACATGTTGCCGATGGTGGCCACGCCCGGGTAGACGCCCAATAGCAGACTGACCAGGATCAGCGTGAGTCCGGTCATCTGCGAGGCTCTGCCCAGTGTAATCGGCAGGTAGTTGGTAAGGCCTAGGTGAAAGACATTCCAAGGGTTGGCACCAAGATGCGCTTTGATGATCAAGACATTGCCAAAAGCGAAGATGAACAGTCCGATCACAAGGACCAGGATCCGGCTGCTCCATTGCCATAACTTCTGCGTCATAGTGTTACCTCCATTGCCTCAACCCCCGTGCCACTCTGCTTCCTGACTTCACGCATGGGTCTGGCTGCATGTGAACATGTGGACTCGTGGACTCCCGTCCGTATTATTCTATGCTTTATCTTACCACATGGTGCGGCAAACGTCACTTAAAGTTAACATAATAGTCAACTCTCAGATGTTCATTCGCCGCCAGCCCACCTTCTTGTGGCCGCGTAGGTTCGTATGGGTAAAAAACACATAGATTCCGGGCTGGGCGCTCTCGCCCATGGCAGCCCCGGCAATCAGCTGCTTGAGATCGTAGCCGAAGGCCTCGACACGCACCTGCCTAAGCAATGCCTTTCCGGATAAGTGCCCTAGTTCGGGTAAGAACGGAGCCGCTTCATCACCGGCGAAGAAACGATAGACACGCTCACGCTGATCATCGACCAGCACCTTGGGCAGAAAATCGGGCAGATCCTCGTCGCGGTGATGCAGACACCAGTCCAGCTTTAGCAACTCAGCCACACGGTTGGCCTCGACCTGCCCCAACTGGCTGGCAAGCTCCCACAAGAGCCGATAGTAGCCGATATCTTTGTGCGCGCTACGGTGATAGCCCCGCTCACGCCACCAACGCTCAAACACGTTGAAAAAAGCAAAGGGGGATCCAATCGCCGAGATCAGGTAGGCGAGGCTGTAGGTGAATCGATGCGAATTGCCATAGCGCTCCAGCAGCTCTTCCAGCACCTGCAGGCGAATCAGATCGTCGTAGCTCATCTCATGGGAGGCGATCACCTGATACGGGGGGTGCGGGTCAAAACGCAGGCCATACTCTTGGGCGCGCAGCCGCAGACCCGACCCTTTGAGCAGCTTGAGGAAGCCCAGCTGCAGCTTGTCCGGCTGCAGGCGATAGACGTCGTCAAACGAGCGCCCGAAGGAGGCCCAGTCCTCGCCGGGAAGACCCGCGATCAAGTCTAGGTGTAGATGGATGGTCCCGAGGCGATTGAGCTGCCGCACGCGTTCAGACACTTGTAAGAAATCCATCTGCCGATCGATGGCGGTCAAAGATTCCGGGTTGGTTGACTGCACGCCTATCTCAAACTGAAACAGACCCTCAGGGGCTTTGGCGAGCAACTCAAGCATCTCATCATCCAGTAGATCGGCTGCCATCTCAAAGTGGAAGTTGATCGGGCGGTCCGAAGCTGTCTCGATTAAGAACTGCCAGATCGCCATGGCGTAACGCTGATGGCAGTTGAAGGTGCGGTCAACGAACTTAACCTGCTTTACCCCGGCCGCGATCAGACGCGTCAGATCGCTCTGCACCCGCTCCA
>CAZINL010000043.1:17119-21424 GCA_964540595.1 uncultured Clostridia bacterium
GGCAGTATTGGCAGTTGAATGGGCAGCCGCGTGACGCTTCATAATAAAGGATGCGTTGTCCCAGGGATTGCAGCTCGTCCTCGGTGTAGGGAAAGGGGATCTCATCCAAGGTTGCGATCGGCGCCCGGGATGGATTGGTCACCACTTGGTGACCATGGCGCCAGACCAGGCCAGCGATCCGATCGAGCTCGCTCCCCTGCTCAAGCGCCGTGATCAGCTCAGTGAGTGTCTGTTCCCCCTCGCCAACGACCACCATCTCCACCCAAGGCGCTAGCTGAAGTAACTGCTCGGGATCATAAGTGACCTCCGGCCCGCCCAAAACGACCCTGAGCTCAGGATTGGCTAGTTTGAGCACCTCGGCAAGATGGAGCGTCTGCTCGATATTCCATATGTAGCAGGCAAAGGCGACCATATCGTAACGGCCGAGATGGATATCGGCAGCGATATCGCCCAGCGATTCGTTGATGGTGTACTCTTTCATCGCCACCGCACAGCCGTGGGTAGCGGCATATTGGCGCAGGTATCTCAGCGCCAAAGAAGTGTGGATATACTGGCTATTAAGGGTGGTAAGCAAGAGGCGCATGAGATCCCTCCTAGGAGTCAACCTTCTGACGGGGAGCTGTCTGAGTCTACCGTCCGGATGAACGGGAGAACCGGTCGAAGACTACTCTATTATCGTCCTCGCTCTGGTGTGTGTCCATACCGGTGGGTGTTTCTATATCGTCTCCGCTCCATCTGTTTCTGCTGGACGGATGACTCAGACGGTTGAGGGTAAGGGCTCTCCACACTTTCCTGTCTGTTTGTGTCACCATGGAGGATTGTTACCGTATAGGAGAGAAGAATAGGTAAGAAGGAAGTTTCAAGGAGGGGTAACAATGTCCAATCAAGACAAGATGCTCTATCTACATGAGACCCTCGAAGGGCTGAAATCCCAGGGGTTGTATAACCATATCCGCACCATCGAGAGCCCCCAGGGAGCTTGGGTGCAGATCGAGGGCAAGAAGGTCCTCAATATGTGCTCGAACAACTATCTGGGTCTCGCCAATCATCCGCGTCTCGTCAAGGCCGCCAAGGCTGCCATCGACAACTTCGGCGTCGGTCCTGCCGCCGTCCGCAGTATCGCTGGTACCATGAGCATCCATGAAGAGCTCGACCGCAAGGTCGCCGAGTTCAAGCGTGTCGAAGGCGCTCTGACCCTACAGGGTGGCTTCCTAGCTAACGCAGCCGTGATCCCGTCCCTAGTCGGCAAGACCGATACGATCATCTCCGATGAACTCAACCACGCCAGCATCATCGACGGCGCCCGTCTCTCCGGGGCGAAGATCAAGGTCATGCGCCATGCTGATCTCAATCATCTCGAAGAGTTGCTCAAAGGCCCCAATGATGGTCGCGTTCTGGTGATCAGCGATGGCGTCTTCAGCATGGACGGCGATATCGCCGATCTACCGGGCATCGTCGAGCTGTGTGAACGCTACGGTGCCCTCTCCTATGTGGACGATGCTCACGGCGAAGGCGTACTCGGCGAGAACGGCCGCGGTATCGTCGATCATTTCCATCTCCATGGTCGTTGCGACGTCGAGGTCGGCACCTTCTCTAAGGCGATCGGTACCGTAGGTGGCTTCGTCGCCGGCAGCGCCCGCATGATCGAATACCTGAAGCAGCGTGCCCGCCCGTTCCTCTTTAGCTCCGCTCTGACCCCCGCGGACGTTGGTGCCACCATCGAAGCCATCAACCTGCTCACCGAAAGCGGCGAACTGGTTGACCGCCTCTGGGACAACGGCCGCTACTTCAAGGCTGAGATGCAGAAGTTGGGCTTTGATACCGGCAAGAGCCAGACCCCGATCACCCCTGTCATGTGCGGGGAGGCCGATCTGGCCCGCAAGCTGAGCGCCATGCTGTTCAATGAGGGCATCTTCGCCATGGCCATTGGCTTCCCCACAGTCGCCAAAGGCAAAGCCCGTATCCGCGTCATGATCTCCGCCTCCCACTCCAGAGACGATCTGGACTACGCGCTCGAGAGATTCGCCAAGTGCGGGCGTGAGCTTGGGTTAATCAAATAACTAAGGGTACAGGTAGAAGCAGGCAGCATGGCTGCCTGCTTCTAGTCCCTATCAGTGTCCCTAGAAACCCTTATACTGCGGTTCCTCTTGCTGGATGGTGTCGACCCGGCTCTGTAGTTGCTGAGCTAGCTGCTCGCACTGCTGAGACATCTGACCAAACTGCTGTTTCTGCGCCTTGTCGTCGGTCTGCAAGGCAAACGCCTTGAGGCTGGCAGCAGCGCTTTCCAGACTGGCTTGGCATTGCTTGACCTGGGTAGCAACAGTCATGTGTTTGCACCTCCGTTGATTGTGATAACGGTTCCATGGCTAGTGTGATGCAGACTCTCGATGGGTATTCACGAGTAGTTCCTGTCTGATGACATCAAAATAAGGTATTTTCGTGACAGACTTTCAGAGGTTTGAGATCGCTACGCAGAATGGCGTGGTCAAGCAGACCAATCTGCCGCTCGCTCAGCAGATGACAGCGATCTGCGATGAGGTCACGCCCCTTTTAAACGCGAAAGAGAGCCGCTTCTAGCGGCTCTCTCCTTTACTGCGGCTTGCGGGCTGCAGGCCCGTTACGTATTGCTCATATAACGCTTCATGACTCGCAGAAGCTCGTCCACCGACTTCTCACCCTGACCAGCCTTGACGGCATCAATCACGCAACCACGAGTGTGGCTTTCCATCAAGATATAGCCGACGCTGTTGAGTGCTTGCCGCACCGCCGCGATCTGATCCATGACCTCGATGCAGTACCGCCCATCTTCGACCATCTTAGTAATCCCACGGACCTGCCCCTCGATGCGGTTCAGGCGGCGGATCAGATCGGGACGCAAGTGCTCACGATCAAGCTCGCTCATCTTCAAGCCCTCCCGTCTTTTCTCCAGTATACCCCACCCCCCTATAGCATGTCAAGGAGCCTGGACTTTCATCCAGGCTCCTTGACATGCTAATGATGTTTGCCCTTTGGGCAAATGATGTGTCCTACGGACATGATGATGCCTTCGGCAATGAGGTGTCCTCCGGGACATGAGGGCAAAGATCACATCATTGCGAAGCAATATCATTTGGCGGGCACCGCCAATCATCATTTCGCCGCAGGCGATACATCATTCAACTAGCATCTGTTTTCATCCTAGCAGCAGTAATCCTCGTTCTTGTGCTCGATATGGTCATCGAAGTAGCCGACGATGCGGTTCAGACGCTCGACGCGGAGCATTGGCTTGCCGCTACGGGACAGCTCATGGGTCGACTGCGGGAAGATAACCATCTGGGTCTCGCGACCGAGCTTCTTCAGGGCGACAAAGAGCTGCTCAGCCTGTTCCAGCGGGCAACGGTAGTCGGTCTCGCCGTGTAGGATCAAGAGCGGGGTGTTGATCTTCTCCACATAGGTCAACGGCGAATGGTAGACCAGCTTATCGAAGCCGTTGAACGGCGACACGTTGTGCTCGTTTTCGGTGAAGGTGTAACCGATATCGCTGACGCCAAAGAAGCTAATCCAGTTGGAGATCGAGCGCTGAGTGACAGCGGCTTTGAAGCGGTCGGTATGGCCCACGATCCAGTTGGTCATGAAGCCGCCATAGCTGCCGCCGGTGACGCCGAGACGGTTCTCGTCGATGAAGTCATAGGTCTTAAGAGCATGGTCAACGACGGCCATCAGATCAGCGTAGTCTTTTCCGCCGTAATCGCCCACGCAGGCATGGACAAACTCCTGGCCATAGCCATGGCCGCCGCGCGGATTGCTGAACAAGACAGCGTAGCCATGGGCCGCGAGCAGCTGGAATTCGAGGAAGAAGGAATTGGAGTACATGGCGTGAGGTCCACCGTGGATCTCCAGCACCATGGGATACTTCTTGCCTTCCTGGAAGCCGATCGGCTTCATCATCCAGCCCTGGACATCCCAGTCGTCGACACTCTTGAACCAGAACTCTTCAGAAGCAGAGAGAGCGACGTTCTTGAGCAGTTCGCCGTTGCTGTCAGTGAGCCGCTTCTCAGCCTTGTCAGCCAAGGAGATGACAGCCAGTTCGTTGGGAGTGACGGGATCGGTGTAGATGATCGCCATGTAGCTCTGATCTGGAGCAAAGGCGTAGTTGAAGATCTGACGACGGCCGGTGGTCAGCTGAGTAACCTCGCCGCTCTCAGTGCAAACGCTGAACAAGTGGGTGTTGCCTCTATCACTGGCCGGCACGAAGATGCTCTTGCCATCGACGCCCCAGACCGGACCGGGGATGGGCAGGTGACCGCGTAGGTCGTTCGAGCCTTG
>CAZINL010000044.1:0-4328 GCA_964540595.1 uncultured Clostridia bacterium
GGGCCGGCTCGTTCTTAAGCTCCTTCTTGACCTCGATTACCGTCCCCGCCTGTCCCTGGACTTTAGCGGCGATAGCCTCAGCCTTGGCCTGGTCAAAGAGGCGCGACTGGCCATCGCGGGAGCGCCAATCTGCATAGTAATCCCCGAAGTCGGCTCTCAGGGTCCAATAATCCACCGGTACGAAGCGCTGGATCTCCCGCTCACGCTCCACGATCATCGCCAGCGTCGGGGTCTGGACACGCCCTGCCGAGAGCTGAGCGTTGTATTTACAGGTCAAGGCCCGGGTTACGTTTAGCCCGATCAGCCAGTCAGCTTCGGCACGGCATTGAGCCGCCTCATAGAGCGGGTTGTAGGCGCTGCCTGGCTTGAGATTGGCAAAGCCCTGGCGGATGGCGTCATCGGTCTGCGATGAGATCCAGAGGCGTTTGAAGGGTTTGCGCCAGTTGCCCATCACCATGATCCAGCGCGCCACCAGTTCCCCTTCCCGCCCAGCATCGGTGGCGATGATCATCTCTTTCAGGTCGTCACGGCGCATAAGATTACGCACCACCTGAAACTGCTGGCTGGTCTGGCGCATCACCTTCAGCCGCATCGGCTCCGGCAGCATCGGCAGGCTCTCCAGGTTCCATTCCTTATACTTCTTGTCGTAGTCCTCGGGCTCGGCTAAGGTCACCAGGTGACCTAGTGCCCACGTCACTACGTATTGGGGGCCTTCCATATAGCCTTTAGCCTTGGTCTGGCAGTTCAGCACACGGGCGATCTCCCGGGCCACGCTTGGCTTTTCGGCTAGGACCAGTGATTTCATGCTCTTTCCTCGTTTCTCTCAGGTTAAACCTCTACCGTATCGTTCACGTTGATTGTAGACCAATATGCCTCGGGAGACAAGCGCAGCGCCTGAAGCCCCAGTTCGTGATGCAGTCCGAGAGTGAAGAGGAAAGTTCGGGAATCTGGCAGGGTTTCTTCCTTCGCCTGTAGAACCATTCGCTATTAGAGGAATTGCCAGTCGCTGTGATGGTTGGGACTGGCCATTCAAAACGCTCGCGGAGGTGTCACCATGACCAGTAAAGTCTCAGCCCACTTTGACAGGTACTACCTCTACCAGGAGATCACCGACTATGTTCACGGGGTTGCCCAAGCATATCCCGAGCTCGCGTCTGTCCAGTCCATTGGCAAGAGCTATGAAGGTCGCGATATCTGGGGTCTGACGATCACCAATCGTGCCACCGGTCAACCTGAGCAGAAGCCTGGGATCTACTTCGATGGCAATATCCACGCCGGCGAGGTTACTGCCTCGATGACCTGCCTGCATATCATCGACTATCTGCTGGAGAATTTCAGCAGCAACGACGACGTGACGCACCTGCTCAACACGCGGACTTTCTACGTGGTTCCGCGTGCCAACCCCGATGGTGCCGAGAAATACCTCACCACACCCTACACCTTACGTAGCAGCGTGCGGGTTTGGCCGGAAGAGACACAGGATCTACCTGGCTTGCATGCGGAGGATATCAACGGCGATGGTTGGATCCTGCAGATGCGTGTCCGCGATGATAAACTGGGCGGATGGAAGATCTCCGACAAGGACAGCCGGATGATGATCCCCCGTCGTCCTAGCGAGCGCAAGGGTCCGTTCTACCACATCTATACCGAAGGCACCATCAAGGACTATGAGGGCAAGCCCTTTGATGTGGTGCGCACCCCGTGGGGCCTGGATATGAACCGCAACTTCCCCTCCAACTGGGACCCCAGTGTTCAGGGCGGGGGTGACTACCCCACCTCGGAACCAGAGATCAAGGCGATCGTCGACTTCATCATAGCTCACAAGAATATTGGCCAAGTCAACTCCTTCCACACCTCAGGTGGCCTTTTCTTCCGCAACCCCTATCAGTATGGCGATGACAAGATCGATCAAGAGGACCTGCGCGCCATTAAGGAAATCGCCCGCGAGGGGACCCGAGTCACCGGCTACCCAGATGTCAAGTCATCCAACCGCGCCTGCCTACCGGAATGGATGTATGAACATCACGGGGTGATCGGCTACACCACCGAACTCTGGGACCGCATGGGGCAGGCTGGGTTAAACGGACGTGAGGTGATGGCGATCACCGATCCTGAGAAGCGCGAGGAGATCAACCTCAAGCTCTTGGAGTGGAATGATCGCGCCCTCTGTGGCAAGGGCTTCTTCAACTGGACCCCGTTTGAACATCCGCAGCTCGGCCCCGTCGAGATCGGCGGCTGGAACCCCAAGTTCGTTGTGCAAAATGCTCCCCATCACCTACTGCCAGGCGAGTGCTACAAGAACACCCTCTGGGCGCTGAACCAGGCCGCTGCTCTGCCGGAGCTCGAGATCAGCGAGCTGCAGGTTGAGCGCTTAGGCGATCAGTGCTACAAGGTCACCGCCGTCGTGCAGAACAACGGTTACCTCTGCACCAATATCACCAACAAGGCACTGCAGGTAAAGGCCGTCCAGACGGACAAAGTCAGCCTCAAGGGTGACGGCGTCGAAGTGATCGGCAGCAAGGCGACCGTGGATATCGGTCACCTGCAGGGCTATATCAAAGCCCAGGTCAACCCCTATGGCCCGACGCCGGTCAAGTCGTCCGCCCGCGTCAAATGGGTGGTCAAGGCCACCCCAGGCACTGCGGTCACCATTACTCTGCGCAGCCAGCGCGGCGGCACCATAGAGAAAGAGATCGTGCTCTAACCGAAACGCAAAACACGCCCGATTGGGCGTGTTTTCTCTTGTTGCCACCTTTGCTTGTGGACTCGTGGATTGTGGACTCATATGAGCCGCAGTCAACCTCCCGACCTTCGCTTCAACAGTCTCTCGTGACCTATTTAGGTCACTGCCGACACCGCGCCTGACCGGCGCTTGTTGTAGCGCTCGGCGGGAGTGGACCCGTTGCGTTCGCAGCCGGGTCCGACATCAGGCTTTCAGCAGGTCACTCTCCAGCTCGTCCATGATCTCCTTGACCGAGCAGATCCGTTCAGCACGCCAAGCGTTCTCGCCGGCAAAGGCAAAGCCGTGTTCGAGCTGACCCTTCTGGGCGTTGATCAGGGCGTCCGCGATGCAGTAGGGTGCCTTGGATGGGGTGCAGGGTTTGAGGCAATTGTACATGCAGCGTACGGGGGTTGACTGTCCTGCAGCAGCCCTGTCCAGATACGCGTTGCGGATAGCTCGGCCTGGCATCCCCACTGGGCTCTTGATCAGGACTACATCCTCTTGCTTGGCACGGATGTACTCCTGCTTAAAGGCATCCGAGGCATCGCATTCATGGGTAGTCACGAACCGGCTGGCCATCTGCACACCAGCAGCGCCAAGCCTCAGCATACGGGCAATGTCGTTACCATCCCAGATACCGCCAGCGGCGATGATCGGGATCGGGCGACCGTGACGCTCTTCAAAGGGTTTGAGCGCCTCAACCACTTCGGGAACTAGCTTCTCCAAAGCAAAGTCCTCTTCGTGTTCCAGTTGCTCAAGGCTGAAGCCAAGGTGGCCGCCAGCTTTGGGGCCCTCCAAGACTAGAGCATCAGGAATGCGACCGTGTTTCTTCTCCCAATGCTTACAGATCACCGCTGCCGCTTTTGCCGATGAGATGATCGGCACCAGTTTCACATTTGATCCAGCCACCAGTTCGGGTAGGCCCGTCGGTAGGCCTGCGCCGGAGAAGATGATATCAATTCCGGCTCCCACAGCCGCCTTTACCATCTCGTCATAGGCATTGATGGCGACCATAATGTTGACACCGATAATGCCGTTGGGGCTCAGTTCCCTAGCTTTTTGGATCTGTTCGATCAAGCCGTTGATGCTCTCCTGCCGCTTGTGGGAGCTATAGTTGGCGCGGTAGAAGCCGGTCTCCACTCCAGAGATAACCCCAATGCCGCCACAGTTGGCCACGGCGGCTGCTAGGTTCGCCATACTGATGCCTACTCCCATACCACCTTGGACGATGGGCAGTCGAGCGATCAGATTGCCAATTTTGAGTGCTGGTATTTGCATGTCATTCATCCCTTATAGTTAATAGTCACTAATCACCATTGTAGGATATATGACACCCTATTTACAACCTGTTTTTATCTCTAGGTTTTAGCAGCTGCCGATAATCGCTTCGTTCTAGCTCGGTGTTGCGCAGAGCAAACACGCCCATAAAGAGACCAATGGAGAGAAGAGCCGCCACATCCAGCGCTGTCGGCTGCCGCTCCCAGTAAACGATGCTGGTAACTAGGCGGGCGATGGAAAGCAGGAGTGCTGCCACTGTGACCACCACGACCAGCCTTTGCACGTCCTTGCGTTTGCTGCTGCCATGGACCGGGATACGCCGCTTTAG
>CAZINL010000044.1:4338-19317 GCA_964540595.1 uncultured Clostridia bacterium
AACCCACGGTTAGCAGCGCGAGGAAATAGACCAGCTTCAGCACCCGATCAACTCCTTAGCTACTCCAGCGTCTTGCATAACTCATTCTTTCGGAACTTGCATGACGTAGAATCAGTGATTTGGGGCTCCGTAAGTCTACCCCGCGCACGAGTTCCTGTACTCTGTAGTCTAGCTTTGCCTTAGGTCTGCCCCTCTATGAGCCAGCCGGTCTTGTCAACTTCGCCAAGGCAGGCGTGTGCTATAATAGAGCTATTGGGGGTGAGCGGGTGGAACGGACGACTGAGATACTTAAGGGAAGCGGGTTGAAGGCGACCGCTCAGCGGATGGCCATCCTTGATGCTATCCTTGCCACCGATGAGCCCGTTTCGGCCGAGCTGATCTTCGCGGCGTTGCAGCCAGAGCACCCCGAACTATCACTTTCTACCGTCTATCGCAACCTGAACTTATTTGTGGCTAAAGGAGTCCTGACACGCCTGCAGCTAGACGACGAACGAGCTCACTACCGTCTGGCTGGTGCTCACCACCATCACCTGGTCTGTCTTGGCTGCAATCGCGTCGTCGAGCTCGACCAGTGTCCCATTCACCAATTTGAGGCCGAACTGACTAAGGACACCCAGTTTCGAATCACACAGCATCGCCTGACCTTCTACGGATATTGTCCACATTGTGAAGGTAAGCAATGAATGAAAAGGGAACATGTTCCTCAGAGCGGGCATAATAGCCACGTAACGCCAAGTGAGGAGGTTCTTACATGCCAGCAAAAGTCTACTTCATTCCGCTCCCAGATGGATCTACGGTCGATCAACAGGTTGAGGCCATGCGTCGGATCTGTGAGGCGACCAACGTCAGCGCGATCATCGATGAGAACAACATGGTCGCCGTTAAGCTCAGCGTCGGCGAGAAGCACAATATCACCCATATCAAGCCCCCTTTGGTCAAGGAAGTAGTGGATCAGATCAAGCGCAAAGGGGCCTACCCCTTCCTCGCTGAGACCTCGACCCTCTACAAAGGCGAGCGCGAGAATGCCGTCAAACACATGTTGCATGCCGAGGCGCATGGTTTCGGCATACGAGATGTCGGAGCGCCGTTTATCATGGTCGATGGACTACTGGGCACCAGCGAGATTGAGGTCGAGATCAATGGCGAGCTGCAGAGCAAGGTCAAGATCGCCCGTGAGGCCGTCATGGCCGACGCTATTATCGCCCTCTCCCACCCCACCGGGCACGGGTCGACGGGACTGGGTGCCTGCCTGAAGAACCTAGGTATGGGCCTCGCCAGCCGTATGGGCAAGATGCGCCAGCACTCAGCGCTCAAGCCTGCCGTTCTTGCCGACAAGTGTAAGTTCTGCGGCAAGTGCATCCAATGGTGCCCTGAGGGGGTCATTACTGAGAAGGATGGCAAGGCCTTCATCAACGACGAGCGCTGCATCGGCTGTGGCGAGTGCTTGGCAGTCTGCAACTTTGGCTCAGTCAAGTTTGATTGGGATGCCAACCCTACATACTTGCAGCAATGCATGGCTGAACACGCCTACGGGGCAGTCAAGAGCAAGCTGGATGGCAAGGCGTTCTTCATCAATGTCCTGGTCGATATGACCAAAGACTGCGACTGCGCCAGCAAGCGTCAGGAGAAACTGATCCCCGACGTCGGTATCCTGGCCTCTTCGGATCCGGTAGCAGTGGATGTCGCGACTCTGGACCTGACTGCCAAAGCCAATGGCAAGCACTTGACCGCACTGGCCTATCCCGAGCACGACCCCATGGTCCAGCTCCGCCACGCTGCCAAGGTCGGCATGGGGAACTTGGAATATGAGCTGATCACGCTGTCATAGACAGGTCATTTACGGTCAACAAGCCGGAGCATTACGCTCCGGCTTGTTTGTCTTCACGGGTGGGTTAACTTCGCGAGCAGCTGCTTGGCATCGCTTAGGGTAACTGGAAGGTGGTCGATCTGACCATTACGATGAAGATCGGCAAAGAGTTCGACCAGCGTCGGAGCATCTAGATCGGCTGACTTGAGCGCCTCGGACTGGGTCAGCACCTCTTCAGGGCTGCCCTCAAGCACTAGGTGACCGTGGTGGAGCACGTAGACGCGGTCCGCCACCTCGGGGACAATGTCCAGATCATGAGTAGAGATCAGCATGGCGGTACCATACTCGCGGTTGATCCGGTTGAGCAAGCGGACTGTCTCGTCACGTGTACGCCGATCCAAACCGCTGAAGGGTTCGTCGAGGACCAGGAGCTTGGGCTGAATGGCCAGCGCCCCGGCCAGAGCGACCTTCTGCTTCTGTCCACCGCTGAGATAATGTGGGACTTTGTTCAGGAGTGGGGTGAGCTCGAGGTTCGCAGCTATCGCCTGGACGCGCTGTTCGGTGGTGGCCTTGTCGACCCCCTGAGCACGTAGGGCAAAGGCAATATCATCATAGACTGTCGGACCGATGATCTGCTCATCGGGATTCTGAAATACGGCACTGACATAGCGCCGTAAAGCGCCGAACTCGCGGTAAGGATCCCTTCCGAGGACGCGTATCTCACCATCGTTAGGTTCAAGAAGACCGAGGATGTGCTTGAATAGGGTCGTCTTCCCCGTCCCGGTGGCACCGATCAGCACCACCCTCTCCCCTTCCTGGACCACAAACGGCATCCCCTCGACCCGGACTTCGGTACGGTCGTGATAGACATGGTGAAGGGAACGAGCTAGGACCACCACAGGTCTATCCAAGCCAGATCACCCCCACTACCGCCAGCGCCAACAACCCGATCAGCACGGCCTCGTTGGCTCGGACTCGGTCATCATACCCGCTCAGGATCAGGTGTCCCTGATAACCGCGCAGACTATAGGTCTGATACAGGCGCTCACTCATGGCGATGGTCTGAACAAAGGTCAAGGCCAGTCCATTAGCCGCGGCCACAAAGCTCCAGCCAGGGTTGCGCCAAGTCAGGGCACCGCGCAGCCTCATATTGAGGAACAGCTGCTCCACGTTTGACATGATGATGAAGAAGGTGCGATAGGTCATGAACAGCCCATCCACCAGGAGGGGCGGACAGAACCGCGACAGCAGATTGAGCATCTTGGGATATGGAGTGGTGGCGATCAGCATCAACAGCACCAGTGCTGAGGCCACCGCGCGGAGCGGGATACTAACCGCGGCGGCAAGAGAAACAGAAAGTCTGCCCAGTGCAAAGGGCAGGCTGAAGATCGATGGATAGAGGCTGATCACGAGTAGTTGGGATACTGGGAGATGGCTGATCCCTGCCAGAATGAGTAAGAGCAGCAGCCAAGTGAGCAACTGCCAGATCGCTCGCGAGCCCATGATTCCGATCAGGATGGCGAGGCTCATGATCACCTTCGCCGGTGTCGAGCGCTGGTGCAGCCAGCCATGGCCAGTGATGGCTATTTCATCTACCACGGCTAGTCTCATTGCCTCACCTCCTCTCTCGATTCTTCTCTTAATGACTCGTCAGGTTTTGGAGAGCGTTTCCCTCTCTTAACGGCGCTCTGTGATCAGGTCGGGGCGCACCTTGGCGAAGAAGCGCACGACCAACCAGGTTGCCGCTGTCTCAGCCAGCAGTCCGAAGACCAAGATCACGACGAGAGCGCTCACCCCAGCCAGACCCAGAAACTCGACTCCGTCCATCGCCTGCGTGAGGGATGGTGTGTCCGCGTGCAGAGAGGTTAACGCGCTTTCGTGATCGCGTGCCCCATGGGGCAGCGCTGCCTCCCATGTACCGGTGCTCAGCCCGACCATCGCCACGGTCAGGCTGATCGAGACCATCAGGGCCAAGACGGCCGCCATCACCGAGCGACTGGTCAGACCGCGTCTCCTCAGCAGGCGGTGGAAGACCCACCAACCGATGACAACCTCGGTACCGGTAATCAAGGTGTTAAGACCGATAGTCGTAAGGCCGCCGTGACCGAGAAAACTTAGTACACTGTTGACCAGGAAGACGGTGACAAAGCCCAGCGCCGGACCGGCCACAATTCCCGTCAACACAGTGAGATTCAGATGAAACGGCAACGGCCCCAGCGGTGCCGACATGGTCACCAACATCAGCGCCGCCATGGCACCGAGAAAAGGTATCTTCTTTCTGGCCTGCTCCCCCTTGATACTGCGGATGCACAGCGTGAGAGCGAAGACTGTGATGACTAGACCCGCGATCCACCACGATGCAGGCATGGTCCCATCTGGGATATGAATATGACTCACGGGAAGACCTCCTTGCTAATTATCAGTATACACCCTATCCCGGGGTTAGTTGCAAGTCATTTGCATTAAAGGAAACCGGCTATGGCTTTATGATTATGGTCTGACAATTGGAAAACTAAACCATGGTTGATGTATGAAAGCCTCTTTTGTGGTATATTGTTTGTGTACAGGATTGTGCACAAACGCCACACTCCAGTCCTGCAAAGGGGGTTCTACACTT
Source organism: uncultured Clostridia bacterium (assembly GCA_964540595.1). Lineage (GTDB taxonomy): Bacteria > Bacillota > JAAYKD01 > JAAYKD01 > CAYOCI01 > CAYOCI01. The sequence continues at coordinate 8,763 of CAZINL010000044.1, forward strand.
GCATCATCCATTCCGTGAGTATGTCAATCCGTATTTGGGGAACCTGCTGGAGCAGATCAAGATGGACAAGAGCTATACCCGAGGTGACGGCGCGTGGCTCTTTGACCGGCATGGCGAACGTTATCTGGACTTTATCGCCTCATATGGTGCACTGCCGTTTGGCTTCAACCCACCTGAGATCTGGGATGCCATGGAAGCAGTTCGCCTCTCGGGGGAACCTAGTTTTGTTCAGCCATCGGCCCTCGTTCCAGCCGGTGAGCTTGCCGAGCGGCTGATCGAGATCGCTCCCCCTGGCCTTCGTTACGTGACCTTCACCAATAGTGGGACGGAAGCAGTCGAAGCCGCCATCAAGCTCTGTCGCTCCTCCACTGGGCGCATGAACATACTCGCCACGCACAACAGCTTTCATGGCAAGACCCTAGGGGCACTCTCTGCCACCGGTAAGCGCTCCTACCAAGAGGCCTTTGGCGCCCCCGTGGGCGGATTTGAGTTTGTCCCCTATGGCGATGCGGCTGCACTGGAGCAGATGCTGGCGGATCATGGTGACCAGTTCGCCGCCTTTATCGTCGAGCCAATCCAAGGTGAAGGTGGGATCGTGGAGCCGCCAGTCGGCTACCTAAAAGCTGTGGTCGACCTCTGCCACCAGCATGGCGTGCTAGTAGTTTTTGACGAGATCCAGACCGGTCTAGGCCGCACTGGTCAACTCTTTGCGTCGGAGTATGAAGGCGTCTCCCCGGATGTCATGACGCTGGCTAAGGCGCTGGGTGGGGGCCTCATTCCGGTGGGCGCCATGCTGTGCAGCGAGGCCGCCTACAATGATACCTTCGCCGAGAAGCATTCTTCCACATTTGCTGGCAGCACCCTCGCCTGTCGTGTGGGTCTGCGCGTCCTGGAGATGCTGACCCGAGATGGTGGTGCCATCCTTGAGCAGATCAAGGCCAATGGAGCCCTGCTCAAAGAGGGGCTTGTGCGCATCCAAGAGCGCTACCCGCAAGTGATCAAGTCTGTTCGTGGACGTGGTCTGATGCTGGGTATCGAGATTGGTGTCACCCGTGAGACCTTCCCGGGCAGCCTAATCGGGATCATGGCCGAGCAAGAACTGCTCACCCCGGTGCTGTCCAGTTGGCTGCTCAACATGGAACACCTGCGTGTGGCCCCGACGCTCAACGGCAGCAGCGTCATCCGCTTGGAGCCCAGTCTGACCATCACCAAGGAGCAGTGTGAATACGCGCTCCGCGCCATTGAGAAGATGGCTGAGGTGGTAGAGGGAGGCAACACCGCTGGCCTGTTGCAGTATCTGCTCGACAAGCGCGACTCGCATATCCTGGTGGGCAAGCAGTTCCGTGGCGAGCCACTGACCACTCCCGTAGGTGATGAGGACGAAGGGCGATTTGCGTTCCTAGTTCATCCGGTCAGCCTACGCAACTACCGCGAGTTTGACGAGAGCCTGGGCGCGTTCAGCGAGGCGGAGATCAAGGATCTGGCCTCGCGTTGGAATGATCTAGTGGAGCCGTTCGTCGTCTCCAGCATGCGTATTCAATCCGCAGCTGGTAAGCATGCCTACGGCGAGTTCATCAACATCTCTCGCACTGCCGACGAACTGGTCTCGATGCCAGAAGAGGAACTGCAGGCGGTCCTGGAGAAGGCGGTCAAGCTAGCTGTCGATCGAGGAGCCAAGATCGTAGGACTTGGTGCCTATACATCGGTGGTCTCCAATGGTGGCCGCCGTCTGACTAAGCTAGGCATCCCGCTGACGACTGGCAACAGCTATACCGTGGTGGCCGCCGTCGATGCGGCCCTCGAAGCGGCCAGACGCCTCGGGCTGAATATGTCCGATCTGACCGTGGCCATGGTAGGTGCTACAGGAGCGATTGGCAGAGCCTCGGCGATGCTTTTCAGCAGCCAGGTCCAACGGTTGGTCATGATCGGCAATCCAGAACACCCGTCCAAGTCCCGTCATCGCCAATTGAAGATTGCCGGCGAGATCTGCCAGGCTTTGGCCCAGGCTAGGTCGTCTGGTAAGAGTTTTCCCACCCACACCTTGGCCGGCCAGATCCTGGCGTGTTCCGACCTACCCGCACCGACTGTCGACCTCGACAAATGGGTGACGTGGGCCGAGGCCAAGATCGAGTCCGGTGCCATCCCGCTGACCCTCGCCACCGACTGCGCAGAGCATCTTCCCCATGCGGATATTGCGGTTGTTGCCACCAGCAGCACCACCGAGTTTATCACCCCTGAGATGCTGAAGTTCGGCGCGGTGGTCTGCGACATGTCGCGACCCAGCAATGTGAGCCGGGAAGTCGCCCGTCTCCGCCCCGATGTGTTAGTCATTGATGGCGGTGTCATCGCGGTTCCTGGGCTGCCATCGCTAGGCTGGAACTTTGGCTATGACAAGGGTCTTGCCTATGCCTGCATGTCCGAGACCATGATGCTCGCCTTGGAGCACCGTTACGAGCATGCCAGCCTAGGTGTCGATCTCAATATCGAGCATATGAATTACCTGCGTGAGCAGGCGCAGAAGCACGGCTTCGCGCTGGCTGGGTTCCGCAGCTTCGATGAACCCCTCACCGATGCCGATTGGCAACGAGTGATTGAGGCACGCCGGCAAGGGGCGGAAGTGGCAGCCGGCGGGCGCTGAAACTGCGAATATCTGGTCCCGATGCCTTCAGACCATCTCATTGTTAGGAGGATTACCGATGATCTTCGATAAACCCGGCGTGGATAACACCGAGAAGACCGTTGAGTTGGCGATCCAGCGGGCCAGAGAGCTGGGTATCAGGCATATCGTGGCAGCGTCCTATCGTGGCTTCGTCGCCGAAGCGCTGTTACCTTACGCTAAAGAGTTCGACATTGCCGTCGTCGGCCAGGTCTTTGGCTTTGGCAAGGGCGGCCCGAACCCCATGACTGCTGAGACCCGTGCCAAGCTGGAAAGCGCGGGGATGAAGGTCCTCTTCACCACGCATGTGCTCTCCGGCGCTGAACGTGGATTGAGCAACCGGTTCAACGGCATTTACCCGGTCGAGATCATGGCCCATACCCTGCGCATGCTCGGCCAGGGAACCAAGGTCAGCGTCGAGGTGGCCACCATGGCCTTTGACGCCGGGCTGGTTCCCGAAGAGACTGATATCATTGCCATGGCTGGAACTGGTCAAGGTGCGGATACTGCCTTGGTCATTCGCCCGGCTCATGCCCAGAAGATCCTAGAGACCAAGATCCATGAAGTGATCTGCAAGCCGAGACTGGGATGAGAGCGAGTCGCCATGCCCCAAAGGCACCAAGCCACCACGTAGATAGCTGAGTGAAGTTGGTACGAACCGTCCGCAGCACACGAACAGGCACCCGAAGCGCTCACGCGCCCGGGTGCCTGTTTTCATGTCGTCTATAGCTTTGCCAAGGCCTGCCCAAAGTCCGCTTTGATATCGTCGATGGCCTCAATGCCAACCGAAACGCGGATCAGTCCATCGCCGACCCCGAACTTTTCCCGTTCGGCAAGTGGGATCGCGCGGTGCGAGGTCTTGCCTGGGTGCGAGACCGTGGTCGCTACACCAGCCAGGCTGGGGACCAGTTCGACCATTTGCAGGGTGTCAATGACGGTGCGGGCCCCATCCAAGCCGCCCACCACTTCGAAACTTAGCATCCCGCCGTAGCCTCCAGTGAGCGTGCGATCAGCCACGGCCTTGAAGGCCGAGGACTCTAGTCCAGGATAGTGTACGAGTGTAACCTTGGGGTGCTGCTCAAGGTAGCGAGCTAATTCGAGAGCGTTCGCACAATGCCGCTCCATGCGCAGTCCAATGGTGCGGATACCGCGCAGCACGAGCCAGGCGTCAAACGGGCTGAGCGTGGGTCCATAGGTGGTACCTATCCCGGCAGCACGTTTGATAAACTCCCGATGGCCGACCACGATCCCAGCGGTCACATCGCTATGACCGTTGAGATACTTGGTCGCGCTGTGGATCGACACGTCAGCGCCCAACTGCAGCGGTTGGCAGAGGACTGGGCTGGCAAAGGTGTTGTCGACGTAAAGCTTCACCCCGTGGCTGTGCGCCAGATCAGCTAGCTTGGCCAGATCGGCGACTTCCATCAGCGGGTTGGAGATCGTCTCGACATACAGGATCTTGGTGTTCGGCTGGATGGCAGCCGCAACGGCATCAAGGTCATTAAAGTCAACAAACGTCGTAGCGATCCCAAACTTAGGCAGCTCGGTATGGAAGAGACTGTACGTGCCGCCATAGAGAACCTGGGTGGCAACGACATGGTCGCCTGCCTTGACCTCAGTCAGGACCGAGACGGCAATGGCACCCATTCCGGAGCTGTACGCCAGTGCCGCCTCACTTTGTTCCAGCGAGGCCACGGCTTCTTCGAGCAGATGCGGCCCAGGGTTGGCGATGCGGCTGTAGACATAGCCACTGCTTTCCCCAGCATAGACCTCATCGATAAGGTCTAGATGCGAAAAGGAAAAGACAGAAGCCGCGTAGATCGGTGGAACCTTGGGCTGTGTGGATGACGCTGGAGCCTTGCTGCCAGCATGAACGGCGCGGGTGGCGAGTTGCTTCGTTTCCATATCGATAGCCCCCTTCAACGGTGATCGATCTTCCCTATGTACCACATAGATTTCGTTACCCGAAGGGAACTCTCCTCTTTGGTTCAGCAGATAGAGACACCCTCCCTACGATCTCATGATCTGCTGCAACTGCAGAACCGCGAGCGCCGTCTGCGCAGTGCTCTCTAGCGAATCGGCACGGTCATAGGCATGCTGTATCGTCGCACCTACCGAGACCGCACCGTGGTTAGTCATGCTGATGGTGTTCACCCTGTTGTCGCGAAAGGCGTCAACCACCAGATCAGCGAGCTCCCGGCTGCCAGCCTTGGCGAAGGCGACATTCGGCACGTTCTCGAGGACGACCTCGGCCGTCATGGTAGCCATGGGAACCTGTCCGTAGGTGTTAGTAAAAGCAACAGTCAGTGGTGGGTGGGTATGGATGACAGCCTGAACGTCTGCGCGGATGGCATAGATGCCAAGGTGAAAGTTGATCTCGATGGATGGGCGGCCCTCTCCCTCGATGATCTGGCCGCGGCGGTCAATGATCATGCAGTCATCCTCAGTGACGGTACCCAGGCAACTTCCGGAACGCTTGATCAAGACGTACTCCGTTCCCGGAATAAGTACGCTGATGTTGCCTGCGGCGCCGGCCACAAGACCCCGTTGGTAGACTAGGCGGCATATATCCATAAACTCCTGCCGCAGCGCTGAAATCTCTCCAGTCATCTAGTTGCCCCTCCATTAGTGCAGTTCTTGAAGTAAGTATGTTCGTTAGTGCTCGGCCAACCCCTGCTCAAATATCCCGGTATCACCATCCGCGGGCTGGCATGTTTCTTGCTATTTCCTTGACCGGGACCCTGTAACTTAATAAACGCCATGAACGAGTCCATGGGAGATGAAACCATGAAGGCATACCTCGCCATAGTAAGGACCCGCTTTCTGCTCTTATTGCAGTATCGTCTGGCGGCGCTAGCTGGTATGTGTGCGCCACTGCTCTTTGGTACGGTGATCGTTATGGTCTTCGAGACCTTTTACCGCTCGGCATCAGCTGCACAACCCATGAGCTATGCCCAGACCGTGACTTATGTATGGCTGGGTCAAGCGCTGCTCACGGTGCAGCCATGGAGCGGCGACTCCGAGATCATGCGCATGATCCGTTCGGGCGATGTCGCCTACGAGCTCTGCCGACCTTTCAATCTCTATGGGTATTGGTTTGCGCGAGCGCTGGCACTGAGAACAGCACCTATGATGCTGCAGGCGGGCCCGATTTTGACTTTTGCAGCGATCCTGCCAGGCAAGTATAGGGTCGAGCCACCTGCCTCCCCCGCTGCGCTGGGCTGCTCGTTGGTGCTGCTAGCTGGGGCAATCCTCATCTCGGCCGCCATCACGAACCTGATGAACATAGCGACCCTTTATAGCATCGCGGGTGAGGGGATCATTAGGCTAGTGCCAGCGCTGGTTATCTTGTTGTCGGGAAGTATCGTACCCATCGCCCTATTTCCACCTGCCATACAGAAGGTGTTGCACTTCCTGCCCTTCAGCGGTATAGTCGACACTCCGCAGAGGTTCTATATCGGCCTATCATCACCCGCGAACCTGCTACCCTTCTTAGCCCATCAGCTTCTTTGGACAGCAGTTCTGGTTTTGGCTGGTGAGTGGCTGCTGTCTCGGGCAATGGAACGTGTGGTAGTCCAAGGAGGTTAGGATCGTGAGCGACATCAGGCTATACTTCCGCTTCGTCAGCTATTCACTCTTGAGTCAGATGCAATATCGTGCTTCATTCATCATGATGTCCATGGGCAACTTCATCATCACCCTGATCGAATTCCTTGGGGTATGGGTTCTGTTTGACCGCTTCGGAACCATTGGTGGCTGGACGCTACCCGAAGTCGCGCTCTTTTACGGCATCGTCCATCTAGCATTTGCACTTTCCGAGGCTTGGTCCCGCGGCTTCGATACCTTCGGTCGGCAGGTACAGAGCGGGGAGTTTGACCGCTTCCTGCTTCGCCCCAGGAGCATCGCGCTACAGATGCTCGGTCAGGAGTTTCAGCTGATGAGAGTAGGGCGAGCGCTGCAGGGACTGCTCGTCTTGGGGTGGGCGATCCGCTCTCTGGGCATCGAATGGACGGTTGCGAAGCTACTGCTCTTGATCGGATCGATCATCGGCGGCTGTCTGCTCTTCTCGGGGCTCTTCGTATTGCAGGCCACCATGTGCTTCTGGACCGTCGAAACCGTGCAACTGGCGAACACCGTCACCAACGGCGGAGTGCAGACGGCCCAATATCCATTGTCTGTCTACTCAAAGGGGTTGCGCAACTTCTTTATCTTTATCATCCCTCTAGCTAGCGTCGCCTACTTCCCGGTGATCGCGATCTTGGGCAAGCAAGATCCATTGGGCTCGCCTGCCTGGCTGCAGTGGGCATCGCCGCTGGCGGGGCTAGTGTTCTTTCTGGGGGCAATGAAGGTGTTTACGGGTTTTGGAGTGAGGCATTATTGTTCGACGGGAAGCTAGAAACCAGCATAATGATCTAAGTGACCTGACATCAGGCCAGGTCACTTAGGTTTTCCTGGCATAAAATCAATCCAATTGCCCGGTCAGGCAGGAGCATCACTGGTCGGAGACGTAACTAAAGGGTGTCGCTGAGACATATTACATGGAGAAGGCAGACTACGCATCAGAAGGAGAATGGCATCATGATACCAACACCACACATCGGCGTTGCTGAACAAGGAGTAATCGCTGAGACAGCCCTGCTCCCGGGCGATCCCTTGCGCGCCAAATTTATCGCCGAAACTTATCTCGAAGACGCAGTGCAGTTCAACACGGTTAGAAACATGTTTGGCTATACCGGTACGTATCGCGGAAAAAAGATCTCGGTGATGGGCAGTGGTATGGGCATGCCATCGATCGGGATCTACTCCTATGAGTTGATCCACTTCTACGGTGTCAAGAATCTGATCAGAATTGGATCATGCGGATCATTCCAAGAGGATGTCAAGATTCGTGACATTGTGTTTGGCATGGCGGCCTCGACCAACTCGAACTATGCCAGCCAGTTTGAACTGCCGGGTACGTTTGCTCCGACGGCTTCGTGGGAGTTATTGGGCAAGGCTGTCGATGTCGCCAAGCAGAAGTCCATTGACGTGAAGGTCGGCAACATATTGTCATCGGACATCTTCTATGACGATAATCGTGATTCGTGGAAGCAATGGGCCAAGATGGGCGTAATGGCGGTGGAAATGGAAGCTGCAGCTCTGTATATGAATGCAGCCCGCGCGGGAGTCCATGCTCTGTGTATCCTGACTGTCTCGGACTCACTGGTTACGCACGAGGCAACTACTTCCGAGGAACGCCAGAACACTTTCACGAAAATGATGGAGATCGCGCTGGAGCTGGCGTAGAGTCAGTGCATGAGAGACATATAAGAAACGCATTCATTTGTGTGAATGCGTTTTTTGCTGCCCTACGATCTTATATTTTTCGTGTCGTAAAAGGGAAATGTTGACAGCAGGCTATGCCCCTGGTAATCTGTGAAACGTAAAGATACTCAGCGTTGCGAGAGGTGAAGAAAGACACTCAAACATGCATATATATCCTACGACTTGAGAGCCATCTATTTGATTAAGGATAAAGGAGCAACAATTCATGAACCAAATCGCTGATAAGAACCGTAAGAGCTGGAACAACACCGCCGCGCTCTATGCCGCAAGGGAGCACGACGATGCAAGAATCAACCGTATTCTTGATGACCCTGAGAGCGCATTTCATCACACGACATGGGAGTTGATACGCACCGCGTTTCCATCGCTTAAAGGCAAACACGTCTGCGTACCATCGAGCGGTGATAACCATGCAGTATTCGCTCTCGCGCGTCTGGGCGCGCGAGTCACATCCTGCGACATATCGGAGAATCAACTGTCTAACGCCAAAACGGTTGCCGTAAAGCAGGGTCTGGATATCGAGTTTATCCGCGCAGATACAATGACTCTTGAGGATGTACCGTCAGATACATACGATTTTGTCTACACATCCAATGGTGTGCATGTCTGGATTAACGACCTGCTGGGTATGTATCGAAGTATTCATCGTGTAATGAAATCCAACGCGGTTTACATTATGTACGAGCTGCACCCGTTTCACCGTCCGTTCGACGGAAAGAACCTTGCACAGCTTACTGTTGTTAAACCCTATTCGTATACGGGACCGTATGAGAGCGAGACGAACGTGACCTTTGGATGGCGTGTGCAAGATATTGTAAACGCTATTCTCGACGCTGGACTTAACCTGCGTCATATCGAAGAGATGCACGCTGAGATTAACTATCAAGACCCCGACTGGATCCCTCACGGTCAAAAACTTCTAGAACATGGTCGTGTATACGACAAGACGGAAGTTGAACGTATGTACGACTGGCGGGTTAATCCGATGGCGGCACTTCCGCATTGGCTGAGTATGGTCGCGGTGAAGAGTTAATGTGGACACAGCCTTATCGAATAAGAGACGTGCTGCATGCGAGCGCCTATTAGGTGATCGGTTACCTATTGGCAGCGATGCCACTGTGTCTGTGTCCGGGCAAAATTCACTACGTATGCAAAGTGGCAGTTGTTCGCAATCCTATTTTCGCAAACCGCCGTCGAGACAACCATTGATAAGACCCATAGCCAGATTAACTGAACCCCGTTGATTAGGCACTAAAGAACCTCAAACTCCCACACCCTGGCTCGAGTAAGGCACCGCGTGGGCGCTGTTTGCTTTGCAGCAAACGAAAACATACATGCTTGTCCCGCGGTGGCTACTCTCCCAGGGCGCCTGCCGCGCTCATATCGGCGAACAGCCGAACCCTTGTTGATACTATGTATTCGGGAACTAAACTGAACGCGAAAAACCATATGAAACACTGATTTATTTTAGCTGTTTCCTCATGACAAGCTTCTGTTCAGTTTCATAACATACGTCAAATCCACTTCTTTCATACAATGTGACAGGCCCCATAAAATCCTCGGCTTCATCAGTAAATTGCTTATTAGGATAAGCCTCCACAAAATCAAAGCCGTCCCGAATCGCATCCTGGCAAACGCGCTCCACGAACTGCTTTGCAATACCCTTTCCTCTCATTTCTGGTGCAATAGCAAAGCAGAATATGGATTTCACCTTTATGCTCTGGACAGATTCCTCAGTCTTTACAGAACCCATAAACCGCCGCCAGCAGTAGCATTTCAGGCAATCCAATTTTGTATTGGCATTACACCACCCTACAACCTTATCATCGCAATAGGCAAGATAGCCTTGTATGTTATCACCTTTGACACATTGGATGGCGTAGTTCCTTCTTTTCTCTACCGATGACGTAAGGTCTTTCCCTTCATAATCATCATTGCACCACCAAACACAATAGCATTTGTGCTCATCTTTGTTGGTAGCGTGTGGCGTCGTATCAAAGAAGTGCACATAATCATCCACAAGGTCCGGCGTCAGTTTACGTATCTCAATCGTCATTTTCCTACCTCCATTGCTTACCATCTTCTTGGGCAAAGGCGAAGAAAACATAAGTAATCGCAGTTATGACTTGCCCCGTCAAATTCAGACTTCTCATTCACATGATCAATTATAGCGGATTTTACTCATAAAACAATATTTCCCATTCCCATTACCATTGCGCCCGAAAAAGTATCTTCCCGTCCCGCGATGGCTACTCTCCCAGGGCGCCTGACGGCGCTTCGTAGGGGAGCTCTGCCCCCTTAACGATAGCGCACTGCGGCTTGGAACGAAGACGTTTTTATCCCGCGGTGGCTACTCTCCCAGGGCGCCTGCGGCGCTTCGTAGGGGGGCTCTGCCCCCCTCTCGACGGTGTCTCACTCGCTCCGCCGCTCATTGCGCCACCGAACTCACCCCCCGGAGTGGAATTATTACATGGGGAAACATATTTTCCCATACCCCTTTTCCCTGGTTCGAGTAGCAAACTGCTGGGACATTGTCTGCTTTGCAGACAAACGAAAAGACACATGCTTTCGCAT
>CAZINL010000045.1:0-2802 GCA_964540595.1 uncultured Clostridia bacterium
ATCTTGCCTTCCTTGCGCAGCTTATTGCGATACTCGATCTCCACATATTCCTCAGCGGGAACGGCCATCAGCACCACTTCACCAGCCAGCTCCGGCATGATCCCGGAGTCCACCAGGCCCATTGCCACACCGATCATGGCTGCCACCTGGGCGTTGTGTCCGCAGGAGTGAGCGGCACCGGTCTTGGGGTCGGCACACGCGTGACCTGGAGCGACCACGGCATCGAGCTCGCCCATCACTGCCACGCGCAGCTTAGTCTCTTTGCCTGCTAGGCGAGCTTTGACACCCGTCACAGCGATACCATCTTGATAGTTCAAGCCGAGCGAGGCAAAGGTCTCCTTGACCAGCTCAGCCGCCTTAAACTCCTTGTACCCCAGCTCCGGTTGACGGAAGATGCGCTCGCCGATGGCGATGATTTCGTCGCGGCGACTATCGATCGCTGCACAGACTTTAGCCTTGAGTTCGCTCTTATTCATTGTCTCTACCTGCCTTCCCTTCAGTCAGTTCGCGCCACATGGCGAGATAGGTTTCTCTGGTGTATTTAGGCTCGAAATTAGCCTTGATCTCCTTGGCCAGGTGACCACCGTCCCAGAGCAGATCGACCACGGTCATGGCTAGAGCCTTGCTGGAGATGAGATAGGCCATCTCGGGGTCGCCGATCTGGTAATCCTCGGAATGCCCGCGTCCTACCGCCCCACCGAGGTAGGGATGGATACCAGGAACCACATGCTCCACGTCGGCCATATCGGTGGAACCCGCTCCATGATCGCCAGTGGCGATGGCATCGGCCCCGATCAGGGTGGCGAGGTTATCCCTAAAGGTCTGACAGAGGGAGGCGGGTTCGTGGACCCGCGGCAAGAAGCCAGGGATCTCTTCGATCACCACGTCCGCCCCAACAGCATCGGCACCGGCTTTAAGGGCGCGATTGGTCTTGGCGCTAGCATCGACAATCCCGTCCATCTTGGCACCGCGGACATAGGTCTCGATGCGGACATCGGCGGGGATGACGTTGACCAGATCGCCACCGTGGGTGACGATGGGATGAATGCGGATATGGTCATCGTCTTTGAATGTCTCACGCTGAGCGTGGATACCCATTAGGCCGAGCATGGCGCCATTGAGAGCATTGACGCCGAGGTGAGGCGCACCACCAGCGTGGGCCTCTTTGCCTTTGTACTTAACAAACTTGGCAATAAAGCCATTGGAACTACCGCCGACCGAGGCCCGCTTGCCGTCTTTGGGAACAGTCAGGTGCATCATCACGGCGGCATCAACATTGTCAAACTCGCCCAGAGCGATGAATTCCTGCTTACCACCCAGGAACTGGATCTTACCCTGTTTGCGCAGATGCTGCCGGAACTCGATCTCCACTGGCTCTTCCGCGGGAACGGCCATCAGCGCGACCTCACCAGATAGATGCTCCAGCGCGCCAGAGTCGATCAGGCCCATGGCGACACCGAGCATCGATGTGATCTGAGCGTTGTGACCGCAGGAGTGAGCAGCTCCAGTCTCAGGATCAGCGAAGGGATGACCCGGACAGAGGACGGCGTCCAGCTCGCCCAAAACGGCGACGCGGGGCCCGGGCTGCTTCATCGGCAGATCGGCAACCAAGCCAGTAATGGCGACCTCTTTGCGGTACGACAGACCAAGGCTCTTAAACTTCTCCTCAACGAGAGCAGCGGTACGCCATTCCTTGTAGCCAAGTTCCGGCATACGCATGATGGTCTCGCCCACCTCGGTCAGCTCCGCCGCCCGACGGTCGATCGCGGCACAGACCTTCTGTTTCAGTTCTTCTTTAGTCAACACGTAGGTCACTCCCTTCCCGCATAAAGATCAGAGTTCAGACACCAAACTACGTGCCTAACACCGACCTCTTCTTTCTCCTGCAGTGCCAAAGATTCTGTATTTCACAGTCAAAACCCTTCCGAGTAGCATAACTTTGGTCATACGAAAGGAATTGGCGATAGGCAAGGGGTTAGGGGCTCTTCCTCCATATCTCCACTAAATTGCGCCAGTGGCGGCTGAACACGGCCAGGCTGATCAGCACGGCGATGGTCAGCGCCGATCTATCCGGGCGTACCTGCCAAAGCATGGGCGGGAAGACCACGGTCATGATCACGGAGGCTAGATACAGGTTGCGCGTTAGCAATAACCCGAGAGCCCCCGCTGCCGCCACCACCACGAAGATCTTCCAGGAGAGCACCAGGAGAATGGCTGACGCTGAGGCGAGGCCCTTGCCCCCTTTCCAGCCCAACCAGATGGAGTAGTTGTGTCCGAGGATCACGCCGAGAGCGATCACCAGGTCTGCCTGCGGATGCCATCCCCACTGCTGCATGATCCAGACCGGCAACGCCCCCTTGCAGGCATCGCCCAGATAGACGAGGATGGCGGCACCTAGACCCAGGTGCCGCTTGATATTGCGCGCACCTAAGTTGCCGGTCCCTAGGCGCCTAAGGTCCGCCTTCCCCCACAGGCGCATGATCAGATAGGCCCAATTAAGCGTCCCGATCAGATAGCCGCCCAGAAACACACCCAGCAGTTGAACCGTCATCGCCATCAGCCTCGCTTCGGCACCAGGATCTTGAGCGAACCAGGAAGAATCTGTGTATCGATGGGAGCAGAACCGCCGACATTGCCGTCAAATACCTTAGGAAGGCGCCCTTCGACCTCGACTTTGACATGCCTACCTCTCACCATGTGAACCTTGGGGTGGCCGACATGCCCACCATGATAGACTTTAGGGAGCAGGCGCATTAGCTCAAAACCGCTCAGATCGGTCATCAAACAGATATCCAACCAGCC
>CAZINL010000045.1:2812-19266 GCA_964540595.1 uncultured Clostridia bacterium
GGGTGATGCGTAGACCGCCGCCGGTAAAGGGGGTATTGAGCACAAAGACACCTGCCACGGGCATCACCGATTGGTGCCCATCCACAGTGATCTGCATCGCGCGCGGACGAAGCAGGCTGAGCGTCTTGATGATCCCCGCCGCGATCGCCATCGAACCGCGAAAGATGGTCGGCATGGTATTCACGTGGACCATGACATCAGCAGGAAAGCCGACCCCGACTAAGATGGCAAAATAGCCATCGCGATCTTTGCCAATATCCATGGCGTGCGGCTCGCCGGTCAGAAGCTGCTCCAACGACTGCCGCCAGTCCAGCGAAATGCCAAAGGTGCGGGCTAGGTCATTGCCCGTCCCCGTGGGGATCAGCCCTAGCATGGCTTCACTGCCCGCCACGCCCTGCAGCACCTCATTCATGGTGCCGTCCCCGCCCACTGAGACGACGGCCTGTGCCCCTCGGCTGACGGCTACGCGAGCCAGTTCCGCCGCATGGTCGACCGCTCGGGTCATCACCATCTCGTACTCGATCTTGCGGCTATCGAGCAGTTGCTTTAGCTCCCGCGCAATGCCAAGGCTGCGCCCCTTGCCGGCGGTGGGGTTGACGATGAAATGGTAGAACATGTTTGCCTCCTACTGTAGACGAGGTAATGCGGGTTACTTCTACATGCAGAACGGCATTACCTATCGAAGCCACGAAAAGAGTCCACAGTCCACATTTTCACAAACCCACATCAGCAGGTTACGTAACCACGCGGGCGAAATAGAAGAAGAGCCGTGCATGGCTCTTCTTGAAGACTAGCTTACCCTTATGGGATCCCCACTCTTAGTACTGGTGGCTTGGTGCCTTGGTGACTCCATCGTCATGTGGACTCGCGGACTTGTGAACGCTTCGCTACGCGAGGCCTTGCACCGCGCACACCACCATCAGCAGTTGCGTCATGCCCAGATCGATATCCCTCTCCTCCAACCACTCGTCGACGCGATGAGCGTTGGCGCCATGGGATGTTCCCAGGCAGACCGCCGGAATCCCATAGCCCATGGGAACATTGGCATCGGTGCTGGAAGCATGGGTATCGGTAGCGATCCCAAGGGAACTCTGCACCATCTGGATCGTCTGAACTAGTGGGTGACTCTCGTCGGTATTACCGCCAGGGCGGTCGCCGACCAGCTTGATCTCGGCACTGACCTTGGTCTCAGCACAGACCCGGTCGATGATGGCTCGGACCTGTCCTTCTACATCCATCAGCGGTTCGCGCTGCAGCGAGCGCATATCGATCAGCATCTTGGCCTCGGCGGCGATGGTATTGATCGAGGTGCCACCAGAGATCACGCCCACGTTGAAGCTGGTGCGCGGTGAGCTGGGAACCTGTAGGTCAGCAATGGCCGCGATCATCTTGCCCAGGGAGTGGACAGCGCTCGGAACGCCAAAATCGCCCCAGCTATGACCGCCGCCGGTCTTGACCGTCACTTCCAGTCGCCGGCTGGCGATCCCACCGGTCACCAGGCCCCCAAGGCCACCATCGATGGCGATGCAGTAGTCTACCCGGTCTTTGAAGGCAGCCACGGCAGCCTTCATCCCGCGCAGATCGCCTAGCCCCTCTTCTCCTGACGTACCGACACAAATCAGATCACCCGGCAGCTCGATCTTGAGGTCCTTGAGAGCCTGCAGCAGTGTCAGCAAGCTGGTTACGCCCATGGAGTTGTCCCGGATGCCCGGGGCATGCAGCTTGCCGGCCTCACGGCGCACGGTCAGATCAGTACCCGCGGGGAAGACAGTATCGATATGGGCCGCCAACATCACCGTCGGTCCCTGGCCCTTACCACGCAGGATCCCGATGGCATTGTAGACCTCATCCACATGGACATCCACCAGGCCTAAGCCACGCATCTGCGCAGCGACAAACTCCGCCCGCTGCTGCTCCTGAAAGCCAGGTGCAGGGATCTGACAGATCGTCGTCACCAGGTTGAGAATCTCCTCGGTCTTCCCCTGGAAGTAGTCGCGAGCTCCGCTGAGCTGCGGGTACTGTGTCAATAGCTCCATCATCAGTTCCACCTTTCCGATCATGTCCTAGGATGAGTATCATTTCGACCTACGAAGGGTGATCCCCTCCTTGGCGGAAGAGATACGACCCAGACGGTTGACCCTATTTTGATGAGGAGGCGCTTAGTGATGAAACGTTCTCGCTTGTTCAAAGTGCTCACCATCCTGGCCATGGTGGCGATTATCGCTGTGGGGTGCTCCAGCAAAGCAACGCCGCAGAACTCGGCACCAGCCGCAGCGACGGCCCCCGCCGCCCCACCCTCACCCTCATATGGTGCAGCGGACACTATTACTGTAACCAGCAACGTCAAAGGAGCCGCAAGCAACACCTACTTCACAGTCGCTGATGCGGAGACTGCAGGTGTGCCACCGGTGGAAGGGACGGTCAGCCGCAAAGTCATCCAGACTGGTCGCATGGAGCTAGAAGTCCTCGACTACACCGAAGCTAATGATGAGATCACGACCTTGGTCCAGGGCGCGGGTGGTTTCATCGAGAGCTCCTCCTCGCGCAAGAACAACGAGGGGAGGGTCTATGGCAGTCTGACCATCCGTGTCCCCCAGGCCAAGTTTGACCAACTGCTGGTCGACCTAAGCAAGAGCGGCAAGATCATCTCCAACGACATCTCCGGCAAGGATGTCACCGAGCAGTATATCGACCTCGAAGCGCGGCTCAAGAACGCTAAGACCCAAGAGGAACGCATGCTGGCGATCCTTACCAAGGCCGAGAAACTGGAAGACCTGCTCCGAGTAGAGTCCGAACTTGCCCGCATCCGCGGTGAGGTCGAATCACTGCAGGGCAAGTTCAACTACCTCAAGCACAGCGTCGATCTGGCCAGCCTGACCCTCAGTATCCGCGAGGTCGATTCCTTCACCACCAAGGTCAAGACCCCCGGCTGGGATATCTGGGAACGCATCCAACGCGCCTTTATCAGCAGCCTAAATATGATCATCGACGTCGCCGTCGGCTCCGTCGTAGCCGTGATCGGCTTCTCGCCGCTGATCATCCTCTTGGGCGCACTCTTCCTCTTTGCCCGCCGCACACTCCGGGGGCGCTGGCGCACTCCCAAGGCCCTCGGTCTGAGCGAGCCCACCGCCCACAGCCCGCAGCCCACTGATGAGGAAAGGAAATAAAAGCAGGGACGAAGGAGCCCGGGTCGGAGATTGTCCGACCCGGGCTCCTCTGATTCTGCTTTGGTCGTTGGGCTCTAGCCTTGGGGCTTGGGTAAATGATCTTCGTCAGCGAAGATCAGATGTCCAAACCATTCCGGGCAGTGAAAATCAGCCGGTTCGCGGAAGGTCGGCGCCCAGGCGTAATACTCCTCCTGAGGTCGTCGTTCGATCCGATAGAGGTTCACCCACCAGCTCTCCCCAGCAACCACCGCTCTTCCCGCGGTCGCACGCCGCGGGCGTCGATCCGCTTCATCTGCCTCTGCGGCGCTGCCGCACCATTTGGTCAGCTCAGTCAAGGGGATCGCCATCGCCGCTGTCCAGTGATCGTCGACGACACTCACTGCCGTCTGCAAGCCCTGGCAGTCCCAGCCCACGTCCACGCGCATGGTAGAGCGTCCGGAGGGGTTATCCACCTGGGCATCGAAGACCACGTTCCTCGGGCTGAGCTCAAACTCAAAGTAGCGGTGCGGGTCGTCGCCAGGAGCGATAAACAGCTCCACCACCTCTTCGTCGTAGAGCGGTTGATCGCGTTCGGTCATGGTCGCCACGACCTCGGGGTCCTGACAGTGGAAGATCAGATGCAGGTATTCCCCGTCCCAGCAGAGGCGGAAACGGGTCGCCAGGCTCCCCGATCCACGGCCAGACGAGAGCACCATGGCATGCTCAGGAACCGCAGCCCAATCAGGATGGTTCCACTGCGCTGTCAACGGGCGTGGCCCCGTCACCCTGGGGCAGATCAGACTGGGGGCAGGCGGTAGCTTCGACATGGTTGACCTCCTCCGGTGGGCGGGACGCCATCACCGCGCGATCCTCGGCCCAGGCACGCAGTACCTCGAGACGTTCGCGCATGGTGCGCGAGAGCGGCACCGTCCGCTCGATGCCCAGCAGCAAGTCGTCGGTAGTCAGATCACGGCAAGCATCGAAGGCCTCAAGCATACCGGTGATGACCGCTTGCTCGATCTCCGAACCGCTGTAGCCATCGGTATTCCTAGCCAGGGCGGCGATATCAAACAGCTGCGGATCCTTGTGACGCTTCTCTAGGTGGATCTTGAAGATTTGTTTCCGTTCGGCTTCGGTAAACAGGTCGACAAAGAAGATCTCGTCGAAGCGACCTTTGCGTAGTAGCTCAGGCGGTAGCCGCTCGATATTATTGGCGGTGGCGAAGACAAACACCGCCGAGGTCTTCTCTTGCATCCAGGTCAGAAAGGTGCCAAAGACGCGGGCAGTCACGCCGCTGTCGCCGCTGCCGCCGGTGCCTGAAAAGCCCTTCTCGATCTCATCCACCCAGAGGATACAGGGAGCGATCGCCTCCGCGGTCTGGATCGCCTTGCGCATGTTCTCTTCCGATGAACCGACGATCCCGGCGAAGATCCGCCCCATATCCAGACGCAAGAGAGGCAGCCGCCAGAGGCTGGAGACCGCCTTGGCGCAGAGGCTCTTGCCGCAGCCAGGCATGCCGGTCAGCAGGATTCCTTTTGGCGCAGGTAGGCCAAAACGCTGGGCCTCACTGGTAAACGAGCGAGCGCGTTTGCGGAACCACTCTTTGAGGTTGTCCAGCCCGCCCACCTGGTCAAGGCCTTCCTCGACCGGGTAGTACTCCAGTATCCCGGTCTTGCGGATGATCTGCCGTTTCTCCTCGAGGATCAGCTCGATATCCGCCGCCGTCAGCCGCCCATCGGTGACCACGGCTTTGGCAAAAGCGTTCTCTACCTCATCCATGGTGAGACCTTGCGCGGCCTTGATCAACTTCTCGCGCTCAGCCGGGGTCAGGCTGACCTCAATCTCGCCACCCGGCTGGTAGGTCTTGACAAAGGTATCCAAGAGCTGCCCGATCTCGTCCAGAGTAGGCAGAGCGAAGTCCATCACCGTGACCGCCTTCTGCAACTCCACGGGGATGCTGAGCACCGGACTGGTCAAGATGATGGTCTTGTGCTCTTTCTTGATCTGATTGGCTAGATTGCGCAGCTTGCGGATCGTCACCGGATGCCCTTCCGTATAGGCATGCAGGTCCTTGAAGATGAAGACGGCGGGATCCGGGTATTTCTGGACAAATTCCAGCGCGGCCAAAGGCTCATGAGTATTGGGCACCGGACCCATGCCGCGGCGCTTCAGCCCGACGGCCACGTTCCAGACATAGACGTTCTTCGTAACGACCCCTTCACTGGCGATATCATGTACCAGCTGAGTCACCCGCTCCTCTTCCCAAGACGGGATATAGACGATCGGATAACGTGCCTTGATCAGGACTTCCAGCTTGCGGCGATTGGTGTCTTGCACCATATACTCACTCCATTCGCATCTGTGTCAGTAGTTAGTAGATCTACGAACTCTAAACTCCTGACTCTTAACTCTTAGTTCTTCACTCGTGATTCTAATTCTATCTATACTCGACCGTGACATGGCCATTGTCGCTCTGCAGCGTCAGCAGCGGCCCGCCGCTGCCTAGAGTCAGTTGCGCGGTCGTACGGGTCCCTTCCCTCACGGTGGACGCTGGGACAGGCAACTCGATCCGGCCAAAGTCAGTACTGGCCTTGAGCTCCAGATCCGACCCTCTGGGCAAGCGGACGCGGACCGACCCAAACTTCGTCCCTAGATCATAGGCATGGAGAGGCGGTTCCGCCGCCATCACCGTGATCGAGCCATTCTCACCCTTGACCGTGACTTGCCGCTTGGGGTTGGTGATCTCAGTGCTGCCAAAACTGCTGGTAACCGTCAGGTCACCGCCGATCTCATTGGCCAGAACCCCACCATTCTTGGCCTCGACCTCGGTGCGTCCCTCGATATTGCGCAGCTCAACACGCCCAAAGCTGGAACGAATCGCCACCGCGCCACTCACTTGCTCCGCCTCGATGGTCCCGTTGCCCGCGTGGATGGTGAGATCCCCTCTGACCCCCTTGACACGTACGTTGCCGAAATTGCTCGTGATCCTGACGAGGCCACGGTTATCATTGGCCGTTACTGAACCATTCTTGCTCTCCACGTACAACGCTCCGGTCAGGCCAACCGTCTCCACTGCACCAAACTGGCTCAGCACCTCGGTGGTGATCTCCCGGCTCGGAACAGTCACGACCAGATTGATCACCACGTTCTGTTGACCGGTCACCTTAGGGAGGGTGGGCGCGAACACTAGTTTCTCCCCCTCCTGCTCCAGGCGCAGCACGACATCGAGGGCAAGCCGTTCAGCCTCTGTAGGAGTTTCGGCGGTCGCCGTGATCTCGGCCTCCACGACCGCGTTCTGCGTGTCAGCCGCCTTGACCTGCACTCGTCCATTGCCGTTCTCCACGCGGATGGTGGTCCCGTCCAGCTTACTCTCCAGCTTCGCGTTGATGGTATGTCGGGCCTCGCCAAAGGGAGTGACAAACTGCTGTAGACGGGCTCGATGCCCCTGCCACTGCTGGACACCTAACCCCGCCATGGCCACGACAAGAACCAGCACAATGGCGATGATATCCCAACCAGGACCCGGGCGGTCATCAGTATACCAAGGCCGTGTGGCCACGATGATCTCGATCGCCAGGATGACTAACAATGCTGGCCAGTATCGCCATGGTGCGTTCCCCACAGGCAACCAGCCAAGGAGGCTCGCACCAGTAACCCACGATGCCATGAGGATCGAGAACCCTGCCGTCAGGCGACCAATGCGATAGTATTCAAGGATCGTGATCCCCTCCTTCCATGACCCAATGTACTTCGCTGTTCTCGGACAAACCCCTTCCCCGCGCCAAGATGACGCACGACAGCCAGCAGGAGATTACACTCCGCTACACGAACTATTAGTCCAAATGTGAGATCCAAGTAGGGGAGGAACGTGATGCAATCTCTTATTAGACGTTGGGGCCGGGATTTTCTCGTCATCATGCTGTGCGCTTTGTTTCTGCAGTTGGGCCTCGGGCTGCAAAAGAGCGTCTATACCAACTTCGTAGCTGAGGATCTACATCTGACCGCCGAACAGCTCGGCTGGGTGGAAGGGATCCGTGAGGTGCCCGGGCTGCTAACTATCGTGCTCGCTCTGCCAGCAGTCTATTTCACCGAGTCGGTCTTCTCGGCCATCACGGTCCTGTTCGTCGCGGTGGGGCTGATCTTCTATTCACGCGCCACCGGCTTCTCCTCGCTGGCCTTTTCCACGGTGATCCTCAGTATCGGCTTTCACCTATTCTCGCCTGTCCAGTCGTCCATGGTCCTGCGCATCAGCAAGCCCAACGAGCGTGCCATGCGGCTAGGCGTGCTCAACAGCGTCACCGCTTTTGCCGCCGTCCTCGCGACTCTGTTTGTCTGGCAGTTTAACCGCGTCTTGAGCTATCGCAACTATTTCTTCGTCGCTGCCATCATCTGTTTCGTGGGTGCCGGGGTCATCCTCGTCGCTCGGCGCGGCGAGAAGGCGGAGATCCGCCGCCGAGCGGTCTTCCGTTGGGAGTACATGGACTACTATATCCTGACACTGTTGGCTGGTTCGCGTCGCCATATGAACGCGACCTTTGCCACCTTTGCTCTGGTTCAGCTCGGTCACGTCCCGGTGACAGTCATGTCCACCTTATTTCTCATCGCCAACCTGATGGCGATCGCCACGCGACCCATGCTGGGCAAAATGATCGACAAGTGGGGGGAGGGCAAGAGCCTAACCTTCAACTACGCCGTGGTGATCGTTTTGTTCCTCGGTTACGCCTTTTTGCGCAATGTTTGGCTGCTGTATGCCATCTTCATCATTGACAACCTCTTCCTCGGCTTCGATATCGCTATTACCACTTACCTGAGTAAGATCGCACCGCAAGGTGATATCTCCCCCAGTCTTGCCATGGGCAGCACCATTCAGCATATCGCTGCCGTAGCGATCCCGGTCTTCGGCGGCTGGCTATGGGATGCGGTCAGCCCGACGGCTACCTTCTTAGCCGGCGCCCTACTCTGCGTCGTCTCGCTGATCCAGGCCTACCGCCTGCCAGTCAAGGTCCCCCAAGCGGGCGAGACTGGGGTGTAATGCTCGCCTTCGTGCCTGAGGGCAGACTAATAGCAGAGGGAGTGTTCTCCCGGCCAACACGCCGGAAGAACACTCCCTTTGGCAAACATTCCTGAGACCGACTGCTAACCACTCAGGGCGACCAGTTCCATATGATCCTCGTCACGCAAACTACCCCAACATTCACCTGATGGTAAAAGATCGTTGGCTACCGAACGGTCGGCGATGATGATCATCGCAAAGCCGTGCTCGTGGGCATCGTGACGTATCTCGGCGACCGACAGTCTGGTAGGATCGATATAGATCTTGCGAATCTCTAACCTACGTGCATGACAATAACCCGCCACCTTGTCATACTGGTGCTTAAGAGGCCAGTCGGCAAGCCCGTGACGGAGTATAAGGGCACACCTTCTCACTTTGCGACACTCCTCGACTATTCTGCTGCCTTAGCCATTATAGAGGAAACAATTGGAGAATGAAAGTGAAAGGTTTCGCCCCAGATCGTCCTGTTTCGCCATCAAACCGCGTATTCTAGCGCCAGCACAGTCGAATCGAGCTCCAGCACATGTCGAATTGTCGTTTCTGAAAATAGAGACTTTGATCTGCTGTGTTTCGATTACTCGCGCTCAAAGCGTTGCATCAGACCACTCAGTTCCTCATACACATCATCTAAGGACCAGAGCGCGATCTTCTCAATGCTCAGCTCAGGATAGCGATAAGTAAACTGGCCGGGTCGGACATGCACGATCGCACCAATTCCAGCCGACAGAAAGCTGACGATCTCACCGAGGCCTTCCACTTCACCTGCCATCTCCTGACGCATCAAGCGCTTCATATCATCAGGCGTAAAGAAGATGGTCTTCCCCTGTCGATAGGCCAGATGCACATGAATGGGGCGCGACCATTCTGGTAGGCTCAGCTCACGCAAGTATAGGTGTGGCTGGACCGGGCGCTCGTGCGTCGCTAGAAACAGGACGGGAGCCTGCCCGATGGTGTCCGGAAACGAAGCCACGACCATTCCAGCTAGTCCCATCACCCGCTCGGAACCATCGTCACCGATCAACTTGATAAGGTTGTCTTCCAGCACCTGTACCCCGGACAAGGCAAATCGGTCGAGATCGTAGCTCTCGACCGTGAGCGAGCTCTCATGGGCCATGCTCCGCAGCAGGGCTGCTGCTCGGCCAGCCGGCAAACGGGTCACTTTACCGATTGGGACGTGCTGCGACTGCAAGGCTTTCTCTGCCCGCTGCCTGATCTCCCGCCGGTCCTCAATGGTCAGATCGACATCGTGGAACATACTATCACCTCGTGTTGCTGAGTCAAGAGCAATAAGCAAGGCAAACCCGGTACTGGATCCTAACTGTTAACTCCCAATTCTTCATTCTTAATTCTTAACTCTTAACTCTTAATTCTTAATTCTTAGGAGGCACCCCATGGCCCCTGTACTACTTCCCTTGGTGGCGGATGATCCCCGCCTCAATGTCATCCTAGAGGAAATTAGGCGAGTTGTCTACTCCCTCCCCCTCGACCATCAGCGGGCGCTTCATTCGCTGCATGAGGCTCTGCGACGCTCCGAGGGCTTGGTGCTTTATCAGGATGGACTGATCATAGCCTTCATCCTCTATTATTCCCGGGGGACGACTGGAAGGATCACCTTCGTCTACGCCATGGATCGGTTTTCTCCCCAACAGGCTACCGAGCGCTTAGTGCGTGAGGCTGCTCATCGGCTGGCAGGTCGCCACGGGGTCAGCGTCCTGCGCTGTGACTTTTCGCCCTGGGGACAGGACTATCTAAGTTGGGCGCTAGTGAATACTGGGTTCCGTGCCGTTCAGCGGGCAGCCATGCGTGCCACGGCCCCCTTTCTGGTTGACAAGACGCTTCCTGCCGATGCCGAGCTGGTGGACTGGGGGCCCGGCCTGCTGGAGGTGGCCGCTCATCTGCTGCAAGCAAGCTTTGGCGACGGGCTGGATGGCCAGAAGGACCCAGCGTTTCGTGATACCCTGGGCTGTCGCCAACTGATCGCCGAGACTTGCCAGGGACGATTTGGCATCTTTGATTCGTCTGTCTCGATGCTTCTGCGCTATCAAGGTGAGTGGATCGGTCTGGCTCTGGGGAGTTGGACCGCCAACCACGATGGCTTCATCCCGGCCATCGGTCTAGCGCCGACAGTGCGTGGCTTAGGCCTCGGCAAGGTGCTGCTGAGTGAACTGCTCCAACGCTTCGCGTATGCATCAGCGCCCGCTGTCGAGCTTGCCGTCACGCTGGACAACAGACCGGCGGTGGAGCTGTACAAGAAGATGGGCTTTCAGTTCAAGGAGACGTTTGTGGTTCACTATCTGCCCGTGCCGTAGCACGGGCAGATAATGAACCAGGCACTAGCCACTAGGCACCAGACACTAGGAGAACGATATGGGAGACAAGAGAAGGCCGACAGTCCATGAGGGCTGTCGGCCTCAACAAACTAAAGTGCACGCAAAAAACTGCGAGGCACAGCCATGTCTTTGCGGTAGCGACGGGGCAGGTCGCGACGACTGCGCCCTGATTGGCCTGCGTAACTCCTAGTGGCTGGTGCCTAGTGCCTAGTGCCTATGAATATCATCACCACTCCCGCCCCGATGAGGGCGAAACGGGACCACGGGATTTTCCCGGCCAAGCCAGCGATGCCAAGCAGGGTGACCGAGATCAGGATGGTTGGGCCAACCATCCCGAGCGCCGCATTGATGCGCAAAGCTGCATCAACGCGGTTCATCTTGTACATCAGGGCAGCTGCGGCGAACTCGATCGACGCCGACAACACGCGCAATAGGATCATGCTCAACAGTATGGCCTCGGACTGCACCACGCTATCGTTCCCCTTTCAAGGCTCTTCAGTCTGACGTTATGCCTTGTTTTGGGGTAATAGTCCACATTTTCCACCTGCAATCTGGGATTATAGCTTGCCAAGATTACGTACCCTATCCAGGAATAGCGCCTGCCACGGACAATCGATTCGCAAGGACTGTCGAGTAGACACTCGGTCTTTTCGACAGCTCTGCTGCTCCAGCGTGGCTTCGGAAAGGGGTACACTCTGATGAAAGCCAAGACTCGCCTTCCGTTTGCAGTACTGTGCGCCGTACCCTTTATCATGGTGTTGGGCAATTCCATGTTGGTCCCCGTTCTCCCGGAGCTAGCCAGCAACACAGGGGTCACCTCGATGCAGGCCCGTCTCCTGATCACGGCCTTCTCGATCCCCGCCGGCATCGTTATCCCCATCGCTGGTTTCCTCTCCGATCGCATCGGAAGGAAGACGATCATGGCGCCTGCGGTGGCTGTCTACGGCCTAGGTGGCCTAATCGCAGGTGTGGCGGCTCTCTTGATCAAACGTCCTTTCCCTGTCATCCTAGTAGGACGTATCGTCCAGGGAATTGGAGCGGGAGGCACCTACCAGTTGGCCATGGCGTTGACCGGCGACATCTTCCAAAGCAAGGAGCGGACCAAGGCGCTCGGCTACCTAGAAGCATCCAACGGCTTAGGCAAGGTGGTCAGCCCGATCGCAGGAGCGGCTGCCGCTGCGATCTTCTGGTGGGCACCCTTCTTCGTCTACGGAATCCTTTCGATCCCGATCGCCATCGCCATCTGGTCCATCGTCAAGGAAAAGCCGCGTGCCAAGGAGAACCAACAGAGCCTCAAGACGTACTTCCATAGCTTCGCCAACATCGTCAAGGAAAAGGGTGGCGCACTTTGGCCCTGTTTCCTAGCCGGGTCGGTGGTGCTGTTTGTGCTCTTCGGTGTACTCAGCTTCTACGCCGACGTCTTGGAGAACGAACTCGGGATCGACGGCATCATGCGGGGGCTGATCATTGCCGGTCCAGTCTTCGCCATGGCGGTCGTCTCGCTGATCATGGGTATCTATCTGCAGAATCATATCGGCAAGTCGCTCAAATGGTTTGCCATGGTCGGACTGTTGTTCACCACAGCCGGGTCCGTGCTGATACCGTTCTTTCGCGGACCGGTCCTGATGTTCATCGCGACCGTTTTTGTCGGTATCGGAACGGGAATGGTGCTGCCGGCGGTCAATATGTTGATCACCAGTGCCGCCTCCATCAAGGAGCGTGGTCTGCTCACCTGCCTTTACGGTACGGTTCGCTTTTTCGGCGTGGCCATGGGGCCCCCGGTGTTTGACTTTGTCAACAAGACGGGACGACTGCCGATCTTCGGTGCCGCCGCCGTCTTGGCAGGCCTCTCGGCTCTAGCTGTCTTGTTCTTTGTTAACACCAGCGTTCTGCTTCCCAAGGACTTGATATCGAAGCAGGGCAGCGGCGAGCAGCAGAACAACGCATCAGCGAAGGAGGATGACAACGTGGAAAAGGAGTTAAGCAAGGAATTGGCCGAGAACCCAACCCTGTTTGCGGATCAGGCGGCCAGCGACGACAGTGCCACTCTGGCCGACCAAGTCGGGAGCCTACGGGAACCCGCAGCGCCCAAGGCTAAGATCTTCCGCCCCGACGCGATGCACTTGAAGAAGGGAAACAAAGTCAAATGAGCAAAAAGCCAAGGCACACAACGCCTTGGCTTTCTTCAATACGATGTGGGAGGGGTATCAGCATGCGTGCTGATACCCTATGCTTTCGAAATACTGGCCACCTTATGGATCAGGCGCGGTGTCTGAGAGCCGTCCGATTCACTCCCCTTGGTCTGACTAAACCCAAGTAGATAGCGTAGCTCTTCCCACAGTTTGCTGTAACCTTCCATCTCGGGTCGGCGTGGTCGCGGCAGTGGGTTGATCACCATCTCCTTGATCCGACCAGGGCAACTGGCAAGGACTAGAATGCGATCGGCCTGCACGATCGCTTCTTCGATATTGTGGGTGACAAAAACGACCGTCACCCTCGTTTCCTCCCAGATGCGGGCCAGCTCAGCCTCTAGTGTGCTGCGGGTGAGAGCGTCCAGGCTGCCAAATGGTTCATCCATCAACAGTACTTTGGGTTGCACGCTTAGCGCGCGCGCGATAGCGACGCGCTGTTTCATACCTCCCGACAACTCGTGGGGATAAAACTTCTCGAAACCAGCCAACCCCACCAACTGCAGGTAGCGATCAGCGATCTCGTTACGGTCATGCTTAGTCCGCCCGATATGGGCCTGCTTTAATGAAAAGGTAATGTTGTCACGGACGGTCAACCACGGGAAGAGCTGCTCGAAGCCTTGAAAGACCATCATGCGGTCGATGCCGGGCCCTTGGATCGGCTGACCGTCGAGGGTGATATTACCTTCTGTGGGTTGCTCAAAACCAGCCAAGCAGCGCAGCAAGGTTGACTTACCGGACCCGGATGGGCCGATGATGGTGAGAAACTCGCCCTCACGGACATCAAAAGAAATACCCTGCAGCGCCTGGAAACACCCTGAGGTGCCGCCAAATTGCTTCGCTAAGCCATTAATGCTGAGTTTAGCCATCAATAGGGCACCTCCTAATCGACCGTCATCTTCCAGCGACGGATCGTGACGGTCTCCAGACCGTTGAAGAGCAGATACTCGATGGCCATGCCTAGAGCGATGATGATCGTCATACCGGCAAAGACGGACGGGATCTCCATGAAGAAGCGCTTCTTGTAGAGATACCAGCCTAAGCCCCCTTGACCGCCGGCGGCACCAAAGACCATCTCGGCGGCTACCGATGCCTGCCAGGAGCGCGCCCACGCCACTCGTAAGCCCGTCAGAATATAGGGCAGGCTGGCTGGGATCATGATCGACCAGACCAAGCTGATCCCCTTCAGCCCCAGGTTCCTGCCCACCTCCAGCTGGATGGGTGGCACAGCTCTCAGGCCCGCATGGATATTGGCGATCAGCGGCCAAACCGCCGAGAACGTGATCAGGGCGATAATGGACTCGCTGCCACTGCCCAGCCAGAGGATGATGATCGGTAGGACGGCAATACCCGGAAGAGGGTGCATGATCGCCATCAGCCCCACCATGGCTTCGCCCACCGGTCGTGAGATCATGGATAGGGCAGCCGCGATGACAGCGATCCCGATACCTAGCCCAAGGCCGATCATGATGGCGTAGACCGAAGTCCAGGTGCGCTGGATCATCTCGGCAGCATCAGTACCAAACGCTGCCGCAATCTTCTCTACGGGCGGGAAGAGCAACTCGGGGTAGACCTTTGACCAGGCCACCATCTCCCAGATGATCACCAGTGCTGCCACCAGTAGTCCCTGGCTGAGAATCTTGCTTAATATGGACCGTTGCTTGGCCAAGGAACTCACCTCCAGTATTGTGGGGCCAGCAGCCCACAGCCCACAGCCCGCGGCTGGGATGGCTGATCTGATGCCGAATTGCCCCATGATAGAGAAAATCGGGCACAGACCGAGCTAACTTATGCACAGCCATCAGGTGATCCTGATGGCTGTTGCGTCCGAAACCGGGCTCTATCTGCGGGCTGTGGGCTGCTGGCTGCGGGCTACTTACGATACTGTGCCTGTTCGTAGATCGAGGCACCGCCGCTGCGGCTACCGACGATGGCCAGGATGTTTTCCGTGGCGATATCGCTGAGTTTCTGCGGCACCTTGCTGATAAAGCCAGCTTCCTTCATGAAGTCAGCGAAGCCCATCAAACCATAGGGGGCAGAGGTGAAGTTCATTCCGTCCCAGTTCAGGTATTTGAGCGTCTTCTCCTCAGAGAGCTTAAACTCAGGAGCCAGGAGCTTGGCGGCTTCGGCCTTGTTTTCGTTGATCCAGGCCATGGCGTCATTCATCGCCTGAATGAAGGCGGCATAAGCCAGAGGGCTCTCCTTGCGGAACTTATCGGTCACGATACCGACGTTGAAGCTGTATTCGCCACCGAAGGCGGTCTTGTCATTGACTACCTCATGGAAGCCGGGCTGGGCAAGCTCCTCGAAGTTGTACGGCGGAGTGGCATAGTGCCCCGCCAGATCCTTCTTGGCCAAGAGAGCTGCCATGGCATCGGGGTGGGGCATGGAGACTAGGTTCTCTTGCAAGGCCTTGGGGTTACCAAGCTCCTTTTTGGCGGCCATGGCGATCATGATATCCTGCACACTACCCGGCGAGGGGATGGCGATCTTGCTATTTTTGGCAAAGTCCTTCAGGCTCTTGATATTGGGATCGTTGGTGACTAGGGCGCAGGGAATGGTGTTGAAGCCCAGGGCGATCTTGGCTGTGACCCCCTTATCCCAACCGATCAGGAAGGGAGCGACTGCCATGAAGCCGACATCCGCCTGGCCGGCGACCAAGGCCTCACGGGTGGCTCCACCAGAGCCAAACTGCTTCCATTCGACTTCAAGGCCGTAGCCCTCAAGCAGCTTCTTCTGTTGGGCAACTACCAGCGGGGCATAGAGCAGACCAAACTGGCCAGCGATCTTGATCTTGTTGTTGAACGCTGGCTTACTGGCCGCAGGGGTACTGGTGGGGGTGGTAGCCTGACCGCAGGCGGTCAGGAGCAGTACTAGGACACATAGTAAGGCTGCCATCTTGGGCGCCTTGATCCGGGACATTACGCTCACTCCTTCGCTTTTGCTCTAGAGTATCTTATTCCGCAGCGGCTGATGGTGTGAGCCCGGGACAAGTGGACCACCGCATGGGCATAGTCACAAATCGTGCCGTAAGGAACGAGGCAGTACCAGTCCCTAGTCCCTCGTCCCTAGTGAGAATCCGAGGCCGGTATCATGGCATCGACAGATGGGTTCTGTCCGACCAGTCTTGGCCATAGAGATATACCAGGCAACGCACTTACGACCATCTCTCGGCTACCTGGCTGTGGACTGTGGTCTGTGGGCTGTGGACTCCAATGTCCGGAGGATGAGATGCAGGCTGAGATAACGTTGCTAGTGATCTTTGCCGTGGCCTTGGTGGGTAAGAACCCGATCGTAGCCACGGCGGCAGGCGTCACTATTTTGGTCAAGATCAGCGGCCTCGGGCGGTGGCTGGTCTTTTTCGAGGACTATGGCATCGACCTAGGAATATTGCTCATGACGCTCGCCATCTTGGTGCCCATCGCCGACGGTAAAATCACGGTCAGAGAGATCTGGCAGACCCTGATCAGCCGGAAGGGGCTGGTCACGATCGGGGTGGGTGCCTTGGCTGCCTTCTTGGCCGGGCGCGGGACTGAGTTTCTGAAGATCCGACCCGACATCATGGTAGGCTTGATCATCGGCACCATCGCCGGTGCCATGTTCCTAGGCGGCGTTCCCTGCGGTCCGCTAATGGCTGCCGGGATCGCGGCGTATCTGACGGGGTTGTTGAAGTGATGCTCAGCCCGAAGCCATCAAGTATCAAAGAGACCTGAGTCATAAATTGTCCAAGCAGACA
>CAZINL010000046.1:0-12925 GCA_964540595.1 uncultured Clostridia bacterium
GCCACGGACGCTGGCACTCTGACTATTTCCTGGCGTTCGTCAACGGCTACCTATCGCAACGCAAGCTGCCTGTCGATGAACTCAGGACACTGCCGGAGCTGTGGTTTTCAAAACTCCTATCGAGTAACTTTGGCTTTATCCAGCATTATACCGGAACCCACGACCAAGAGCGCAGCGACCGCTTCGCCATCCAACGCTATCAGTTGATGCGCTGGCTGCATGACCACAAAGATGAGCTGGGCGAGACGCTGGCCAGCATGTGAATAAGAGAGGTCCGCTTCACGAGGAAGCGGACCTCTTTGTCTACTGTTATTCACCTAGGAACTTCAGGTATTCCTCCTTGGTCAACGGCGGCGTAAAGCCCTCTTTCACCGTACGCGCCTGTGTTGCTCCATTGGCCAGCAGGTCGATCACGGTCATGGCCATGGCCTTGGCGGGCAAGACATAGGCGGCGTCAGGATCACTGATGACGAAATCCTTGGCGTGAGCGTGACCGGTAATCCCGCCGCAGCCGGGGATAATGGCAGGCATCAGGTGCATCAGATCACCGGTATCACCGGAGAAGGCGGCAAATCCGCCCTGACCTACACCAGCCTCACCGAGCAGGGCTACAGCGTTCTCCCTAAAGAGCTGTGCCAGCTGTGGCTCATCGCTCATAGGCAGATAGCCGGGCGTCTCGTTGATCTCCACCTCGCCACCCACCGCCATGGCGCCAGCTTGCAAGGCGCGGTTGACCTTCTCATTGGCATCGATGATCGCATCCAGGGTCTTGCCCCTGACATAGGTTTCCATGCGCACATCGGCCGGTACGATATTGACCAGGTCGCCGCCCTTGGTGATGATCGGGTGGACACGAATGGCATCCGCATCGCGGAAGGTCTCGCGTTGGGCGTGAATGGCCATCAAGGCCAGCATGGCGGCGTTCAGCGCATTGATCCCTTCGTGCGGAGCTCCACCAGCATGGGCCTCGCGCCCGATGAAGCGGATCTGCTTACCAGTAAAGCCGGCGCTGCTGCCGCCCACCGTGAACATCTTGCCCGGGGTGTCTGCGGCAATATGGCACATGAGGGCCATATCGATGTCGTCAAACTCACCGAGGCGGATAAGCTCCTGCTTACCACCGAAGTAGCGAATCACACCATCTTCACGTAGGCGCTGACGATAGTCCAGCTCGACATACTCTTCAGCGGGGACGCCGAACAAGACGACATCACCGTCCAGCTCCGCCATGGCCCCACTGCCCACCAGACCCATGGCCACGCCCAGCATGGCCGCCACTTGCGCATTGTGGCCGCAGCAGTGCGCCGCGCCCGTCTCACGATCGCAATGGGGATGCTCATAGGAGACCACGGCGTCTAGCTCTCCCAAGACCGCCACGGTCAGGTCAGACTTACGCCCCTTCAGTCGCCCTTTGACCCCAGTCACAGCCAGTCCAGAGCTGAAAGGGATATTCAGCTCTCCGAGCACCTTCTCTACCAGAGCGGCAGTCTTTTTCTCCTTGTAACCCAGCTCAGGGTGGCGGAAGATTTCTTCGCCAATGGCTATAATCCGCTCGCGGTGCTCATCAATGGCGGCACAGACTCGTTGCTTCAATGTTGCAGTATCCATCTATGACATCCTTTCCTTATCATTGTTGACGTCTTAGCACGATTGGTGTTCGACAAATGAAGGCCGGAACCTTTTTGGTTCCGGCCATTATCATGCCCAGATTGGGATTAGGATTGCGGAGACAGTGGCGCAGCCCCGCTGCGCCCGCGTAATCCATTTCCTCACTAGGGACTCGAGACTCGGGACTCGGATGTTCGCCCTAATAAGTGGCGAATATCCGTTGTATCTCCCCAGCATCACTAGTCTTAGTTAGCGCCAGCATCAGCAGTACCCTGGCCTTCTGCGGATTGAGGTTGTCGGTGGTCACGATCCCGCGCTTGAGCGCTTCGCCACCGGCAGGTCCCAAACGACCATTGCCAGTCCGCGTGCCAAAGCCCACCATCACGCCAGCATCGGCCGCGCCGCGCAGCGCCTCACCCGTCTTCGGCGTAGACGCCCCTGCACCGCAGCCGGCATGAATGATCCCTTTGGCTCCTGCGTCTACCGCCGCCTTCACCATCACCTCATCGGCGCCGACATAGCTGTAGACGATATCCACCCGTGGCAGATCATCCAGTTCGCTGATATCAAACTCCGTCTGAACCGTATGCTTGCGCAGTGGAGCATGGTAGAAGCTCACTAGCCCGGCGTGCACATAGCCCAGCGCCCCAAGTTCATAGTTGCGGAAGGTATCAACGCGCGAGGTATTGGTCTTGCTGACATCACGAGCCGCATGGATGGTGTCATTGAGCATCACCAAGGTGCCTTTACCCACCGCATCGGCTGACGAGGCCAGACGCACCGCATTGGCCAGGTTCATCGGCCCATCGGCGCTAATGGCCGTGGCGGGGCGCATCGACCCGACGACTACCACGGGCTTATCGCTCTTCACCACCAGGTTCAGGAAGTAAGCGGTCTCCTCCAAAGTATCCGTCCCATGGGTGACGACCACCCCGGCGACCTCTGGCTCGCCGGCAAAGATCTCATTGATGCGCTTAGCCAAGCGCAGCCAGGTCTCATTGGTCAGCGAAGTACTTCCCACGTTGCAGATCTGCTCGCCGCGGATCTGCGCCACCTTCTCAATTCCCGGCACCGCCGCGATCAGTTCCTCGACGGACAGTTCACCGGGTTTGTAGCCTTGTGTCCCCAGGGGGTCTTTTCCTTTGCCCGCGATGGTGCCACCAGTCGCTAGGATCTTCACCACGGGCAGCATGTTATTGCCTTCAATCGTCACCTCAAAACGCCTGCCTTTCCCCTTGTTCTCATGGTCGTCCTCTCGTCTGTAACGGCTCTCTCTACCTAATCTACGAGTGCGCCGCCCACACTGTGACACAGTGGATGGCGGAGAGGAATGTACTATCAAGATTGGACCTGAAGGGGTCTGTTTCCTTTTTTTACTCAGCTAATTCTTCGCCGCGGCGGTGCGAATGTAATGTAGTACTTGGTCATATAGCCAAAAGGGTAACGAGCGAAACTGAGCTTCGCTCGTTACCCCTTTTGGTCTCAGGCAGGATCACGGGCGTTGCCGACCCAGAGGAAGACCCGACGGCTAACCATCCTTTGCAGTTGGATCAGGCTCAGTGCACAGACCGCCCCCAGCATATCCACAGCTAGATCGCTAAGCTGGGGCGAGCGCTTGGGTATGAACGCTTGATGCAGTTCGTCGGAGATGGCAAATGCCATGACGATCAATAAGGGCCACACTAGTGATCGTCGAGGGTGGTCGTAGCGTCGGTGGCGGAGGGCAGAACTGATTGCCATCGTCAGGGCAAAGTACTCCACAAAGTGGGCGACATAGTCCGGCATGCGGGGCAACATCGTACCGAAACGGGTGATCCCGCTGAGCGGCGCCAGCAGCTGCCGTGGATCGGACTGGTGCGAGAGATAGGCAATCGCTGTCATCAGCACCACCGCTGGCAGCCAACGAAGGAAGATAGATCTCTTAGGCATGTGCTACCTCCCAGCATCAAGACCCTAATATAAAGAGTTTATGCATCCAGGAGATAGCCTAAACAAGGTCGGTGATACCGGCATATACAAAGAAAAGTTGCCTCTCCGTGCCATGAGAATCCGAGAATAAAAACTTATCTATGTATTCTACATAGTACGACAAAGGAGAATTGAGCCCCAATGTAGGATATTACTAGCAGGCCACTGTGGGTTCCAGCTCCCAGAGCAAGACCAAATTAACCCCAAAGCAAATAATCCCCAGGGCTCGACAATAAGTTAGAGTAGCGGAACAGTGCCATTGATAGGCATCCGTCTTGGTATGGGGAGCTCCAGAGTGGTCTAGTCGGCCGCTTGTCCAATGCAGGAGGTGAGGCCAGACAGAGTTGATCGGTGGTTTAGGTCAAAATCAAATGGGGGTGACGACGCGAATGTCCATGTTTGCCAAAGGGATGACCCTCGATGCCATCCTCTCCATCGTCTTCTTCGGACTTGTTTGGTACATGATTACCCGGGCTAAAGCTGGTCAGAAGCTGCCCCAGATCCGCAAGCTGGCTGGTCTTGATGCGATCGATGAAGCGTTGGGCCGCGCCACTGAGATGGGGCGACCGCTGCACTACTCGCCTGGACAGGATGCCTTTAATGCTCCGACCTTTGCCGGCATGGCGATCCTAGGGCATGTGGCTCGCCAAGCTGCGCGCTACAACACCCGCCTGATCGCCACCATCCGTCAGATGCTGCTCCACCCCATCGCGCAAGAGATGGTGCGTCAGTCCTATCTGGAAGCCGGACGGCCTGAGAGCTACAACGAAGAGGATGTCCGTTGGGTCTCTGACGAGCAGTTCAGTTACACCAGTGCCGTGATCGGGATCATGCAGCGCGAACAAGTGGCTGCCAACCTGATGCTCGGGTATTGGCGTGCTGAGTCCTTGATCCTTGCTGAAGCAGGCTACAACGCAGGCGCCATTCAGATCGCCGGTACCACCAACACCTATCAGATCCCCTTCTTTGTCGCATCCTGTGACTACACCCTGATCGGGGAAGAGCTCTACGCCGCCAGCGCTTATCTCTCCAAGGAGCCGGTCATGACTGGTACCGTCATCGCACAGGACTGGGCCAAGATGGCGATCATGGCGCTGATCATCGTTGGTACCATCTGGGCCAACCTTGGTGGCGCAAGTGGTGCCAAGCCCCTGATCGACTTCCTCAATAAATAGGTTGGGAGGTGTACCATGAGCTCGAAACGCTTACCGCTGATCCTTGGCCTGATCGCCGGTGGTTGGGTGATGGCCATGAAGTGGTTCAACATCCCCAATGCGCAACAGATGCTGAATACTACCAACGGCTGGAACTCATTCTCCTCAGCTCTTGGCTTCATGATCGGTGCCATCGCCATCGTGAGATATCATCTCACCATCATTAAGCGCAAAAAGGTCAACTGGGGCCTGAGTGTCTACATGTTGGTCCTGATCGTCTTTCTTACACTCTATGGGCTCACCGTGGGCTACAAGGACAAAGGTTACCAGTGGTTTGTAGCCAACATGTCTACTCCGGCCGGCTCGGTCATCTACGCCCTGCTCGGCTTTTATATCGCCTCGGCTGCCTATCGGGCCTTCCGCATGCGCACCTTCGAAGCGACGGTGTTGCTGGGCGCGGGCATAGTCGTCCTGCTTGGGCGTGCTCCACTCACCATTGCCCTCTTCCCACCGATCTCGACGCTCTCCACTTGGTTGGTTGATATCATCAATACGTCGGCCATCCGTGGCATCGTCCTTGGTGGGTATATCGGTGGCTTTGCCACAGCCATCCGCGTACTCCTTGGTCTAGAACGCAGTCACCTGGGTACAGGTGCCTAGAAAGGGGGAGCAACATGAAGTGGACCAATATCGACTCGCGCTATATCTATATCATCATGGCGCTTGTCCTGCTTCTGCCGATGTTCATGCCTTTGGGCACCCCGATCGTCGTCAACAAGCAGACCAAAGACGCCTATCAGGTCTTCGATAGCCTCAAGAAGGGCGATATTGTCTGGGTTTCCTTTGATGTCGGGACCGGCTCGACTCCCGAGCTACAACCGCAACTGGTGGCCGTGAGTCGCCACCTAGCCAGCAAAGGGGTCCGCATCGCCTATTTCACCATGTATGAACCTCTGTCAGCCCAGCTTTGTGATGACATCATCCGCCCCCTGATGGCTCAACTGAACTATAAGGAAGGCGTCGACTGGGTCAATCTAGGCTTCAAGGTCGGCGGCGACAGTATGCTGCAGGTCGCGGCTACTGATGTCTGGAAAGCCATGGCTGGTGTCGACATGTACAACGTGCCGCTCGACAAGTACCCGATGATGTCTGACCTGAAGGCGCTTAAGGATGTAGCGCTCATCTACTCACTCCAGGTTGGTAGCCCTGGTACTGGCAACTATGTCACTTTCCTCAACGCCCCGCATAAGACCAAGATCGTCTCCGGATCGGCTGGTACCATGGCCGCCAACATGGTGAACACCCTCAAGACCGGTCAGATCGTGGGTCTGCTGTCTGGGCTTCCTGGCGGTGCCGAATATGAGCAGATCATCGGTGTACCCGGCAAAGGCGCATCCAGCATGGATGCACAGTCGTTTGCTCACTTGTTCATCGTGGCGCTGATCCTGATCGGCAACGCTGGTTACTTCCTCAATCGCAAGAAAGGTGGGAAGTAAATTATGAGTGCACTCTCAACCTTCTTGACCAGTCCGCTGATGACCACTGTGGGACTTTATCTTGCGGGGCTGATCACCCTGGCGGGTTTCAGCTATCTGTATAAGGAGAATCCCTTCTACCGTTGGGCGGAGTACACCTATGTTGGCATTGTAACCGCCAATGGCATCGTCTACAGCTGGACCAACGTCATTGTGCCCACTTGGAACAAGGAGTTCGTCCAGGGTGGTCAGATCGCTTACGCCTTGGTAGCGATCTTCAGTCTCTTGATCTACGCTCGCTATTTCCAGAAGGTCGCTTGGCTGGCCAGGATCCCGATGTCAGTATGGGTCGGCTACGGGATGGGCACAGTCCTCGCCTTTGATGTGGCTCCCTTTATCACCCAGGTGACCAATACCTTTACCAAATTCAAGACCCTCAACGATCTGGTCTTCTTTGTGGGTGTGGTCTGCGTCATGACCTACTTCATTTTCACCGTCAAGGTTGATCAGGGTGTTCTCCGCTACCCCAGCAAGGCCGGTAAGGTGTTTCTGCTGGTAGCCTTTGGCGCCTACTTCGCCTACAACGTCATGAGTTACAGCTCACTGGTCATGGGACGGCTGCAGTTCCTGTTCACGGATGTGCTGAAGCTACTCTAGGAGCCTCGTAACTGCAAAAAGAGATCGGGCGCAGCAGTGCTGCGCCCGTGGTCCATTGTGGCCTCTTCGCTATGGCCATAAGCGAGAAAGGAGGGGTGGGTCTTGCCGACCGAAAGCCCAGCCATTACTTCAATACTGATTACCGACGTAGGCAGCACGACCACGAAAGCGATCCTAATCGAGAAGGTTGGCGACGAATATCGTCTGGTCACACGCGGGGAGATGCCCACCACCGTGGAGCGCCCCTGGGAAAACGTCATGATCGGCGTGCGCAAGTCGATCAGGCGCGTGGCCGAGCTGGTTGATCGGCCCCTGCTGACGGGCGGAGAACTGATTCGCCCCAAAGAGGGAGGCAAAGGTGTAGACCTCTACCTCTCCACCAGTTCGGCTGGCGGGGGCTTACAGATGATGGTCTGCGGCGTGGTCAGCTCTGTCAGCGCTAGTTCCGCCCATCGAGCGGCTTTGGGAGCAGGCGCCGTGGTGCTCGATGTCATCGCCGTCGACGATGGCCGCAGTACCTCAGAACAGATTACACGCATCACCCAGCTCCGCCCGGATATCATCCTCATGTCGGGAGGGACCGACGGTGGTGCGGTGCAAGACCTGGCGGCCATCGCAGAGATGATCGTACAGGCCAACCCCCAGCCGCGCTTCGGCAGCGGCTTCAAACTCCCCCTGATCTATGCGGGCAATGTGGACGCTCAGGACCTTATCCGTTCGGTCTCCGCCGCTACGGTCGATGTGCACTGTGTGGAGAACCTGCGCCCCGCTCATGATACCGAAAATCTCGGCCCTGCCCGTGAACTGATACATAAGCTCTTCATGGAGCACGTCATGGCCCAAGCGCCTGGCTACGATGAGCTGATTGATTGGGCTGACACCACGGTCATGCCCACTCCGGGCGCGGTGGGACGCATCATCTCCCTGATGGCGGATCGTTACCAATCGAATATTGTCGGCGTGGATATCGGCGGTGCTACTACCGACGTATTTTCCGCGGTCAATGGCGTCTTCACTCGTACGGTCAGCGCCAACCTAGGAATGAGCTACAGCATCTGCAATGTCTTGGAGGAGGCTGGATGGCAGAATATCAGGCGCTGGATCCCCTTTGCGGTGGATGAGGATCGCTTAGGCGACTGGATCGCCAATAAGATGATCCGTCCCACCACGCTGCCCGAGACCATCGAGACCCTCATACTCGAACAAGCTATCTGCCGCGAGGCCCTCCGCCTCTCCTTTGATCACCACAAATCACTGGCGCGCAAGGTGGAGAAGCAGAAGGTGGCCGACTGGAACGCCAAGGCCCTGTTTGACTCCAAGGGCGAAGAACTGATCAAGACCAGAGAACTGGATATGTTGGTCGGCTCCGGCGGCGTGCTCTCTCATGCGCCGCGGCGGGAACAGGCTGCCATGATGCTGATGGATGCCTTCCTTCCCGAAGGGATCACCCAGCTGGCGGTCGACAGTATCTTCATGATGCCGCACCTGGGGGTGCTCTCATCGATCCAGCCCGAGATCGCCGCCGAGGTCTTCGATAAGGACTGCCTCGTCCGCCTCGGCACCTGCATTGCCCCGATCGGCAAGGGGCGGGACGGTGCCCCAGTGCTGGAGGCGAAGATCACCTTTGCCGACGGGCGGGTGCAGGAGGAGAAGCTGAGCTATGGTGCTATCACGCGTCTTGATCTAGGCGTCGGCGAAGAGGCCATCGTCGAGCTGATGCCTCAACGCGGCTTTGACCTCGGTGCCGGGCCGGGCAAAGGTCTCACGAGGACGGTGGACGGGGGGTTAGTGGGACTGATCTTTGACCTGCGTGGGCGCCCGTTTGAGCTGCCTCAGAACGATCAGGAGCGGATGCGCAAGCTGACGGAGTGGCTGACGGCGCTCAACGTTTACCCAGACGCCAGTCTGAAACCGCGCCACGAGCAGAACCAGACTCCTGCGGTCACCAAGGACGAAGGGGGGCAGAACCGTGGCCTATTTGCACGACTCTTTGGTCGCAAGTAAGATCCAGCAAGTGAAGCGAGTTCGTAGACTGCCCCTGCCCGGAGAGATCTTGGTCGAGCTGGGAGCGACTGTTGACCCGGACACCCCGGTGGCACGCATCCCGCTCAAGCCGGGTATCCCCTGGGTCATCCCGCTGGCGAGGCTGCTCGGGGTTCCATCCGAGGAGCTAAGCGCCTGTATGCTCTGCCAGCGCGGGGAGAGTGTCAAGACCAAGCAGATCATCGCCCGGGCGAATGAGACCGGGACGTATGGTCGTAAGGAGTACGAGTCGCCGATCAACGGCACCATCGAAGATATCTCCGCTGCCTCAGGAAGAGTCGTCATCCGTGAGGAGTTTGGCAAGGAAGAGCCCCCTGTGAGTCTAGACGCTGCATTTGACCTTGGGGTCAAGCCTGCCGAGGTAGCCAAGTACATGCTGCGTCAGGTGGGCGAAGAGGTGAAGAAGAGCCAGATCATTGCCAAGAAGGGTGAGGCCGCCGCCTTCTACTCGAAAGTGGCCGTCGCTCCCATCTCCGGCGTGATTACAGAGATCAATCCCCAAAATGGTAAGGTGACCATCTCGCGGCCTTTCCGTCAGGTGGTGGTGAAGGGTTATCTAGATGGCAATGTGACCGAGGTCCTGCCGAAAAGGGGCGTGGTGGTCGAGACACCAGCCGTCGTGATCAATGGCATCTTTGGCGTGGGCGGCGAGACCCACGGGGAGATCAAGGTGGTCGTCATGAGCCCCGATCAATCTCTGACTGCGGAGCTGATCACGGCCGAACACGCTGGTAAGATCATCGTCGGCGGCTCATCGGCCACCAACGAGGCGCTGCAGAAGGCTCTCTCGCTAGGGGTAAAAGGGGTTATCTGCGCCTCAGCCAGCTATATCAATCTGGTGCGCAGCTTAGGCTGCAAGCTGGGGGTCGGGATCACCGGCCAGGAGAATATCCCTATGACGGTAATCCTGCTGGAAGGCTTCGGTCAACTCAGTATGCGTGAGGATATGTTTGCCCTGCTCAAGGCCATGGAAGGCAGCCGCGCGTCGATCAATGGGGCGACGCAGATCCGCGCCGGTGCCATCCGCCCCGAGATCGTGGTGCCTTTCCCCGCTTGGGATGGCCCGCTGAATAAGCCAACCGTGGCCGACGAGGACCTAGCAGTCGGCACGAGCGTGCGCTGTGTAATGGCCCCCTATTTTGGCCGCTTCGGCACAATCAAGGAGATCATTCGCGAGTCCCAGCCACGCGAGACCGAGGCCAGGGTTCCCGTGGTGAAAGTGGAGTTGGACGATGGGCAGATGGTGACCGTGGCGCGGGCCAATGTGGAGCTGGTGTGAAGCGAGGATACCTCGCTAGTCCCTAGTCCCGAGTCCCTAGAGGGATTGTGAAACAAGCAGCCAGATGAACAACGACCGCCCCGGTGTGGGGCGGTCGTTACTTGTCGCTATGTCGGTGGCCCAGGTTTCTGGAGAGATCTGCGGCGGTGGATTTCAGTGTAGAGACAAGTTGGTCCCAGTCCTTGGAGACCATCCGCTCGCGGGGACCGGAGATGCTGATGGCTGCGATCACCCGGTCGGTATAGTCGTAGACCGGTGCGGCGACGCAGACGACGCCGTCTTCGCGTTCCTGGTTATCCACGGCGTAGCCTTGCTCGCGAATACGGGCCAGCTCGGTCTTTAGTTCATCGGGACTGGTCAGAGTCATGGTGGTAAAGCGGGTTAGGTCGGAGCGCTCGATGATGGCATCAAGCTCAACATCCGAGAGGTAGGCGAGCAGCGCCTTGCCCACTCCTGAACAATGGGCCGGGACCCGTGCCCCCATGGCGACGAAGGTCTTCATCATCCTGGTGGGGGCAACCTGAGCGATGTAGATAATCGCGCCATCGTCCAAGACGGCCGCATTGGCCGTCTCGCTTAACGTGGAGGCTAGGTGCTCCAGGTAGGGCGTCACGTGCGTTCTCAGATCCATCTGGGTCGAGGCCGCGTGGCCCAGCTCCAGGCAAGCCACCCCGAGGCGATAGCGCTTGGATGCTGTTTCCTGTTCCACAAAGTGCTGATGACGCAACGTCGAGATCAGATGGTGGGTGGTGCTGAAGTTCATCCCCAGACGGTTGCTGATCTCGGTCAGTCCCAGAGCTCCTTCGCGTGCTAGCAGCTGCAAGATCGTTAGCGCCTTGGCCACTGAGTTGATAATCGTTGGTTGTTTGGAAGACATGGCGCTCCCTCCGGTCGCGAGTCTCGAGTCCCAAGTCCCTAGTGGGGGACGAGATAGAAACGAAGGAGTCAAGAGCCGAAGTCTGACTCTTGACTCCCTAACGATTCGTTCTAGCGTCTGGCAAACGCTACGCGTTCGCTGCAAACACCTCGTTGAACTTGGCAACGGCGGCGTTGATATCAGCCTTCTGGCCGAGCTCGGTGAGCGCTTCACCGATGTAGGTGACGGCCTTGACGAAGTCCTCGGTGGTGGTGTTGCCCATGTGGCCGATACGGAAGGCTTTGCCGGCGAGGGCAGCCAGTGAACCAGCAACGATCATGCCCTTGCCAGCCAGGATCTTGCGGAAGGCGGCATCATCGAGGCCCTGCGGATAGAGGATGCAGCTCAGAGTAGGAGCAGCGACCTCTTCGCTGGCGAGAGCGTGCAAACCGTAGGTGGCGAGGGCGGCGCGGACAGCCTTGCCGAGAGCGGCGTGGCGGCGGTAGCGCTGTTCAAAGCCTTCGCGTTTGACGATCTCCATACCCTTGCCGTAAGCGTAGATCATGTTGACAGCAGGGGTCGCGTAGTATTTAGATGGGTTCTGCATGATCGGTAGCCACATCTTGATGTCAGCGTAGTAAGCCGGGATCTGGCCGAGGGCTTCGCGGGCGGCGAGAGCCTGAGGACCAAAGGCGATGATCGCCAATCCCGGTGGAACGCCGATGGCCTTCTGTGAGCCGGTCAGGACGATGTCGATCTTGTTGCCAGGAGCGCCGTATTCCTTCTCCATATCCTCGCTGATGGCAGCGCTTGCGCAGACGCCATCGAGGATGAAGAGGGCGCCGGCCTTCTTTACTACGGGAACGAGAGCCTCGAGGTCAGCGACGACACCTGTGGAGGTGTCGACATGGGTGACGGTGACGGCCTTGAAGCCACCCTCAGCCAGCTTCTTCTCGACTTCCTTGGGGCAGACGCGCTTGCCCCATTCGGACTGGAGCGCCTCGACTTGGATGCCGAAGGCCTTGCCTAGCTGGATGAAGCGATCGCCGAAGTAACCATGGCTGACGACGAGGATCTTCTCGCCGGGAGCCACAGTATTGACGATGGCCATCTCCATGGCGAGCGTGCCAGAACCGGCAATCACGAAGACCTCGCCATTCTGGTTGTTGAACATCTCCTTGGTCGCCTGCAGGCTGTCTACGTACGTCTTCACGAAACGAGGATCGGTATGGGCGTAGGTCTCAGAGGCGAGAGCCTCGTAGATCTCGTCCACCACGGGGGTAGGCCCTGGGATCAGGAGCATCTCCTTGTTAGGCATACTGTTCCTCCTTCTACGTGAGCTTTCATATTAAGAAAGTCACATTCACCATATTGAAATCGATGTAATCTATTCGCCCCCCTGGCTAGTATTCCTGCCAACCGAGGAACTATTTTCGCCAATGATATCCTTGAGCATGATCGTCCACAGACCTTGCGTGTCACGTGTTTCACCGACCACGTGGAAGCCTCGACGCTGGTAGAGACGGACAGCCGGAGTGTTGTCCGGCCGCACCTCGAGTCGCACTCGCGCTACGTGCTGCGCTCTAAGGTAGGTCAATCCCTGGTCGAGGAGAGCGCCGGCGATCCCCTGCCCCTGATGGCTAGGAACTACCGCGATGGACAATATCCGTGCTGGGATGCGGTAGCGTCTGTCGAAGGCTGAGGCCAAGAACGACCACTTGTTGGTGAGGACGATGCGAACCGGGTGCCAGCCGAGATGATAGCGGCCGGATAGCGTGGCTGTGATCCAGCGCCAAAGATGGCCGCGGGTAATGGCCGTCTGCCACAGGCGTGGAAGGCGGGCCGGGGTAAAAGCATAGCCTATGATCTGATCATCCGAAGCTGC